>CAXTPG010000130.1:0-10450 GCA_964246015.1 uncultured Acetobacteraceae bacterium
GAAACCGCCGCCACCAAGGTCGCCGCCATCTCCCCCCGCGCCTCCCCCGTCACCGCCGCATAATGCGGCATCAGCACCACGTTCCCCATCCCCACGAACCGCCCGTCCAACCCCGGCTCCTCCGCAAACACATCCAGCCCCGCCCCCGCGATCCCCCCGCTCTCCAAGGCCGCAATCAACGCCCCCTCATCCACCACCGTCCCCCGGGCCACGTTCACCAGGAACCCGGCCGCCCCCAACCGCCGCAAGACCTCCGCGGACACCAGCCCCCGCGTCGCCTCCCCCCCCGGGCAGCACAGCACCAGCACATCCGCCCACCCCGCCAGCTCTTCCACCGAAGCGACATGCCGCCACGCCACCCCCGCCTTGGCCCGGGGCCCCGTCCAGGCCACCTCCAGCCCGCACCCCGCCAGCCGCTGCGCCACCATCGCCCCGATATGCCCCAGCCCCACCACCCCCGCCTTCATTCCCGTCACCCGCCGCGACGCCGGCATCCGCTCCTTCCCCCACCGACCCGCCCGAACGAACCGGTCCGCCTCCGCAACCCGCCGCACCGTCGCATACACCAGCGCCACCGCCGCATCCGCCGTATCCGTGCGCACCGCATCCGGCGTATGCGCGACCACGATCCCCCGCCGGCCCGCCTCCTCGACGTCGATCCGGTCCAGCCCAACCCCCACGCACCCCAGCAGCCGCAACCCCGGCAACCCCCGCATCCCCGCCGCATCCAGCCCCACGACGCTCGTCGTCACCGCCGCCACGAACCGCCCCCGGTCCCCCGCCTCCCGCCCGTCCACCAGCGTGAACCGCGCCGCCAACCCGGCCCGAACCTCGGGCGGAACCGGCGCCAGCATCAGAACCTCGTGCATCCCGTCCCCCCGATTGCAGACCGCCCACCGCCCGACTATCGTGCCCCTTAAGACAAAAGGCCAGACCATGTGCCTTTACAGGGAGCGCCCGTGCCCGTCACCTACCAGCAGATGCGCACCGCCGCCGCGCAGCTCTACGGGGCCGCATTGAAAAAGGTGCCCGACAACACGCTGGACGCGCTCCGCCGGGCCATCGGCACGGAAACGCACGACGTCGCCCGCCAAACCCTCCAGGTCATGCTCCGCAGCGCCGAAAAGGCGGAACGCGAGGACCGCCTCGTCTGCTCCGATTCCGGCGTCCCCGTCTACGTCGTCGACGTCGGCACCGCCGTCCACATGCAGGGCGACATCAAGCGCGCCATCCGCGACGGCTTCCAGGACCTGGTCGAGACCATCTCCCCCCCCATCCTCAAGCACGTCACCAACCCGCTCACCAACGCCCGCGGCTATGCCGGCAAGGACATGCCCATCATCACCTGGGACATGGTCGACGGCGTCGACTGGATCGACGTCACCTGCTCCCCCAAGGCCCTCGGCTCCGGCCGCTGGGCCGCCCTCGAGATCTTCAGCTACCCCAGCCTCGAAACAATCGAGACCTACGTCATGGACTGCGTGATGAAGGCCGGCTCCCAGCACTGCCCCCCCGTCGTCATCGGCGTCGGCATCGGCGGCACCTTCGACCACTGCGCCAAGATCGCGAAGCAGGCCGCCCTCCGCCCCTTCGGCCAGACCAACCCCGAACCCATCCTCGCCGCCATGGAGGACCGCCTCCTCCGCGCCGTGAACAGGACCGGGTTCGGCCCCATGGGCACCGGCGGCGACACGACGGCGCTGGGCGTCCACGTCGCCTTCTCCGCCGGCCACGGCTTCACCCCCGTCGCCGTCTGCTTCAACTGCTGGATCAACCGCCGCACCACCGCCCGCCTCCACGCCGACGGCCGCATCGAGCGCCTCGAATGACCTTCCACCACATGACCCTCCCCCTCTCCGAGCCCGACGTCCGAACCCTCCGCGCCGGCGACCAGCTCACCCTCGACGGCGAAATGACCATCACCGCCGGCCTCCCCACCCACCAGCGCATCCAGCAGCACCTCGACGAACACCGCCCCCTCCCCGTCGACCTCCACGGCGGCGCACTCTTCCACCTCGGCAGCTACAGCCAGGACACGCCGGACGGCTTCGAGGTCCTCTACATGAACCCCACCACCAGCACCCGCTTCAACCCCTACATGCCCGGTTTCATCCGCCGCCTCGGTCTCCGCGCCGTCGGCGGCAAGGGCGGGCTCGACCGCGCCAGCGCCCGGGCCATGCAGGAATGCGGCTGCGTCTACCTCTCCTTCCTCGGCGGCGGCGCCCCCCTCCACTCCGACGCCATCAAATCCGTCGTCAGCGTCCACTGGACCGACCTCATCGCCCACTTCCGCCTCGTCACCCTCCGCGTCGAGTCCCTCGGCCCCCTCACCGTCGGCATCGACGCCCACGGCACCAGCCTCTACGACGACCTCCACGACACCGCCGCCGCCCGAATGCCCGAAATCCTCGCCACCCTCCGCGCCGAACGCGAAGCCCCCCCATGAACCGTATCGTACGGTGGGTCCTTCAACCCACCATCGTCGCCACCCCCGAACCCAAAGTACGGCCATGACCAGAAAGATCCACCACCAAGAACACCAAGATCACCAATGCTCTCGGAATCCCGAGTTTTTCTTGGTGTTCTTGGTGCCCTTGGTGGTGGATCGTGCAATCTCGGCACAAAGACCATGACCCCCGTCGACCACGACGGCCTCACCTTCAACTGCCGCCTGGACGGCCCCGAATCCGCCCCCTGGATCGTCTTCAGCAACTCCCTCGCCACCGACCTCACCCTCTGGGACCACCAGGTCGAAGCCCTCGCCCCAACCCACCGCATCCTCCGCTACGACCAGCGCGGCCACGGCGGCACCTCCATCCCCCAGAACCCCGCCACCCTCGACCAGCTCGCCGCCGACGCCCTCGCCCTCATGGCCCACTTCGGCGTCCAGCACGCCACCTTCGTCGGATGCTCCATGGGCGCCGCCACCGGCTTCGCCCTCGCCCCCCGCCACCCCGGCCGCATCGCCCGCCTCGTCGCCAGCGACGGCCAGGCCGCCACCGCACCCGGCGGCGCCCAGGCCTGGGCCGACCGCATCGCCGCCGCCCGAACCCGCGGCATGGCGGAATTCGCCGACGCAACCATCCAACGCTGGTTCGCCCCCGCCTCCCACGCCGAATCCAACCCGGCCATCCCAAGAACCCGAGCCATGATCGCCGCCACCCCCCTCGAAGGCTTCGTCGCCTGCGCCCGCGCCCTCCAATCCTACGATGTCACCCCCACCCTCCCCGGCATCGCCCAACCCACCCTCCTCATCGCCGGCGCCCGGGACGGCGCCATGCCCGCCACCATGCAGGCCCTCGCCCACCTCATCCCCGCATCCCGCTACGTCGAAATCCCCGAAGCCGGCCACCTCCCCTGCATCGAACGCCCCGCCGCCTTCACCGCCGCCCTGCAGGCCTTCCTGCAATGACCCACGCCACGATCTGCGAATGCTTCGCCCGCGACGGCCTCCAGCACGAACCCGGCTTCATCCCCACCGAAACCAAGATCGCCCTCATCGACGCCTTCACCGCCGCCGGCTTCCCCCGCATCGAGGCCACCAGCTACGCCCACCCGGACCGCGTCCCAGCCTTCCGCGACGCCGCCCGGGTCCTCGCCGAAATCCATCGCGCCCCCGGCGTCTTCTACAAGGCCACCTGCCCCAACCTCCGCGCCATCGAGCGTGCGACGACCGCCCCCCACCCCGCCAACGAACTCAGCCTCCTGGTCTCCGCCACCGAAGGCCACACCCAGCGCAACCTCCGCACCACCCGCGCCGCCCAATGGGACCGCATCGCCGAAATGGCGAACGCCGCCCGCGGCCACGCCCGCCTCGTCGGCGTCATCTCCGTCGCCTTCGGCTGCCCCATCGAGGGCCACGTCGACCCCGCCACCATCGAGGCCGACGCCGCCCGCTTCGCCGCCCTCGGCGTCCCCCTCGTCGCCCTCGGCGACACCACCGGCGTCGCCACCCCCCCCGCCATCCGCGCCCTCCTCGCCCGTCTCCACGCCGCCCTCCCCGGCACCACCTTCGTCGCCCACTTCCACGACACGCGCGGCGCCGGCATCGCCAACTGCATCGCCGCCCTCGACGCCGGCTGCACCCATTTCGACACCTCCATGGGCGGCGTCGGCGGCCACCCCGCCGGAATCCAGTACGGCGAAGGCCAGACCGGCAACGTCGCCACCGAGGACCTCGTCACCCTCCTCCACGCCTGCGGCGTCACCACCGGCATCGACGAGGACCGCATGATGCAAGCCTCCCGCCTCTGCGAGCAGACCCTCGGCCGCCCCCTCCACAGCAAGATGGCCAGAACACATGCCGACGCCCATGCCTGAAACCCTCGAAACCGAGAACCGGGGCCCCGTCCGCATCCTGTGGCTCGCCCGCCCCGAAAAGCTCAACGCCCTCGACACGCCCCTCACCCGCGCCCTCCACGACGCCCTCCGCGCCGCCGACGCCGACGACTCCGTCCGCGCCCTCGTCCTCGCCGGCCGCGGACGCGCCTTCTGCGCCGGCGCGGACCTCGCCGAGTTCAAGGACCTCACCCCCCGGAACCAGCGCCTGGTGCTCGACCGCGCAGACCTCACCACCCGCACCCAGCTCCTGCTCCAGCGCATCCGCAAACCCGTCGTCTCCGCCGTCCAGGGCGCCGCCATGGGCGGCGGCGCCGGCCTCGCCATCGCCTGCGACATGATGGTCGCCGCAACCGACCTGAAGTTCGGCTACCCCGAGATGCGCCACTCCATCGTCCCCGCCATCGTCATGACCGGCCTGCAACGCCAGCTCGGCCGCAAGACCGCCTTCGAACTCATCAGCCTCGGCCGCATCCTGGGCGCCGCCGAAGTCCACGCCCTCGGCCTCGCCAACCGCGTCTCCCCCCCCGAAACCCTCCTGGACACGGCGATGGACATCGCCACCGCCTGGGCCGCCGCCCACCCCGCCGCCATGGCCGCCACCAAATCCCTCTTCCACCGCGTCGCCGACCTCCCCACCGAAGCCGCCATGGAAGCCGGCCGCGACGTCAACGCCCTCATGCGAGCCTTCCGGGACCAGGAACGATGACTCCGTCCCCCGTCGTCTCCCTCTCTCATCGGGAAAGGGCCGGGGTGAGGGCCTGCAACACGCACGAGGCGGGCGCCGAGGCCAGATCATGACCCCCCTCGCCACCCTCACCGTCCTCGACTTCTCCCGCGTTCTCGCCGGCCCCATGGCGACCCAGATCCTCGCCGAACTCGGCGCCGAGGTCATCAAGGTCGAACGCCCCGGAACCGGCGACGAAAGCCGCCATTGGGAACCCGCCCTCCCCGGCGGCGACAGCGCCTACTTCTTCGCCTTCAACCGCGGCAAGCGCTCCATCACCCTCAACCTCAAATCCCCCGAAGGCCAGCAGATCGCCCGCGACCTCGCCGCAACGGCCGACATCCTCGTCGAGAACTTCCTCCCCGGCGACATGGACCGGATGGGCCTCGGCTACGCCACCCTCGCCGCGCTCAACCCCGGTCTCGTCTACATCTCCAACACCGGCTTCGGTCAGG
Source organism: uncultured Acetobacteraceae bacterium (assembly GCA_964246015.1). Taxonomy (GTDB): domain Bacteria; phylum Pseudomonadota; class Alphaproteobacteria; order Acetobacterales; family Acetobacteraceae; genus JBBROS01. Next base: position 5,521 of record CAXTPG010000130.1, read on the forward strand.
ACGGCCCCTACAAGGACCGCCGCGGCTACGACACCATCTTCCAGGCCCTCTCCGGCGTCATGGCCCTCACCGGCCACCCCGACGCCCCCCCCGCCAAGGTCGGCCTCCCCTTCGCCGACCTCACCTCCGGCCTCTGGATCGCCGTCGCCGCCCTCGCAGGCATCGCCGGCCGCACCGCCTCCGGAAAGGGCGCCCACATCGACGTCGCCATGCTCGACGCCCAGGTCGCCCTCCTCACCATCGCCGCCGCCCGCCTCTTCGCCCTCGACGAGGAACCCGGCCGCACCGGCACCGAACACCCCGGCCGCGTCCCCTCCGCCGCCTTCCGCTGCCGCGACGGCCACTACCTCCACATCAGCGGCAGCGACCAGCACTGGCCCGCCATCTGCGCCGCCCTCGGCATCCCCGTCGACCCCACCCTCGCCCGCAACGCCGCCCGCGTCGCCCGCCGCGCCGAAGTCATGGAAGCCATGACCGCGGCAATAGCCACCCAAGACCGCGCCCCCCTGGCCGAAGCCCTCCGCGCCGCAGACGTCCCGGCCGGCGAGGTCAACAGCGTCGGCGACATCCTGTCCGACCCCCACATCGCCGCCCGAAACATGGTCGGCAGCTTCGACCACCCCACCGCCGGCCCCTTCCCCCCCCCCCCCCCCCCCCCCCCCGAAACCGGCCACCCCCCGCCCCCCCTCGGCACCCCCCCGCTCCTCGGCGCCGACACCGACGCCATCCTCGCCGAAAAACTCGGCCTCGACCCGGCCGCCATCCAACGCCTCCGCGACAAGGGCGCCCTATGACCCTCCGCATCGAAACCGCCCCGATCGCCCGCGTCACCCTCGCCCGCCCCCACGCCCGCAACGCCCTCGACCTCCCGATGTGCGAAGCCCTGACCCAGGCCTTCGAGGCCCTCGACGCCGACGACTCCGTCCGCGTCGTCATCCTCGACGCCGAAGGCCCCGTCTTCTGCGCCGGCGCCGACATGAAGGAACGCACCGGCCGCGACGAATCCTGGGTCCGCGCCCGCCGCCTCGCCGCCTTCCGCGCCTACGACACCATCGAACGCTGCCGCAAACCCGTCATCGCCCTCCTCCAGGGCGCCGTCATCGGCTCCGGCGGAGAGATCGCCCTGGCCTGCGACTTCGCCCTCGCCACCCACGCCGCCACCTGGCGCTTCCCCGAAGCCGGCTGGGGCACCGTCGGCGCCACCCAACGCCTCCAACGCGCCATCGGCAAACGCCGCGCGAAGGACCTCCTCTTCACCGGTCGCGCCATGCCGGCCGAAGAAGCCCTCGCCACCGGCCTCGTCGCCCGCCTCCTCCCCCCCGAATCCCTCGCCGCCGCCGGCCTCGAAACCGCCGCCCAGATCGCCAAGGCCCCTCCACTCGCCATGGCCCTCACGAAGCAATCCGTCGACCTCGGCGCCGAAGTCACCCAATCCACCGGCATCCGCATCGAACTCGCCGCCATCGACCGCAACCTGGCCGAAGGCGACTGGCGAAAAGGCCTGGCCACCTTCGCCGGAGAAACCCCGTGACTCTCCCTCTCCCGTTGGGAGAGGGCCGGGGTGAGGGTGCTCCCCACCCGCCAAGGCCTTCCCCAGGACCACCCGGGCAAGAATTCGACCCCGCCCACCTCTGCCCCCTCACCACCCAAGCCGCCCTCGACCGAGCCGCCACCCTCGCCCCCGACGTCGAAGCCCTCGTCACCCCCACCGCCCGCCTGACCTACGCCCAACTGCAGACCCAAACCGCCGAAACCCGAAACGCTCTCGCCGCCCTCGGCATCCGCCACGGCGACCACATCGGCCTCCTCCTCGGCAACTCCCCCCACTTCGTCACCCTCTTCCTCGCCCTCGGCTCCCTCGGCGCCATCACGATCCCCATCAACACCCGCCTGAAACCCGAGGAAATCGCCTACGCCCTCCACCAGGCCCGCGTCACCACCCTCTTCGCCGCCGACACCCTCCTCCGCGTCGACGTCATCGCCATGCTCCGCGCCATCGAGCCCGCGATCGACCACGCCCTCCCCGGCCACGCCCTCCCCCACCTCGCCCGCCTCATCGTCATCGGCGAACAAATCCCCGCCGCCGCCCTCTCCTGGGACCGCTTCCGCGCCGCCCAGACCCCCACCCCACCCGCCTGCCGCCCCGAAGACACGCTCCTCATCCAATACACCTCCGGCACCACCGCCCGCCCCAAGGGCGTCCTCCTCCAGCACCGCTCCATGCTCGGCAACGGCTTCGTCTCCGGCGCCCGCATGGGCCTCCGCCCCGGCGACCGCTTCCACTCCGCCCGCCCCTTCTTCCACGTCGCCGGAACCTCCCTCTCCATCCTCGCCTGCATCCAGCACGCCGCCACCCTCGTCACCATGGAACGCTTCGAACCCGGCCAGGCCCTCGCCCTCCTCGAATCCGAGCGCTGCACCCACGTCTCCGGCAACGACACGATGGCGCTCATGCTCCTCAACCACCCCGACCGCGCCCGCCGCCGCCTCCACCTCCGCGGCGCATGGGCCGCCGCCTCCCCCGCCATCATCCGCCGCATCGTCGACGAGCTGGGCGCCCGCGAATGCGTCGTCGGCTACGGCCTCTCCGAAGCCAGCCCCAACGTCGCCCAATCCTGCTGGTGGGAACCCGAGCACATCCGCGTCGCCGCCCTCATGACCCCCCAGCCCGGCGTCGAGATCCGCATCTCCCCCACCGGCGAAATCCAGGTCCGCGGCTACACCGTCATGCAGGGCTACTGGGACAAGCCCGAAGAAACCGCCGCCGCCCTCGACGCCGAAGGCTGGCTCTCCACCGGGGACCTCGGCCGCCTCCACCCCGACGGACGCCTCGAGTTCACCGGTCGCGCCAAGGACATCATCCGCGTCGGCGGCGAGAACGTCTCCCCCGCCGAGATCGAGGACACCCTCAACCGCCACCCCGCCATCCGCCAGGCCGTCGTCGTCGGCGTCCCCGACCCCCGTCTCACCGAAGTCCCCTGCGCCTTCTTGATATTGAACGAAGGCCACACGCACGACGGCATCCTCGACTGGGCCCGCACCCGCATGGCCGGCTTCAAGGTCCCACGCCACCTGCAGGTCGTCGAAACCTTCGAAAGCATCGGCATGACCGCAAGCTCGAAAATCCAGAAGATCCGGCTCCGCGCCCACGCCATCAGCCTTCTGGGCCTGGGCTGATGCGCATCGAAACCGCCGTCACCCGCCTCCTCGGCATCGACCTGCCCATCGTCCAGGCCGGCATGTCCTGGGCCAGCTCCGACGCCGCCCTCCCCCTCGCCGTCTCCCGCGCCGGCGGCCTCGGCGTCATCGCCGCCGGCCCGATGCGCGAACCAGACCTGGTCGCCGCCATCGAGGCCGTCCGCGCCGGCACCCTCCGCCCCTTCGCCGTCAACCTCCCCCTCTACCGCCAGGGCGCCGATGCCATCATCGACCTGCTGCTCGCCCGCCCCGTCCCCGTCCTCATCGCCTCCCAGGGCGGCCCCCGGCGCTACCTCGACCGCTTCCGCGCCGCCGGCACAATCTGCCTCCACGTCGTCGCCAGCGTCGAGCACGCGCAGAAGGCCGCCGACGCCGGAGTCGACGGCCTCGTCGTCGTGGGCGGCGAGGCCGGCGGCCATCCCCCCGCCGCCCTCGTCTCCACCCTCGTCATGCTCCGCGCCGTCGCCACCGCCCTCCCCGGCATGCCCCTCGTCGCGTCGGGCGGCTTCACCGACGGCGCCGGCCTCGCCGCCGCCCTCGCGTTGGGCGCCGGCGCCGCGCAGTTCGGCACCCGGTTCATGGCGACCCCCGAAGCCGCCATCCACGACGCCTACAAGGCCGCGATCCTCCGCGCCGGCGTCGACGACACCCGGACCGTCGGACAGGGCTTCGGCGTCATCCGCGCCCTCGCCAACCCCTTCACCGACCGGATGGCCGCCCTGGAACAAACCGCCGCGCCCGAGCCCGAGCGCCGCGCCGCCTTCGCCGCCGCCACCCTCAAGGCCGCCGCCCTCGACGGCGACGTCGCCGAAGGCAAGCTGGAAGCCGGGCAGTCCGCCGGCCTGGTCCACGACATCGTGCCCGCAGCCGAGCTGGTGCGCCGGATCGCCGACGACTACCTCGCCACCATCGCAAGCCTCCCCCGCGCCCGACCCGCGCCCGCCGCCGCGACCGAGCCGGGGCGCCTCGCCAGGACGGCGCGCGAAGGCGCGGCCCTCCGCGACAACCTCGCCCGCCGGAAGGCGCAGCAGCGCAGCCGCGCCGACGCTCACGGAGATGTCAACAAACCCGATCGTTAACGCGCCTGCAGCCCGCGTGTCGCCTAGAACGTTGCTTTCGGTTCGTTCCTGAACGCCGGCGCCCACCATTACGCCCGGATTGATGGCAGTTTACGGGCGTATTGACATCGCGATTCCGGCGAACCGTGCATCATGGCGGAATTGCAGCGGCATGATGCCGCGACGCACGGAGACGAGGACTTCGGATGACCCGCTGGTTCAAGGACTCCATGAGCTTTGCCTCCGCGAACGCCCAAGGGTTCGACCAGGACCATGTGCACGCGCAGGACAGCTTCGGCCCCGCGATCGGCCTCGTCCTGGCCGCCGGCACCAGCCTGGTGCTCTGGTTCGGCGTCGCCCACGCCGCAAGCTGGGCCGCCCAGACCTTCTTCTGACCGGCGCGCCCCTGCGGGCCGCCGCGCCCGCCCCATTTGCCCCCGCACCCCCGCTGCGGTAGAGCCTCCCGGCCACCAAGCCGGAGCCGCCGATGGCCGTGATGCCCGACCACTGGATCCGCCGCATGGCCGCGGACCACGCCATGATCGACCCCTTCGTCGAGACCCAGCGCCGCGACGGCGTCATCAGCTACGGCCTCTCCAGCTACGGCTACGACGCCCGCGTCGCCGACGACTTCCGCATCTTCACCAACGTCGACAGCGCCGTCGTCGACCCCA
>CAXTPG010000131.1:0-10341 GCA_964246015.1 uncultured Acetobacteraceae bacterium
GGGGGCGGCTCCGGCGCGGGCGGCGGGGGGGGCGCGGCGTTGCGGGCCAGCTCGGCTTCCAGCGACTCGATGCGCTCCAGCCTTGCCAGCACCAGGGTCTCGACGGCCGACAGGTGTTCCTGCAGCGGGAAGTCGAACTGCACATAGGCGTCGAAGACGTTGGGGGGCACGGTGAAATGCCGGGCGAGGTCGGCGCGCTCCTCGGCGAGGTAGAAGCGGTTGAGGCCGTCGAACCAGACGAAGCGGTATCCGGCGGCGAGCAGGCCCGGTTCCCAGGGCAGCGCCTCGGGCTGCCCCGTGTCGGGCCTCGTCGCCTCGATCAGCACGATCCAGGGGCGGGTCAGGGTGAAATCCGCGCCTGCGAGGACCTGCGCCTCGGCGCCCTCGGCGTCGATCTTCAGGAAGTGGACGGCGTCGGGCGCGTGGGCGCGGCACAGGGCGGCGAGCGTGGTGACGGTGACCTCGATCGTGTCGACCTCGGCGCCCTGCCGGGCGTGGCGTTCGGCCTCGGCGGCGTCGAGCGTCGACAGGCCGGTCTGCCGCTTGTGGCGGACGCGGTGGAAGGTGGCGCGGCCCTCGGCGGCGGCGACGGCGGCCTGGACGGTGACGTCGCGGGGCCGGGCCGTGGCGAGGAGGGCGGCGTCCTCGGGCAGCGGCTCGATGTTCAGCCCGCGCCAGCCGCGGTCGTAGAAGGCGCGGGTGACGCTGAGATTGGTGGGGTGCGAGGCGCCGACATCGACGTAGAAGCCGGGTCCGTCGATGGCGGCGTGCAAGGCGCGCCAGAGCATGACGTCCTCGAGGTTCTGCGCATAGGAGACGAAACGGTCCGTGGCCATGGACGCCCTTGTGCTGCGGAAGGATGGACGGGGCAAGCCGAGTGCTCTAATCGCGCCCCACGCAAGACACGCAGGAGCCTCATGCCAACAGCCCTCGTCACCGGAGTCACCGGCCAGGATGGCGCGTACCTCGCGCAGCTTCTGTTGGGGCGGGGCTATCGAGTCGTCGGCCTGATGCGCCGCAGCGCCAGCTCGGACGTGATCGGGGAACGGCTGCGCTGGCTGGGGATCCTCGACGACGTGGAGCTGGTCGACGGGAACCTGACCGACATCTCGTCGCTGATCCGCATCATGCAGGACGTGAAGCCGGACGAAATATACAACCTGGCCGCGCAAAGCTTCGTCGCGGCGTCGTGGCAGCAGCCGTTGCTGACCGGGACGGTCACGGCCCTGGGGGCGGGCAACGTGCTGGAGGCGGCGCGGCTCGTGCTGCCGACGGCGCGCATCTACCAGGCCAGCAGCTCCGAGATGTTCGGCCTGATCCAGGAGCCGCGGCAGAGCGAGAAGACCCCGTTCTATCCCCGCAGCCCGTACGGCGTCGCGAAGCTGTACGCGCACTGGATGACGGTGAACTACCGCGAGAGCTTCGGGCTGCATGCCAGCTCGGGCATCCTGTTCAACCACGAAAGCCCGCTGCGGGGCATCGAGTTCGTGACGCGGAAGGTCACGGACGGGGCGGCGCGGATCAAGCTCGGGCTGGCGGATCATCTGCCGCTGGGGAACCTGGATGCGAAGCGCGACTGGGGGCATGCGCGCGACTACGTGCAGGCCATGCACCTGATGCTGCAGCAGGACGTGCCGGACGATTACGTGATCGCGACCGGGGTCACGACCAGCATCCGCGATCTGTGCCGGCTGGCGTTCGGGCATGTGGGGCTGAACTACGAGGAGAAGGTGCGGGTCGATCCTCGGTTCATGCGGCCCGCGGAGGTGGACGTGCTGCTGGGCGACGCGACCAAGGCGCGGGAGAAGCTGGGCTGGGTGCCGGCGACGCCGCTTGCGGACATGGTGGTGGAGATGGTCGAGGCGGACCTCGCGCGCCACAGGGCACGCCTGGCGCGATAGCATGACGCCCCGGCGTATCCTGGTGACCGGCGCCGGGGGGTTTGTGGGCGGGCACCTGCTGCCGGCGCTGCGGACGCGGTTCCCGGGGGCCGAGGTGCTGACGGAGGCGTTCGACGTCACCGATTCCGCTGCGGTCGAGGCCGCGGTCCTGGCCGCGCGGCCGGACGCGGTCGTGCACCTGGCCGCAGTCGCGGCGCCGATGGATGCGCGGCGCGACCCGGACCGGGCCTGGCGGGTGAACCTGCAGGGAACGCTGATCCTGGCGCGGGCGGTGCTGGCGCATGCGGCCGGGGCGACGTTCCTGTTCGCGGGGACGGCGGACGCCTATGGCACGTCGTTCCGCGCGGGCGGGGCGGTCGACGAATCGGCGCCGCTGGCACCGCAGAACACGTATGGGGCGACGAAGGCCGCGGCGGACCTGGCGCTGGGGGCCATGGCGGCGGAGGGCTTGCGCGCAATCCGGGCGCGGCCGTTCAACCACACGGGACCGGGGCAGTCCGAGGCGTTCGTGGTGCCGGCCTTCGCGCGGCAGGTGGCGCGGATCGCGGCCGGGCTGCAGGCGCCGGTGCTGGAGGTGGGGGCGCTGGACCCGGAGCGGGATTTCCTCGACGTGCGGGACGTGTGCGCGGCGTATGCGGCGTGCCTGGGGACCGAGCTTGCGCCGGGCACGATCCTGAACCTGGCCTCGGGGGCGCCGCGGCGGATCGGGGACGTGCTCGGGTCGCTGCTGGCGCTGGCGGGGGTGGAGGCGGAGGTGCGGACGGATGCGGGGCGGCTGCGGCCGACCGATATCCCGAAGGCGTGGGGCGATGCGGGGGCGGCGCAACGCATGCTGGGCTGGGCGCCCGCCATCCCGTGGGCGCGGACGCTTTCGGACGTGCTGGAGGACTGGCGCGGCCGGGTGACGATTGAAGCGCCGCCCGCTGCTGTGTAGGGTCCGGCCGCGCCCGGGGGACCCGACATGAAGCCGATCATCCGACTTGCACTCGCCGCCCTGCTGGCGGCCGGCCCTGCCCTTGCGGCGGAGGCCCCTTACCTCACGGCCGCACAGGTCGACCTGATGCGGCTGCTGCCGCCGCCCCCCGCGCAGGGATCGCCGGTCGACCTGGCCGAGATGGAGGAGGTCGTGAGCGTCGAGCGCACCCGCACCCCGGCGCGGGCCGCCCTGGCCACGGCCGACGCCGCCGAGACGGTGTTCGACATGTTCGGCGCCTTGCTCGGGCCGCGGTTCGCGCCCGCCGCCATTCCCGCCGCCACCCGCCTGTTCGCACGGCTGGAGGAGACGGAGGAGGACGTCGTCGGCCCGGCGAAGAAAGGCTTCGCGCGCCCGCGCCCCCACCTCGCCAATCCCGCGTTGAAGCCGGTCGCGCCGCAGTCGCGCAGCGGCAGCTATCCGTCCGGACACGCGACCCGCGGCGCGATGATGGGCATCGTCGTCGCCGCGATGCTGCCGGAGATGCGGGACGCGATCTTCGCCCGAACGGCGGAATACGCCGAAAGCCGGGTGGTGGCGGGGGTGCACTACCGATCGGACATCGTCGCGGGCCGGCAGGCGGGGACCGCGATCGGCGCGGTGCTGATGAACGACCCGGGATTCATGGCCGAGTACGGGCCCGCCCGGGCCGAGGTCCGGCGCGCGCTAGGGCTGACGCCCTGACGCAAGGCGGCCCAGCCCGGCGTTCATCGCGAGGGCTGCGGCACTGAGCAGGACGGCCACGGCAAGCAGCGTGGCCGTGTCGTTGGTTTCCATCGCGCGCATGGCAAGGTGGCCGAGGCCGCGGCGGCTGGCGAACATCTCGCCGATCAGCACGCCCAGCAGCGCGAGCGGCACCCCGATGCGGATGCCGCCCAGCACATCCGGCAGGATGGACGGCAGGACGACGCGGCGCACCAGCTGCCCCGCGTCGAGCCGCATGGCCCGCGCCGCGCGGAGGTGCACGGGACGGACCTGCAGCACGGCGTTCATGGTCACGAGGCCGATGGGAATAAGGCCGTGCATGACACCGAAGGCGATCTTGGCCGATGCGCCAAGCCCGAACAGCAGCAGCACGACCGGGTAGAGCGTGACCTTCGGCAGGGCATAGAGCGAGGTCAGCACCGGCTCCATGACCCGGCCCGCAAGACGGCTGAGGCCCAGGGCGCAGCCGAGCAGCACGCCGCCGGCGATCGAGAGCACGGCAGAGGCGAGGAAGGCCGCGGCCGTGCTGCCGGCTTCGGCCCAGAAGGACGGGCGGCCGGCGAGGACGGTGAAGCGGGCGAAGGTGGCGGCGGGAGAGGCAAGCACCACGTCCCCCGCGGCCCAGTGCCCCGCCTGCCAGGCGGCCAGGACGGCCAGGGCGACCAGCAACGGGTCGAGACGGGGGAGCAGGGTGGTGATCATCGGGTCAGGGGACGGAGCCTATGGCCTGGACGCCGGTTTGGCACTCGATTTTCCGGGGTGCCGGGGTCGATGCCGGGAATGGGACGCGGCCGCCGCTCCGCTTGCGGGAACTCGCGCAAAGCCGGATTGTTCGTGGGTCATGACCCATGCGCTGTTCCGGGGGCCGCTGCGCCTCGCCATCCTCGCCGCCCTGCTCGCCTTCGGGGCCACGGGAGCCGCGCTGGCGTTGACCGGGTTGGGCGTGCCCTTCGCGCTGTCGGCGACGCTGTCGGCGGCGGCGGTGGGCCTGGTGCTGTATGCGGCGTTGCGCGCGCAGCCGCCGCCGGACCGGGCGGCCGAGCTGGCGTTGCAGGCGGAGATCGACGCGTATCGCGCAGCGACGGCGGGGTTGCGGCACGACCTGCGCGGCGTGCTGTCGCCGGCGTTGATGATGTCGGACCGGTTGCTGCAGCACCAGGACCCGTCCGTCCAGCGGGCCGGGCAGGCCGTGGTGCGGTCGATCGAGCGGGCGACGGCGCTGCTGTCGACGAACCGGGAGGCGCTGGCGCCCGCACCCCCGCCGACGCCGTAGCGCTACTCCTCGCGCTCGCCGAACTCGGTATCTCGATGCACGTGCACCGACATCAGCAGGCCGAAGCCGAACATGACCGTCAGCATGGCCGAGCCGCCGTGCGAGACGAGCGGCAGCGGCACGCCGCCCACCGGGATGGCCCCCATCACCATCGCGACGTTGACGAACACGTACATGAAGAAATTGGTCGCGATCCCCAACGCCAGCAGCCGCCCGTAATGATGCCGGCAGCGTAGCGCGATCGCGACGCCGCCCAGCACGATGGCGCCCAGCAGGAACAGGAGCGCCAGGCCACCGACCAGGCCGAACTCCTCGGCCAGCATGGTGAAGATGAAGTCCGTCTGTTTCTCCGGCAGGAAGTTGAGGTGGCCCTGCGTGCCCTGCAGGAACCCCTTGCCCCACAACCCGCCCGAGCCCAGCGCGATCTTGGACTGGATGATGTTGTAGCCGGCGCCCAGGGGGTCGCTTTCGGGGTTCATGAAGGTCGTGATGCGGGCCTTCTGATAGTCGTGCAGGTGGCTGAACGCGTATTGCGCCGCGAAGGGCACCGGGATCGCCACGAGCGCCATCTTCCACCAGCGCACGCCGGCCGCGAGGAAGATCGATCCGCCGACGATCGCCGTGATGACGGCCGTGCCCAGGTTCGGCTCCTTCAGGATCAGCAGCACCGGCACGGCGACCATGATGGCGGGGGGGATCAGGAACAGCGGGTTGCCCATCCGCTCCCAGCTTGCCTTGTGGAACCAGGCGGCGAGCGCCATCACGAGGCCGATCTTCGCGAGTTCGCTGGGCTGCAGTTGCAGCCCCCCGATCTCGATCCACCGCTGCGCGCCCTTGCCCACGTGGCCCATCCGCAGAACCAGGACCAGCAGCACGATGGACACGCCGTAGACGAGCCAGGAGAGCTTCGCGATCAGCCGTATATCGACCATCGCGACGCACAGCATGACGACGAGGCCGAAGCAGAAGCGGATGATATGCCGGGTCGCGTAGGGGTCCGGGCTGCCGCCCGCCGCGGAATAGAGCGCCACGTAGCCGACCCCGGCCAGCAGGCACAGCAGCACGACGTAGGACCAGCTGATCTGCCACAGCTTGGTGGCCAGGCCGAAGGAGGGCTCGGCCCGGATGAGGCGGCGGGCCGTGATCATGACTTCTCCGCCACGCGGGCGCCCCCGGGGACGTCCTGGTGATTGGCCGGGTCGCGCGTCAGCACGTCGATCATGATGTCCCGTCCCAGCGGCGCCGCGGCGGCGGAGCCCGCATTGCCGTGTTCGACGACGACGGCGACCGCGTAACGCGGCGCGTCGTGGGGGGCGTAGCAGACGAACAATGCATGTGGGCGGAATTCCCACGGCAGGTTCTCGGACTTGAAGCCCCGCTCCCGCTGCTCCCGGCTGACCCGGCGCACCTGCGTGGAGCCCGTCTTGCCCGCCATCTGCACGCCGGTGATCGGGATTTTCGCGATCGGGGCCGTTCCCCCGCCCTCGTTCACCACGGCCCACATGCCGTCCCGCAGCAGATGCAGGTTCCGCTCGGGCATGCCGAGCGACGGCCAGTCCTCCGGCCGCGACCCCTTCTGCAGCACGCCGCCGATGCTGCGGGTCAGATGCGGCTGCACGGCGCGTCCGCTCGCGAGCCGGGCGGTGTAGGTGGCAAGCTGGAGCGGCGTCGTCTGGATGTAGCCCTGGCCGATCCCGCAGCTGATGGTGTCGCCGACGTTCCAGGGCTTGCCCTGCCCCATGCGCCAGGCGCGGGTGGGCATGAGGCCTTTCTTGACGCCCGGCAGCTCGATCTGCAGGTCGACGCCGATGCCGAAGCGGTTGGCCATGGCGGCGACGCGGTCGATGCCGGTGCGGCGCGCGGCCTCGTAGAAGAAGACGTCGCAACTGTTCTTGATGGCCCCGCGGACGTCGAGCGCGCCGTGGCCGTACTTGCTCCAGCAGTGGAAGCGGGTGTCGCCGATGTCGAGGAAACCGGGGCAGGAGATGCGTTCGCCGGGGGTGATGACCTTCGCCTCGAGCGCTGCGGCGGCGACGGCCATCTTGAAGGTGCTGCCGGGGGCGTAGAGGCCGGCGGCGGCCTTGTTGATCAGCGGGGCCTTGCGGTTGCGCGTCCACTCGATCCATTGGGCCTGGCTTACGCCGGAGTTGAAGAGGCCGGGGTCGAAGCTGGGCGTGGTGGTCATGGCGAGGACCTCGCCGTTGCGCGCGTCCATGACGACGGCGGAGGCGGCTTCGTCGCCCAGGCGCCTGAGGACGGAGTTCTGGAGGCCGACATCGATCGTAAGCTGGACGTCCTGGCCCTGCGTTCCTTCCTGCCGGTCCAGCTCGCGGATGACGCGGCCGACCGAGTTCACCTCCATCTGCACGGCGCCGGCCCGCCCGCGCAGCACCAGGTCATGCGCGCGCTCCATGCCGGAGCGGCCGATGCGGATGCCGGGCAGCGCGAGCATGGGGTCATCGCCGGCGTCGGCCTCGCTGGGCGGGGCGACGTAGCCGACGACGTGGGCGAGGGCCGGGCCCTGGGGGTAGAGGCGGGTGGTGCCGACGTCGACGTAGATGCCGGGCAGGTCGGGGGCGTTGACCTCGATCCGGGCCATGTCCTCCCACGTCAGGAACTCGCGGACGATGACGGGGATGAAGCGGCGGCGGCGGCGGAGCTCCCGCTCGATGCGGGCGCGCTCGTGCTCGGCGAGGGGCACGACCTTGTTGAAGCTGTCGAGCGTGCGGTCGACGTCGGTGGTCAGCTCCGCCGTCAGCAGGGCACGCCAGTTCAGCCGGTTGCCGCCGATGACGGTGCCGTAGCGGTCGAGGATGCGGCCCCGCGGCGGGGCGGTCAGGCGGGCGCTGATGCGGTTGCTTTCGGCGAGCGTCGAGTAGCGGGCGCCCTCGACGACCTGCACCTGGTACAGCTTCGCCGCGAGCAGCCCCAGCACGGTCATCTGCCCGGCGCCCATCAGCAGGGCGCGGCGGGTGAACACGCCGGAGCGCTTGTTCTCCTTCTTGAACGGGATCATGCGCGCCCCGGGTCGGCCAGGCCGCGATGGGCGAAGGTGAACAGCCACGCCAGCGCCGGGTACAGCCCCGCCGTCAGCCCGAACTGGAACAGCGCGGCGGACGGCGGCAGCAGGCGGAACGTGAGCAGGCTGGTGAGCGCCCAGCCCAGGGCCGCAGCCCCGGCCGCCACCGACACGAAGGCGAGCCAGACGACCAGGAACCCCTGCCCGGCCAGGACCCGCCACTTCACCGCGATCCCATGCACCGCCAGCAGCACGAGCACCGAGATCCCGGGCGGCGCCAGGCCCAGCAGGTCCGACAGCAGCCCCAGCACGAAGACGGCGGGCGGCGACATGCTGGACGGCCGGAACACCGACCAGAAGAAGACGCAGGCCACCGCCGCCGCGGGTTGCAACTGCGCCTGCCCCGGCAGCCGCAGGGGCGCCGCCAGGGCCAGCAGCAGCAGCGCCGTGCATGCGGCCGGAAAGGCCGCGCGGCTGGCGATGTCGAGCTGGCGCCACAGGCTGGGCCGGGGCCGGATACCGGGCAGGCGCTCCATCAGCGCCGCCGCTCCGCCGCGTTCCGTTCAGACGGCCGCGCGACGCTTTCGGGCGGCACCAGGCCACGCAGGCCGTAGTTGAAGATGCGCACGACCTCCAGCCGGTCCAGCCGGGCCGCGGGATCGACCTCCGGGACGTTGTTGGCGCTGTAGTGCACGACGCCCACCGGCAGGCCGGCCGGGAAGGCGCCGGCCTCGGCGGACGAGACCACGCGCTCGCCTTCGGCCGGCATCACGCCCTCGGGCCAGTGCTGCAGCCGGGGGCGGCCGCCGTTGGTGCCGATCAGGATGGCCCGGGCGCGGCTGTTCTCCAGGATGACGGGGATGCGGCTGTTGATGTCCGTCATCAGCAGGACGCGCGCGCTGCGGCTGCCCAGCTCGGTCACGCGGCCGACCAGGCCGCGCTCGTCCAGGGCGATCTGCCCCTTGGTGATGCCGTGGTTGGGACCGACGGACAGCAGCACCGCGCGGGCATAGACGCCCCCGGCGTCGGCGACGACCCGGGCGGTGACGTAGCTGGGCGCGGGGTCCGGCACCCAGCGGAGATTGGCCTTGAGGGTCGCGTTCTCGGCATCGAGGGCGAGGGCGACGGCCTGCCATTGCCGCAGCTTGTCGTTCTCGTCCTTCAACCGCGCGTTCTCGGTGCGGAGCGCGAGCAGCCCTTCGGCCTCGTCCGCGACCCGTTGCACGCTGGCGATCGGCTCCGCGATGACCGCGAACAGCGGCGCGAGCGCGTCGGCCAGCGCCATGCGCGCCCGCTCGGCCAGCAGGGCGTCGGCCTTGCCCAGCAGCATCAGGCCGAACGCCAGCGCGATCAGCACCGGCAGCGTGAGCTTCGCGAGTGCCTGACGGAACGGGATAGACAGGCGGATCACGAGGCGGCGGGCTCCTTAGTACATCGACGTCAACACGTTGCGCAGGCGCTTCATCTCTTCCAGCGCCCGGCCGGTTCCAAGGGCCACGCAGCTCAGCGGGTTCTCCGCGACGACGACCGGCAGCCCGGTCGCGTCGCGCAGCACCTGGTCCAGACGGTACAGCAAGGCGCCCCCCCCGGTCAGCACAATTCCCTTGTCGACGATGTCCGCCGCGAGTTCGGGCGGCGTGTTCTCCAGCGCCACCTTCACGGCCTCGACGATCGCCGTCACGGGTTCGGCCAGGCTTTCCGCGATCTGGCGCTGGCCCACCAGGATCTCGCGCGGCACGCCGTTCATCAGGTCGCGGCCCTTCACCTCGCGATACGGGCCGTCGTCGCCGTCGTCGCTGGGCATGGCGGCGCCGATGTCCATCTTGATCTTCTCGGCCGAGCTTTCGCCGATCAGCAGGTTATGGGTGCGGCGGATGTAGCTGATGATCGCCTCGTCCATCTTGTCGCCGCCGACGCGGACGCTGCGGGAATAGACGATGCCGCCCAGGCTGATGACCGCGACCTCGGTCGTGCCGCCGCCGACGTCGACGATCATGCTGCCGCTGGGCTCGGTCACGGGCAGGCCGGCGCCGATCGCTGCGGCCATCGGCTCCTCGATCAGCAGCACCTTTCGGGCGCCGGCGCTTTCGGCGCTTTCCTGGATGGCGCGCCGCTCCACGGCGGTGCTGCCGCTGGGGACGCAGACGATGATCAGCGGGCTCGCGAAGCCGCGGCGGTTGTGGACCTTGCGGATGAAGTGCTTGATCATCTCCTCCGCCACCTCGAAATCGGCGATGACGCCGTCGCGCAGCGGGCGGATGGCGCTGATGTTCCCGGGCGTTCGGCCCAGCATCAGCTTGGCTTCCTCGCCCACGGCCAGCACCTGCTTCTTGCCCCGCACGTCGGCGATGGCGACGACGCTGGGCTCGGCGAGCACGATGCCCCGGCCCTTGACGTAGACGAGCGTGTTGGCAGTGCCGAGGTCGATGGCCATGTCGGCAGACATGATCCCCAGCAGGCGTCCGAACAT
>CAXTPG010000132.1:0-10215 GCA_964246015.1 uncultured Acetobacteraceae bacterium
AGGTGAAGCTGCTGATCAGCCATCCGATGGAGAGCGGGCAGCGGCGGGACGAGGCCGGGCAGGTGGTGGCGCGGCAGATCATCCATGATTTCTCGTGCACGTACAACGGGGTGGAGGTTCTGCGGCTGACGCTGTTCCCGGCGATCGCGGCCAATCCGTTCCTGTCGTTTGCAGCGGTGGCGGATCGGAGCGGGGAGCTGATGTTTTCGTGGGTGGACGATGCCGGCGTTTCGCAGACGGAGACGGCCCGGGTCGAGGTGACGTGAGGACTGGCGTCGTTCTGCTTGCGACGATCCTGGTGGGGGGCGCGGGACCGCGGAGCGGGGTGGAGGATGCGAGCCCGGCGGTTCGGGCGATGCAGGCGGATGATGCGGCCAATCCGGGGATGCTCTGGGTGCAGCAGGGCCAGGCGTTGTGGGATGCGGGGTGTGCGTCGTGCCATGGGGCGGTGGGGGGGATGCGGGGGGTTTCGGCGCGGTATCCCGTGGTGGAGCATGGTCGGGTGGTGACGCTGCCGGGGCGGGTGAATCAGTGCCGGACGGAGCGGATGGGGCAGGGGGCCTGGGGGGCGGAGAGCGAGGCGATGCTTTCGGTGACGGCGGTGGTGGGGTTGCAGTCGCGGGGAATGCCGGTGGCGGTGGAGGCTTCGGGGCCGTTGCTGGAGCAGGGGCGGACGGTGTTCACGACGCGGATGGGGCAGTTGAACCTGTCCTGCGCGCAGTGCCATGACGGGTTGGCCGGGCAGCGGCTGGGGGGGGCGCGGATCCCGCAGGGTCAGCCGAACGGGTATCCGCTGTATCGGCTGGAGTGGCAGGGAATGGGTTCGCTGGAGCGGCGGTTGCGGAACTGCCTGACGGGGGTCCGGGCGGAGCCTTTGGGGGCGGATAGTCCGGAGCTGGGGGCCTTGCAGTTGTATCTGGGGTGGCGGTCGAACGGGCTTGTGGTGGAGACGCCGGCAGTTCGGCCCTGATCAGTTGCCGAGCTTGGTGACCTGGACGCGGCGGTTTTCGGCGGCGGTGGGGTCTTGCGGGTTGGCGAGCTGGGTCTTGCCGAAACCGATGACGTCGAAGGCGGCGGGGTCGAGGCGGAAATTCTGGGCGAGGTAGGCGCGGACGGCGGCGGCCCTTGCCTCGGAGAGGCGCTGGTTGAAGCTGTCGGAGCCGACGGCGTCCGTGTGGCCGGCGATGCGGAATCGCTGGCTTGCGAGCGAGGGGTGCGTGAGGGCGCGGCCGAGGGCGTCGAGGGAGATCATGCCGTCGTTGCTGAGGCGGGTGGAGTTGAACTCGAAGTTGACCATGAGGTCGACGGATTGCTCGTCGGATTCGGCCGGGCCATCGACGGTGACGCCGCGGGTGGGGATGCGGATGCCCCGCGTGACGGGGCGGGGGCGGAGGCAGTCGAGGATCTGGTCGGAGGTCAGGGTGCCGAGGCACGCCGCGCCGGCCGGCCCGGCGGCCGTGAGCTGGAGGGCCAGGAGGAGGCCGAGAACGAGGGCGGAGCGGAGCGGTCGGGGCACGATCGATGTTCCTAGTTGCGGTCGCGGGTTGAGAGCATGAGGACGGCGCCGTCGGCGAGCCGGTCGGGCTGCCTGGGGTCGGGCTTGTATTGCAGGGTCTTGCGGAGGGCGGTGAGGTAGTCGCGCTCGGTCTGCGAGTTGGGCATGCCGTCGGTGAAGAGGGGGCTGGCGGAGGCGATGACGACGACGCTTTCGATGCCGAAGGGCGGGCCGATGGTGAAGCGGCGGCGGTCCTCGCCACCACCCAGGGTGACGACCGAGTTGGGGGGTGTGGCGCGGGGGACGCCGCCCGGCGGGCGCAGCAGGGTGACCGCGTCGCCGCTGGCGGGCAGATAGGTGACGTAGAGGTAGCTGGGGAAGTCGGGCGTCTTGACCTGGAGGACGAGCTGGCTGCCGGCCTCGTAGACCCGGCCGTCATGCTGGATGGTCGCGACCTGCAGGCCGCGGTCCTGGATGGTTTCGGTGATGGTGTTCAGCGCCTCGCAGTGGGGCCAGGGGCGGAGGCGCACCTGGGAGGTGACGCGGAGCGCGGCCGGAGTGGCCGCCACGATGGATTCGATGGCAGCCAGGTCGGCGGCCTGGCTGACCCAACCGATGAGCGTGGGGCCGCGGTCGCCATCGATCAGGGCGAGCTTGGCGCAGGGGAGCTCCCGGTTGAGGCGATCGACGGTGCCGGCCAGGGAGGCGGCGCCGGGGGTGGGCGATGGCGGGGGGGCGGGTTGTGGGCCCGGTTGGGGGCCCGGTTGGGGTCGGGGGTCGTCGACGTCCGGCATCGGACCGCGGCCGTCGTCGACGGAGAAGGCGTAGCGGAGATTCGCCTCGAAGGCGCGGTAGGTGATCCAGCCGAAGCCGTCATCGGCCCAGCGCGACCCCCAGGAATTGAAGAGCTTGAAGGCCTGGCGGCGATCGTCGTAGCCGACGACGACCATGGCGTGACCGCTGTCCCTGGATCGGGGGATGGTGTCATAGACCTGCCCGCGGCGCAGGGCCTGCAGGGAGTCCTCCACGTCCATGCCGACGGCGACGGGATGGCCCTTGGAGATGCGGGCCTTGATGTCGTCGAGTTGGATGGAGCCGCGGCGGGCGATCTGGATGTGGGAGGCGATGGCGTGGGGGGCGGCGCGCTGCTTGACCACCGGGTCGGGGCGTCGGGTGCAGCTTCGGGGGTCGTAGGGGAAGTCGCCGAGGGTCGCGACGCCTTCCTGCTGCATGAGGCGAAGGGCGTCGACGATGCGCGAGCCGCTGCTGCACTGGGGGTCGGGGCGGCTGATCTGGTTGTAGATGTAGGCGGGGCTGAACAGGGCGTTGGGCTGGGCATAGGAGGTGTTGTTGCGCTGGTGGTGGTAATAGCTGCGCATGCCGTAGCCGACGGCCCAGGCGACGCAGGAGCCCTGGCTGCCCTGGCTGCCGGCGGGGGGGAAGGCGGGGGAGAGGTCCTTGGCGATGGGGAAGGGGCCGCGGAACCGGGGGGCGATGGGCATCGCGGCGAGTTCGGCCGGGTCCTCGTCCACGAGGCCCTGGCCGAATTCCTGCGATGCGGCGGGCGTGACCGCGGCGAGGATGGCCGCGAGTAAAACGGGCGCGAGCCGGGCCGGGATGGTTGGGCCGATGCGGGGCCAGATGCGATCATGCCAGTCCGCCGCCATTCAGTCCCGCGCGCCTCCGCACCGTTTTCGCAACGTCCTGCGGGACGAGTATTCTGCCGGGATCGCAACGGTGCAAGCGTGAAATGGCGGCGCCAGGTGCCGGTTCGCGCGCGGCGGCCCGGGCCTGTGGCGCCCGATCGGCGTCGGGTGGCCGCGACAGGCCCGGCCATGACATAGGATGTGCGAACATCGTCATCCGTCGGTGAAGAGGGCCAGAGCGGTGATTCCCATTCTGTTCGAGGATCGGCGGTTCGTCGTGCTGGACAAGCCGGCGGGGCTGCCGGTGCATGCGGGGCCGCGCGGGGGGGCGAGTGTCGAGGATGCGTTCCCGACGCTGTCGCGGCGGCGGGACGGGCCTTGGCTGGTGCATCGGCTGGATGCCGACACGTCGGGGTGCCTGGTGGTGGCGCTGCGGCGGGCGGCGTTGCACGCGGCGCAGGCGTGTTTCGCCGAGGGGCGGGCGGGGAAGCTGTACTGGGCGGTCGTGCGGGGTGCGGTCGCGGGGGAATCGGGGTTCGTGGATGCGCCGTTGCTGAAGCGGACGGGTCCGGGCGGGTGGCGGATGGTGGTTGATGCGGCCGGGCAGCGGGCGCGGACGGGGTGGGTGGTGGCGGGGCGGGGGGATGGGGTGACGTGGTTGGCGTTGCGTCCGGAGACGGGGCGGACGCATCAGGTTCGGGTGCATTGCGCGTCGCTGGGGTGCCCGGTTGTGGGGGACCCGGTTTATGGGGACGGGGTGGGGCGGCTGCATTTGCTGGCGCGGTCGATTTCCTTGCCGCTGGAACCCGGCGTTTCCGCGGTGGCGCCGGTGCCGGCGCATATGGTTTCGGCGATGGCCGGGTGCGGGTGGGCCGGCTGAGCGGGATGCGAACGTGGCGCTGGCCCACGGGCGGCGTCGGGGGGGGGGGGCGGTCAGGTCGGGTCGTCAGGTCGGGCGGCCGGGGATGCGGTGGCGGTAGGCCAGGGCTTCGGCCACATCCGTGCGGCGGACCTGGGGGGCGCCGGCCAGGTCCGCGACGGTGCGGGCGACGCGGAGGATGCGGGTGAAGCCCCGCGCGGAGAGGCGGAGGCGGTCGGCGGCCTGTTCGGCGAGGGCGCGGGCTTCGGGATGCAGGTCGATCGCGTCGATCCCGGCTTCGGCGTTCGCGGTGGGGCCCGTATCGGCGTAGCGGGCGCGCTGGGTCGCGCGGGCGGCGGCGACGCGGGCGGCGACGGGGGCGGAGGCTTCGCCGGGGGGCGCGCGGGAGAGTTCGGCGGGGGGCGTGGGGTGGACGTGGACGACCATGTCGATGCGGTCCAGCAGGGGGCCGCTGATGCGGGCGAGGTAGTCCTCGCCGCAGCGGGGAGCCTTGTTGCACTCGCGCGCGGCGTCGCCGAGGTGGCCGCAGCGGCAGGGGTTCATGGCGGCGACGAGCTGGAAGCGGGCGGGGTAGGTGACGTGGGCGGCGGCGCGGGCGACGGTGGTGCGTCCGCTTTCGAGGGGTTGGCGGAGGGATTCGAGGGCGGCGCGGGGGAACTCCGGCAGCTCGTCCAGGAACAGGACGCCGCGATGGGCGAGGCTGACTTCGCCCGGGCGGGCACGCTGGCCGCCGCCGGCGAGGGCGGCCTGCGAGGCGCCGTGGTGGGGTTCGCGGAAGGGGGGGCGCATGACGAGGCGTCCGCCGTCCAGCATTCCGGCGACGCTGTGGATCATGCTGACCTCCAGGGCCTCGATGGGGGAGAGGTCGGGCAGGAGGTAGGGGAGGCGGGCGGCCAGCATGGACTTGCCGGCGCCGGGGGGGCCGACGAGGAGCAGGTTATGGCCGCCGGCGGCCGCGACCTCGACGGCGCGGCGGGCGGTTTCCATGCCTCGGACTTCGGCCATGTCGGGGCCGGTGGTGCTGTCCCGGCTGCCGGCGGGTTCGGGGGGGGACAGGACCTGGGTGCCGCGGAAATGGTTGATGATGGACAGCAGGTCGGGCGCGGCCAGGACTTCGATGCGGCCGGCCCAGGCGGCTTCCCCGCCTTGGGCGGCCGGGCAGATGAGGCCGAGGTCGCGCAGGGATGCGGACATGGCGGCGGGGAGGACGCCGCTTACGGGATTGAGGGCGCCGTCGAGCGAGAGTTCGCCCAGGGCTGCGTATCCCTGCAGCTCGTCGCGGGGGAGGATGTCCATGGCGGCGAGCACGGCCAGCGCGATGGGGAGGTCGAAGTGGCTGCCTTCCTTGACCAGGTCGGCCGGGGCCAGGTTGATGAGGACGCGGCGGGGCGGGAGGGAAAGGCCCATGGCGGTGAGTGCGGCGCGGACGCGTTCACGGGCCTCGGCGACAGCCTTGTCGGGGAGGCCGACGACGAGGAAGGCGGGGAGGCCGGATGAGAGCTGGACCTGGACGTCGACCGGCACGGCCTCGATGCCGCTGAAGGCGAAGCTGGCGACGCGGGCGAGGGACAAGGGTTTGGTTCAGCGTCCCGCGCTGAAGCGGTTGGGTTGCGGGTCACCGGGTTGAACGGCCCAGAAGAGGAGCACGAAGCTGCCGATGATGGTGAAGACGAGCAAGTACCACCAGCCGGTGCGGTCGATGTCGTGCAGGCGGCGGACGCCGACGCTGATGGAGGGAATGATGAGGATGATGCTGTAGAGGGCGTTGAAGCCGCCGCCGGTGCCGAGGGAGAGGTCGACGAAGCCGACGACGACCGAGGCGATCATGTTGAAGAGGGCGAACCACCAGAACTCGCTGCGGCTGGCGCGGCCCCTGAAGTTGGCGAAGTTGCGGAAGGCGAGCTCGATCTTCTGCAGGGGCGACATGGGGTCGCCGGTGCGGACCTGCTCGTCGGTGCCGCCGCGGAAGATGATGGGACCGGGGATGGCGTTGGGGGGCATCATGGCCGGCGCTACACGGTCGCGGGCGAGGCGAGGGGCTTGCCCTTCTCGACGATGTAGGTGGAGGTGAAGCGCAGGGGCGCCGCGCCGTTCTGGAGGCCGTGCGGAACGTTGGGGGCGATCTGGAAGGTGTCGCCGGGCTTGAGCGGCAGGGGCGGCTTGCCCTGGACGGTCAGCTCGCCGCCGCCTTCCAGGATGTAGGCGTTCTCGATGCCGGGGTGCGTGTGCCCGGCCACGGTTGCGCCGGCGGGGATCTCGCCGCGGATGATGAGGGTCATCCAGCCCTCGACCGGGCCGTCCATCTGCTGCAGCACCGTGCGCTGGACGCCGGTGGTGGGGGCGGGGGCGGTGCCCGTCTGGGCCTCCGCGCCGGTGGCGACGAGGCCAATCGCGGTGCAGATGGCGCAATTTGCGAAGATGCGGCGCGTCAGCATGGCGGGTCCCCCGGATTCGTCCGGTGTGACGATGCCCGAGGACGATGCGCTTTGGAAGCGATCACGCGTAGGCGCCGATGAACCGCTCCAGCAGGCGGCCGAGCCGGGCGGTGTCGTAGCCGCCCTCCTGGACGATGGCGGTGGGCAGGCGCAGGGCGGCGATGGCCTGGGCGGCGCGGGCAAAGCCGTCTTCGGTGACGCGGAGGAAGCCCAGGGGTTCGTGCTCGCTGGCGTCGAAGCCGAGGCTGAGGACCAGGGCGTCGGCGCCCGAGGTTCGGATGGCGTCGAGGGCGGTGGCCAGCGCCGCGAGCCATTCGGTGTCGCCGGCGCCGCGGGGCAGAGGGAGGTTGATGTTGGCGCCGCTGCCGGGGCCGGGGCCGCCGACCTCGTCCTTGTGGCCGACATACCAGGGGTAGTAGCCGCCGGGGTCGCCGTGAATGGAGACGAAGACCACGTCGCCGCGGTCCCAGAATGCGCCCTGGGTTCCGTTGCCGTGGTGGCTGTCGATGTCGAGCACGGCGACGCGGGATGCTCCGTGGGTGCGGAGGCGTTGGGCGGCGATGGCGGCGTTGTTGAGGTAGCAATGGCCGCCGGCCCGGGCCGGGTAGGCGTGGTGGCCCGGGGGGCGGCAGAGGGCGTAGGCGGTGCGGCCGGCGGCGGCTTCGTCCGCGGCGGCGAGGGCGCAGGCGGCGGCGGCGAGGGCGGCGGGCCAGGTTTCGGGGCCGATGGGGCAAGATGTGTCGGCGGTGAACCAGCCGAGCTTGCCGATGATGGTGGGACCGGGCCTGGCGCCGTTGGCGAGCATTTCGGGCGAGGGATGGATGTTGGGGACGAGTTCGGGCCCGGGGGAGTCGAGGGCGGCCCATTCGGCAGGGCCATCCCGGAGCATGTCGAGGTAGGCGGGGTCGTGGATCGCCTCGATGGCGGCGCGGTCGGGGCTGGGTGGGGACTCGGGGCGCAGGCGCAGGGCTTCGCAGCCCTCGAGCAGGGCGCGGGCGCGGTCGGGGCGTTCGAAGTTCTGGCGGACGATGCCGCGCTGGAGGAAGAAGCGGGGGTCGTGGGCGAGCTGCACGGGGTCCCAGAAGACTTTCATTCGCACGTCCCGGCACTGTTCTTGCTTTGGTGGACGGTATGGAGCGCTCCGGCGCTTGTCCACCCGCGCGAGTGGGGGATAGCGTCGGGCAACACAGGGTTCGAGGGGTTCAGATGGACGCAATCGGGGTTTCGCGGCGCGGGATGATGGCCGGTTCGGCGCTGGCCGGCATGGGGCTGATGACGCTGGAGGAGGCGAAGGCGCAGGGGGTGACGCCGAAGAAGGGGGGCGTGCTGAACGCGCTGCTGACGCCGGAGCCGCCGGTGTTGATCATGGGCGTGAACAACCAGGGCCCGACGCTGATCGCGGCCAGCAAAATCTTCCAGGGGCTGATCAAGTATTCGCCGACGCTGGAGCCGCTGCCGGAGCTGGCGAAGAGCTGGGAGCTTTCGGAGGACAAGAAGACCTACACGTTCAAGTTGCAGCCTAACGTGACGTTCCATGACGGCAAGCCGTTCACGGCCGACGACGTCATCTTCTCGATCATGAAGTTCCACATGGACCTGGCGCCGCGGGCGCGGGGCGTGTTCATGAAGATCAAGGAGGCGGTGGCGGTCGATCCGCTGACGGTGAAGCTGACGCTGGACACGCCGTTCGAGCCGTTCCTGCTGATGTTCGACGCGACGACGTGCTGCATGGTGCCGAAGCACCTGTATGAGGGCACGGACCTGCGGAACGCCCCGGCGAACCAGAAGCCGACGGGGACGGGGCCGTTCCAGTTCGTGGAGTGGCAGCGGGGCAGCTTCATCCGGCTGCGGCGGTATGACGGCTACTGGAAGCCGGGCCAGCCCTACCTCGATGAGATCATCTATCGCATCGTGCCGGACAGCCAGAGCCGTGGGATCGCGCTGCAATCGGGGCAGGTGCAGCTGACGAGTGCGAGCGACATCGAGCCGTTCGACGTGCCGCGGTTCCAGCAGCAGCCGAACCTGGCCGTGTCGGCCAAGGGGTGGGAGCTGTTCAGCCCGTTGTCGTGGCTGGAGCTGAACCACCGGGTGAAGCCGTTGGACGACGTGCGGGTGCGGCGGGCGATCAGCCACGCGCTGGACCGGGATTTCATCCTGCGGCGGCTTTGGTTCGGCGTGGGCAAGGTGGCGACGGGGCCGATCGCATCGACGACCAAGTTCCATGACCCGGCGATGAAGCTGGAGAAGTTTGACCAGAAGGCGGCGATGGCGCTGCTGGACGAGGCCGGGTTGAAACCGAACGCGCAGGGGGTGCGGTTCACCTTGAAGCATCTGTCGCTGCCGTACGGCGAGGTGTGGACGCGGCTGGGCGAGTATATCCGGACGTCGTTGAAGGCGGTGGGGATCGAGGTCGTGCTGGAGAGCACGGATGCGGGCGGGTGGGCGCGCCGGGTCGCGGATTGGGATTACGAGACGACGATCAACTTCCTGTATCAGTTCGGCGACCCGACCTTGGGCGTCGAGCGGACGTATGTCTCGACGAACATCCAGAAGGTGACGTTCACGAACACGGGCGGCTACAAGAACCCGAAGGTGGACGAGCTGTTCGCGACGGCGCGGAACATGGCGGACCCGAAGGTGCGGCAGCAGGCGTTCAGCGACGTGCAGAAGCTGCTGACCGAGGAGATTCCGCAGGTCTGGCTGATGGAAATGGCGTTCCCGACGATCATGGACAAGAAGCTGCACAACGTGATCCAGTTGGGGACTGGGGTGCATGCTTGTTTCGATGATGTGTTCATGGTCTAGCGGGTGCGGGCCCTTGCATTCGCACCGTCTATTGCCCTGGCTCGCGCCAGGGCGATGCGGCGGGAGGCGAGCCGACCGGAAATCGTGGTATGGCGGGCGCTTCGTGCGCGGTCTGGCTTGAAGGCGCGGCGACAGGTTCCGCTTGGACCCTACATCGTCGATTTCGTGATTTTTGCCGGACGACTGGTGATCGAGGTGGACGGGGAGTCGCATGCGATCGGTAGCGGTCCTGCGCGGGATGGGCGCCGGGATAGTTGGCTGGCGGCACGGGGGTGGCGAGTCATGCGATTCACGAATGCTGAGGTGATGGGGAATATCGATGGGGTGCTTCTGACGATCAGCAGCGTACTAGCGGCAGGCCCTCACCCCGGCCCTCTCCCGATGGGAGAGGGAGAAGATGCAGACGCCCTCTCCCGTCGGGAGAGGGTTGGGTGAGGGCCTGCCGCTTGCTCCCCAATCTCCCATGAGGCTGCTGCGCTTTCTGGCGTTTCGGGTCGTGAAGATGGCGGCCGTTGTGCTTGCCATTGTCGTGATCAACTTTTTCCTGATCCATGCGGCGCCGGGGGACCCGGCCAGCGTGATCGCCGGGCAGTCGGGGGCGGCGGATCCGAAGTTCATCGAGCAGTTGCGGCAGCAGTTCGGGCTGGATCGGCCGTTGCACGAGCAGTTGTGGATCTACATGCGGGGGGTGCTGACGCTTGATCTCGGGATCTCGCACCGGCAGCAGCGGACGGTGGCGAGCCTGATCTTCGAGCGGTTGCCGGCCACGCTGCTGTTGACGGGGACGGCGTTCGCGTTCGCCGTGGCGGCGGGGGTGGCTTTGGGGGCCGCGGCGGCGCGGCGGGTGGGGCGGCTCACGGATACGCTGATCACCGTGCTGGCGTTGGGGTTCTATGCGACGCCGATCTTCTGGGTGGGGCTGATGCTCGTGCTGGTGTTCAGCGTGTGGCTGGG
>CAXTPG010000133.1:0-10078 GCA_964246015.1 uncultured Acetobacteraceae bacterium
CGTGTTTCAGGGTAGTCGAGGAACCTTTCTCCGTGCCCTCCGCGCCTCTGTGGCGCATCTTTCCTGTGACGCCGTTCGAGCGATCGCCCTGGCGTGGAATGCCCTCCTCATTCCACCATCGCCCGACGACCCGCTAAACCACGACCCGGTCCACCCAATCCCGGAACCGGTACCACGACCCCACCACCGGCAGCATCCAAGGCGCCCCCGTATAGAAGGCCCGCGTCGGAAACGCCCGCCGTCGAACACCGGCATCGCGTTCGTCCGCCCCAGCAGCTTCTTGCCCAGCTCCGCCCCCAGATACGACAGCATCGCCACCCCCGCCCCGTTGCACGCCATCGCGTAGTGCAACCCCCGCTCCGTCACCCCCATGTGCGGCAGGTAATCGAACGCGAACGCCACGTTCCCCGTCCACGCATGCGTCACCCGCACCCCGGCCAACTGCGGCCACCGCGCCAGCATCATCCCGTGCAGGATCGGCGCCGAAACCTCCGGCGTCACCGGCGTGAACCGCGCCCGCCCGCCGAACACCACCCGCGTCCCATCCGGCGACAGCCGCCAGTAGCACAGTACCCGCCTTGTATCGGCCAGCGTCCTCCCCCTCGGGATCAGGCTCGCGGCCAGCGCCGGGTCCAACGGCTCCGTCGCGATCATGTGCGACGCGACCGGAATCAGCCGCCGCTTCAGCTCCGGCGTCAGCCCCCCCGTGTAGCCGTTCGTCGCGATCACCACCTCCCGCGCCTCGATCGGCCCCCGGGACGTCTCCACCCGCCACCCCTCCCCCGTCCGCCGCAACCCACCGGCCCGCGTCCGCCCCACCAGGGTCGCCCCGTGCCGCAGCGCCGCCGCCATCAGCCCCCGGTGATACAACGCCGGCTGCAACTGCCCCGTCCGCTCCACCACCATCCCGCCATGGTAATAGTCGGACGCGATCTCCTCCCGCTGCCGCCCCCGCGGCAGCATGCTCGCCCCCGCCCCCGCCAGCTCGTTCAGCGCATCGACCTTCGCCGCCATCCCGTCATAGTGCTTCGGCGTCCACGCGCCGACGAACCGCCCGCTCCGCCGGTAATGGCACGCGATCCCCTCCCGCGCGATCAGCGCCTCGATATGCGACAGCGCCTGCGACGCATCGCCCATCATCGCCCGCAGGTCTGCCGCGGCCTCCTGCGGCGCCTGCCGTCCCTTCGCCCCCGACATCCCCTTGCCGACATTGTTCCCTCCCGAAACCCCGCCGCCGTTCCGCGTCGAAGCCCCCCACCCCAGGTGCTCCGCCTCGAGCACCACCGCGTGCGCGCCCCCGCGCCCCAGCTCGATCGCGCAGTTCAGCCCCGTCAGCCCCCCGCCCACGATCACGACATCCGCCCGCGCCGGCAGCTCCGCCGCCGGGTCGTCGTCGCCCGCCTCGCGCATATCCAGCGCGTCCCACCAGTACGGCCGCGCCTTGAACTCCGGATGGAACACCGCCTGGTCGATCGGCATGGCGGCCCCTCCTGCGGCTGGCGGCGTCTCGGCGCCGCGAGCGTGAACAGTCGGGCCGCCCGGCGCAACCCCGCTCCACCCCAACGGGGGGTGGAACGCCCTTCATCCCACCATCGTCAAAAGCAACCCCGCGCCACCCCAACGTAGGGTGGAATGATCTTCATTCCACCATCGCCACCAACAACCCAACCTCAGCCCGCAAACCCCCGCGGCAGCGAATTCCGCGTCTGCACGATCTCCATGCTCCCGATGCTCGGCAGCAGCTCATGCGTCGAGAACTGCCCGTCCGCCGAGTTCTTCTGCGTCGGATACGCCGCGGCGCCCGTGTCCACCATCACGATGCGGTGCTGCGTCGGCGTCGTCAGGTGCAGGCCGAACGGGTCGCCATTGCCCTCGCCGGCGAACGCCGCCCCGGTGGACAGCAGCAGCGCCGCGAACGACGCCAACGCGATGGTGCGGATGGAGGTCTTCATGATCGGTTCTCCGTCGCGGCCCGGCCCGGGATGGGCCCTTCCGCTCACCCGAAGATCGGCCTTCAGGCGCCCGGCATCCAATGCCGTCCGGTCATGCTTTCCATCACCCCAGCATCAGGCGGATATCCACCTCGCGCTCCACGTAGGACCACTCCTCGGTCGAACGCAGCCGCAACAGCAACTCGTCGAACACCCCCTCGTGCTCGGGCGCGAACTCGAACCACGTCAGGAAATCGAACGCCTCCCCCAGGTCCCGCGAATGCAGCAGCCGCCGCGCGATCGCCGGCAGATACTCCATCCCGATCCCGATATGCTTCGATGACGCCTCGAACACCGCCCGCCGCTCGTCCTGCGCCATCGCCCACCACCGCGCGTCCTTGCGGATCGGGATCAACGCCGCCAGCCGCGCCGCCGGCCGCCCCAGCCCCTCCTGCACCCCCACCAGCGCATCCAGCTCGTCCCGCCGCGTATACCGCTGGTTGCTCGCCACCCCCCGCAGCACCCACGCCCCCGCCGCCACCGCGCCCTCGTCCGGCCCGCTGTCCAGCCGGGACGCCATCGCAAGCCCCGGTCCCGCGACCGCGGTGACCCCCGTCACCCGCCACGCCCCGGCATCCCCGCCGACGAATCGCAGCCGGGTCATGCCACCGCCCACGCCCGCGCCCGCGCCAGCTTCAGGAACGCCTGCGCCGCCTGCGACGCCGGCCGCCCCGGAATCGCCGCCAGGCACACCGACAGCGCCTCCGGCGGGCTGATCGGCCGCCGCAGGATCCCCGGCCGGCCCGGCTGCCGCGCCGTCGACAGCCCCAGCCCCAGCCCCGCCGCAACGATGTCCGACGCCTGCGCCTCGTTGGCGCTCGCATGGCACGTCACCGGACCCGCCAGCCGCGCCCTGATCCGCTCCAGCGGACAATCCGTGTCCCCGTGCGCCACCACCAGGTGCGGCGCCGCATCGTCGTTCCCGATCGGCCCGTCCCCCGCCAACGCATGGCCCGGCGCCACCAGCACCACCACCGCATCCTCGAACAACGGCCACCGGTTCGCCCGGTCCGTCAGCCCCTCAGCATCGGCCGTAAGCCCCGCGTCCACCTCCGACGACAGCAGCCACGCGTTCATGTCCGCCGTCCCCCCCAGCCGCACCGAAACCTCCA
Organism: uncultured Acetobacteraceae bacterium; assembly: GCA_964246015.1. GTDB lineage: Bacteria > Pseudomonadota > Alphaproteobacteria > Acetobacterales > Acetobacteraceae > JBBROS01. Next base: position 3,104 of record CAXTPG010000133.1, read on the forward strand.
GCTGCGGCATCCGGCGCCCCAGCTCCCGCAGCAGCGGGCTCAGCGACGCCGTCTCCACCCCCGGGCCCACCGCAAGCCGCAGCGGCATCCGGTCCTGCCGGCGATACTCGCTCGCCAGCCGCCGCGCCCCCTCCGCCGCGTCCGCCGCCTGCTGCAACGTCGGCAGCACCCGCCGCCCCAGCTCCGTCAACTGCGTCTGCCCCCGCTCCCGCAGGATCAGCGGGCCGCCCATCTCGTCCTCCAGCCGCTGGATCGACCGCGTCAGCGCCGGCTGCGTCACGTGGCACGCCTCCGCCGCCCGGGTGAAGTTCAGCGTCCGCGACAGCGCCAGAAAATAGCGGATCTGCGTCAAGTCCATGACAATCCGCCTCAGTTGCGGTTCAACCCGATGCGCACGACCTCGTCCGCACCCAGCGCCACCGACCCCGCCCCGGTCCACGCCGGCATCGCCTTCAACGCCGCCTCGTCCAGGTCCGTCACCTGCACGAACTGCCCCAGCAGCGCCGTCGCCTCGATCGGAATCCCGATCGTCCGCGCCCCCAGACCCAACACCCCGCCATACCGGAACACCAGCTTCAACGCCCCGTCCGCCTCCCGGGACACCCCCGATACCCGCCCCAGCGCCCCCTGATGGTTCGACGGCTCGATCACCAGCCGCTCCCGCAAATCCCCCACCCGCACCGGCTGCGGCCACCGCTTCTCCGCCCGCTCCTTCAGCGTCAACTGCGTGGAAATCCCCTCCCCCCGGCGCCCCGCCTCATGCGCCCCCTGCGCAAGCGACGGGCCGGATGTGCCCGCCAGCAGCGTAACCAATGCCACCGGGGCCAACGAAGCAGGCGCAAAACGCATCATCATCCATCCAGGGTTCGTGATACCCTATTCAGCATACACGGAAGGCCGGTTACGCATGAGCGCATCGACGTTGGACACCCCGGTCCCGCGGGGCCGCCGCCTCCACCCCATCCCCATCCGCATCATGCACTGGCTCAACGCCCTGGCCATGATCCTCATGATCAGCTCCGGCTGGGGCATCTACAACGACGAGGCCATCTTCGGCTGGCTCTTCTTCCCGCCGCAGCTCGCCATCGGCTCCTGGGCCGCCCAGCATCTGCTCTGGCACCTCGCCGCCATGTGGCTCCTGGTCCTCAACGGCCTCGCATACCTCGTCTACGGCTTCGTCACCGGCCGCTTCCGCGAACGCTTCCTGCCCATCCGCATCTCGGACATGATCCACGACGTGAAGGAGGCCCTCCGCTTCCACCTCGCGCACGAGGACCTCACCGTCTACAACGCCGTCCAGAAATTCCTCTACATCGTCGTCATCCTCGCCGGCATCACCCAGGTCGTCACCGGCCTCGCCCTCTGGAAACCCATCCAGTTCTCCGGCCTCGTCTCCCTCTTCGGCGACTTCCAGGGCGCCCGCCTCGCCCACTTCATCGGCATGTCCGTCATCGTCGGCTTCATGGTCGTCCACGTCGCCCTCTCCCTCCTCGTCCCCCGCACCCTCTGGGCCATGCTCGGCGGCGGGCCCCGCCTGCCCCCGAAGGGAGCCAAGAAATGAGATCCATCTTCCGCCCCGCGAAAATCCCCGACCCCGCCCTCCTCGACGACCACCGCGCCCTCGTCCGCGCGATCGAGCGCCGAGGCCTGTTCCGCGGCGCCCTCTCCCTCGGCGCCATCACCGCCCTCACCGGCTGCAAGTTCGAGGACGCGGACAGCGTCCAGGCCGCCCTGAAAGCCATCTCCCGCTTCAACGACCGCGTGCAGGAGCTGATCTTCGACCCTAACAAGCTCGCCCCCGAATACCCCGCCTCGATGGTCCTGAAGCCCCCCCGCTTCAACGCCTTCTACGAAATCCAGGACGTCAGGCCCGTCAACGGCGCCACCTGGAAACTGGAACTCGCCGGCCTCATCGCCGACAAGCGACCCTGGACCAAGGACCAGATCGCCGAACTGCCCGAAAAAGAGGTCATCATCCGCCACATCTGCGTGGAAGGCTGGGACTACATCGGCCAATGGTCCGGCGTCCCCATGCGGACCTTCCTGGAACGCATCGGCGCCGACCTCCGCGCCAAGTACGTCGCCTTCAAGTGCTACGACGACTACACCAGCAGCATCGACATGGCGACGGCCCTCCACCCCCAGACCCTGCTCGCCACCAAATACGCCAGGGAACCCATGGCCGACCCCTTCGGCTACCCCCTCCGCCTCCGCACCGCCACCAAACTCGGCTTCAAGAACCCCAAATGGATCACCGCGATCGAGGTGACGAACACCTACCCCGGCGGATTCTGGGAAGACAGCGGCTTCAACTGGCACAGCGGCATCTGATCCTCGGACGAGTACGTCATCCCCGGGCCTGACCCGGGGACCTCATCCCCGCCTGACCTCCGAACCCCGAAGCACTACCCCCCCCCCCCCCGCCCGGCCCCCATCGAAATCACCGCCGCCCCCTGCCCAGGCGCACTCGGCGTCCAGACCCGCATGCCCCCCGCCGCCGGCGCCCAGCTCACCACCCGGACCACCAACGGCACCGCCACCGGCACCGGCACGGCGACACCCCCCCCATCCCGCGTCCAAGCCGCATAGACCTTCTCCCGATAAGGCCCACCCCGCTCCGGCGTCGCCGAGTGATACGCCGCCACCGCCGCCTCCCAGCTCCCCGTCCGCGCCCGCAACCCGGCCAGAAACCGCCCGGCATAATCCGCGTTCCGCCCGGGATCGAACCCATCCTCCAACACCGCGAACGCCGCCGGGTGATGCACCAGGTTCACCTGGAAACACCCCACGTCGATCGAACCCACCCCCCCCGCCTGCATCGCCCGCACCGCCGCCAACGCCTCCCTTTGGCTCTCGAACCACCGCCCCCGCCCCTCCGCGTTGATCGCCCACGGCCACGCCGCCACCCGCCCCGTCACCGCATCCCGCCGACCGCTCTCCACCCGCCCGATCGCCCGCAGCAACCCGTCCGGAATATCGTGCAGCCGCTCCGCCGCCGCCCCCGCCACCTCGCAAACCCCACCCGCAACGTCCCCACCCGCAACGTCCCCACCCGCAGCACCCGCACCCGTAGCGCCGGCGTCCCGCCGGCACGCCTCCCCCAAACCACAAGCCGCCGCCCCTCCCCCGGCGAAAAGGCAAAGAACCAGAACGACGATCCGCAACACCTGCATCATCCGTCACGCCTACCCCACCCGCCCCCACCCCGGAACCGCCCCAGACGGACTAGTCCTTTTGGCCGAAGTGAACCCCGAACCCCGTTCGCCTAGACTTTCGCGATGGCGACACGCTTCCTCGATCGGTTCCGCCGCGCCCCCCGTCGCGCCCCTCTCCGCCAGGACAAGCGCGCCGCCGTCGCCCTCATGGTCGGCGTCATGAGCCCGGCCTTCCTCGGCATGGGCGCCCTCATCGTCGACTCCGGCTTCTGGTACATCGGCTCCATCCGCCTCCAGGTCGCCGCCGACGCCGGCGCCATGGGCGCAGCCTTCCTCCTGTCCAACACCACCGTCCGCAGCCAGGACAGCACGACCCAGACCAACACCTTTCGCACCGCCGCCACCACCGAGGTCAACGGCGCCGCCACCAAGCTCGCCGGAACCATCAACACGCCCACGGTCGCCTGGGACACCACCGGCTACACCTGGGCCCGCGTCACCCTCACCAGCCAGATGCCCAGCTACATGCTCGGCATCTTCAACATCACCGCACCCGTCATCCGCGCCACCGCAACCGCGACGGTACGCCCCGCGACCAGCAGCCCCTGCGTGCTCACCCTCGGCACGACCGGGATCGGCATCCAGGTCGACAACTCCGGCACCGTCACGGCCGCCAACTGCGCCATCGGCAGCAACTCCGCCGGAACGCCCAGCATCTATCTCAACAGCGGCACCATCAACGCCAACACCATCTCCGCCGTCGGCACCATCACGCAGTCCAACAGCGGCTCGAACAACATGACCGCCACCACCACGACCTCCTACGGCAACGCGACGACCGACCCGAACGCCAGCAAGACCATCCCGACAGCCGGGTCCTGCAACGTCACCAACGGCAACTACACCGCCTACAGCGCCACCCCCTACGCCTTCGCGCCCACCACCACCGGCGGCAGCTACGTCTTCTGCGGAAACACCACCATCGGCGGCAACAGCAGCACGCAGACCTTCGCCCCCGGCACCTACTTCGTCGTCAACGGTGACCTCACCTTCAACAACGCCAGCATCACCACGGCAACCGACGTGACCTTCGTGCTCACGGGCACCAGTCCCGGCAACTTCTCCTGGACCAACTACTCCAACACCAGCACGTCCATCAGCGCGCCCACGACCGGCGCCACCGCCGGCATCGCCATCTGGCAGAAATGCAACAGCAGCGGCGGCCAGACCTCCAGCTTCCAGGGCGGCAGCACGCTCCTCGTATCCGGGTCCATGTACATGCCCTGCAGCAACGTCGACGTCGGCAACAACGCCCAGCTCACCGCCCCGCTGAACAAATGGTTCAACCTCATCTCGAAATCGATGTACGTGCACGGCTCCGGCGCCGTCCGCACCGTCCCCGGCAGCAGCAACACCTCCAGCGCCGCCTCCGTGGTCCTCACCCAATGACCCGCCCCCGGACCTCCCTCTGGCAGGACCGCCGCGGCGTCGCCGCCCTCGAGACCGGTCTCGTCACCGCCTTCCTCCTGCTCCCCCTCCTCTCCGGGGTCACCGGCGCCGGCCAGGCCCTCATGACCCAGCAGCGCCTCGACCGCGCCCTCCACGCCGCCCTCATGCGCGGCTGGGCCGCCCCCGGCAGCGCCAACGCCAGCATCCTGCAATCCGCCGCCCAATCCGGCTACGGGGCCGGCGGCGCCACCATGACCCCCACCGCAAGCATCGCCTGCTACTGCATCACCCTCGCCACCGGCGCCCGCTCCAACACCACCACCGCCTGCGGCACAACCTGCGCCAACGGCCAGGTCCTCGGCACCTACGCCACCGTCACCGCCAGCGCCAGCTTCACCCCCATCATCACCGTCACCTGGGGTGGCGCCGCATGGAACCTCTCCGCCACCGGCACGGCCCGCATCCAATGACCCTCGCCCGCGACCGCCGAGCCTCCACCGCGCTCGAATTCGCCCTCTGCTTCCCCGCCGTCCTGCTGTTCATGTTCAGCCTCTTCGCCGTCTACAGCCTCATCAGCACCTGGCGCGCCATGGACGTCGGCATCGAGCGCGCCCTCCGCTACGCCGCCGTCCGCGGCGGCACCAGCACGAGCAACGTCACGACCGCCTTCAGCGACGCCGCATCGGTCATCTGGCGCGACGTCGGCGCCTGCAACTGCGCCACCGTCTCCCCCTCCAACTTCGCCGCCGGCGGAGACGTCACCGTCAGCGTCACCTACACCTGGGCCGCCCCCGCCATCCTCCGCGGCACCCCCGCCACCACCCTCTTCAACGGCGTCACCCTCACCGCCTCCGGCACCATGCGCGTCATCAACTGATCCGCTATGCTGCCGCCATGGACGCAACCCTCCCCTTCCGCACCATGGCCTGCAACAACGCCTGGGCGAACCACCGCCTCCTCGCCGCCGCCGCCCGCCTCCCCCAGACCGAGTTCGAGGCCCCCCGCACCGGCTTCTTCCCCAGCATCCGCGCCACCCTCAACCACATCCTGATCGTCGATCACTTCTACGTCGACGCCATGGAGGGCGGCACCCTCGGCCCCGCCGCCTGGGCCGACCGGGAGCCCTGCACCACCGCCGCCGCCCTGCAGGCCGCCCAGGCCCGGATGGACCGCCGCCTCCTCGCCGTGACCGAAACCCTCGACGCCCCGGCCCTCGACCGCATCGTCGACGTCAACCGCGTCACCCGCATCCAGCGCGAACCCCTGGGCCGCCTCCTGCTCCACCTCTTCCAGCACCAGATCCACCACCGCGGCCAGGCCCACGCCATGCTCAGCGCGACAACCATCCCCCCGCCCCAGCTCGACGAGTTCTTCTCCACCGCCGAAGCCCCCCGCCGCGCCGCCGAATTCGCCGAACTCGGCTTCACCGAGGCGGCGATCTGGCGCGGATAGGCCGCATCGTCAGCCCCCCTTACCGCAACGAGAACGTAACCGGCACCGTCAGCGTGATGCTCGCCCCCGCCATCTCCGCCGGCAGCGGCGGCAACGGCTCCGCCCGGCGGATCAGCGCCACCGCCTCCTCGTCCAACGAAGCCGACCCCGAACTCCGATCGAGGTTCGCCGCAAGCACGTGCCCGGCCCGGTCCATCGTGAACGTCGCATAGGCCACCCCTTGCTCCCCCCGTGACCGCGCCCGGTCCGGATACCGCTTCGCCCGCTGCAGCCGGGCCACCAGCTCCCCCCGCCAGGTCGGCACTGCGCTGGAAGACGGCGCCGGGGGGGGCGGTGCAGCGGCCGGCGCCGGTGCAGCCGGCACCGCCTGCGCCGGCACGGGATTGGAAGCCTCGACCCGCGGCGGCGCAGGCCGCGCCACGGGCCGCGGCGGCGCAGGACGGGGCGGTGGCCGGGCCGGTGGCGGTGGCGGTGGCGGTGGCGGAAGCGGCAACACGACCTCCGGCGCCGGTGGTGGTGGTGGCAGAGGCTCCGGCGGTGGAGGTGACGGCGGCCCCATCGGCGGAGGTGGCTCAGGCGGCGGCGGCTCGTGCACAGGGTCGGGCGGCGGTGGTTCAGGCGCCGGCGTCGGCACAGGCGGAGCCGCCACCGGCTCCGGCGCGGCCGCCGGGACCGGCACAGGCTCGGGCGCCGCAACCGTCTCCGGCACCGCCGGCGAAGGCTCCGGCGCCAGATCCAGCAACACCGCCTCCGGCACCGCAACCGCCGTCTCCGCCGGCACCAGCCGCCGCAGCAACCAGGCACCCCCACCCAGGTGCAGCCCCAGCACCACCACCAGGCACGCCCCCCAGCGCAGCCCCTCCCGCTCCTCGGCCCACCCCCTCACGGCGCCGCCGCCCCCCCGTCCAGCCCCACCAGC
>CAXTPG010000134.1:0-9995 GCA_964246015.1 uncultured Acetobacteraceae bacterium
AGATCACGCCGAGCCGGGGGAAGCCCGATTCGATCTTAGGGCATCCCGCTCTAGGGCACGCTCACCGCACCCGCACGTAGCGGAGCGGGAAGGTGTTGTCTGCGGACTGCTGAACATCGACGTTGGCCTTGCTGGCCCAAACGACCGTCTGCTGATGCAGCGGAATTGTCGCGACCTCGTCATGCGCCATCTTGGACGCCTGCAGGATCTGGGCCTGGCGCTTGGCCGGGTCGGTCTCGACGGCGATCTTGTCGAGCAGCTCGTCGAACTCCTTGTTCGACCAGCCGCCGTCGTTGAAGACGCCGCGGGTGCCGTTGCGGGAGCCCAACAGGTTGAAAAGCGAGTTGTGGGCGTCGTAGGTGTTGGGGGTCCAGCCGAGCATGTAGAAGCTGGTGCGGTATTCGGGGTTGCTGATCTCGGCGAAGTATTTCAGCCGGGTCTGCGCGGCCAGGGTCACCTTGATGTTGGCGCGTGCGAGCATGGCGGTCACGGCCTGGCAGATCGCCTCGTCGTTGACGTAGCGGTCGTTGGGGCAGTCCAGGGTGATGCCGAAGCCGTTGGGGTAGCCGGCTTCCGTCAGCAGCTTCTTCGATGCCTCGGGGTCATAGGGGTAGCGGACGTCGGAGGTTTCGGTGAAGCCGTTGACGCCGGGGCCGTACATCAGGCCGGTCGGGCGGGACTGGTTGCGCATGACGCGCTGCTTGATCGCGTTGATATCGATGGCCTGGTAGAAGGCCTGACGGACACGGCGATCCTGCAGCGGGTTCTTGCCCTTCACGTCGGATTTCAGCAGCTCGGGACGGGCGACGTCGAAGCCGAGGAAGATGGTGCGCAGCTCCGGGCTGACCAGGAGCTTGATGCCTTGGGTGCGGCCCAGGCGGTCCATGTCCTGCGGGGGGACGGTGTAGATCATGTCGACGTCGCCGGAGAGCAGGGCGGCGACGCGGGTGGCCGCGTTTCCGATGACGTTGAAGGTGACGTCGGTCAGGTTGTGCTCGGGCTTGTCCCACCAATCCGGGTTGTTCTTGAGCTGCGTGCGGCGGTCCGGCTCACGCAGGGTGAGGATGAAGGGGCCGGTGCCGTTGGCGTTGCGTGTGGCGAAGTTCTCGGTCGCTTTCGTGAGGTCGGCGGCCTGGGTCGCGTTGTGGGCCTCGCACCATGCCTTGGACATGATGACCCATTGGGTGATCTCCTCGAGGAAGATCGGGTTGGGTTCCTTGGTCACGAAGTCGATGGTGAAATCGTCGACCTTCTTCACCTCCTTCACCGATTGGAAGTAGGCGTTGATCTGGCTGCCGGGGCCTGTGGCGCGCTGGTAGCTGAAGAGAACGTCGTCGGCGGTGAAGGGCTCGCCACCCTGGAACTTCACGTTGCGGCGGAGATGGAAGCGCCAGGTCTTGGTGTCGGGCTGCTCCCAGCGTTCGGCGAGGGCGGGCTCGACCTTCAGTTCGCGATTCCGGCGGACGAGGGGGTCGTAGATGTTCTGCGTGAAGGTCAGCAGGAACGTCTCGCTGCGCGTGTAGGGGTCCATGGAGTTGGCGTCGCCGTCATTGGCCCAGCGGAGCGAGGCCGCGCTGGCTGATAAATTGCCGAGCATGAGACCTCCCGCGAGCAATGCGGCGAGAGTCGTGTGCCGTCCGAGCATTCGTAATCCCCGTCTGATATGAAATCAGCGCCAGAGTAGGCCAGTTGTATCCTCAGGCAAACAGAAAGGGCGGCATTGCTGCCGCCCTTTCACGTGAACATGCTGACAGGGTGCTCAGGCCGCGCGGCGTCCGGACAACGCCGTGGGCAGGCCCTGGATTGCGCGATCGATCAGGGCGCTGTCCTGGTCGGCGCCGAAGCTTTCGGTCAGCACTGTTTCGGCGGCGCGCGTCGCGATGTCGGCTGCGGCGAGGCGGACCTCGGTGACGGCCGCCTTCTCGGCGGCGCCGATGCGGTCCATGGCCATGCGCTCGCGCCGGGTTGCGGCGGCGGCGGCGTCGGCGCGGGCGGCCTCTGCCACGCGCGTGGCTTCCTCGTGGGCCTGTTTAAGCATCGCTTCGGCGTCGCGGAGGGCGGCTTCACGCTGAACCCTGGCGTCGGCGAGCATCGCTTCGGCTTCGCGGCGGAGGCGGGCGGCCTCGTCCAGTTCGGTGCGGATCTGGACGGCGCGTTTGTCGAGGATGCCTGTCAGCACGCCCCAGATCTTGCGGCCGAAGATGACGAAGAAGATGAGGAAGGCGACGCCGACCCAGGTCCGCGGATCGCCGAAGAGGCTGTCATGATGGTGCATAGGGTCTATCCCCGTGCCGCGAGGGCGGAGCCGACGGCGCCGCTGACCGCAGCGCGGTCGGTGGGCTGGCCGGTCAGGCGGGCCAGGACGGCGTCGGCGGTTTCGGTCGCGACGTCGCGGAGGGCGGCCATCGCGGCGGTGCGGGCGGCAGCGATGCGCTGCTCGGCCTGCGCGAGCTGGGCGTCCAGCTTTTCGTTGGCGACGCGGGCCTGTTCGGCAGCCTCGGACTTTGCTGCCGCCATTGCGGTTGCGATCGCGGCCTGCGCCTCGGTGCTCGCGCGGCGGGTCGCCTCGTGCACCTCGGCCACGGCGGCGTCCGCTTCGGCCTTTGCCAGCCGGGCCGTGTCGAGGTCGGCGCCGATGCGGGCAGCGCGTTCGTCGATCACGGTCGCGACCTGAGGGAGCGCCCAGCGGGACAAAAGGAAGTACAGCGCTGCGAAGATGAGCGCCATCCAGACGACCTGGGAGGTGACCAGGACGTTGTTGAAATTAAGCTGTGGCATGGCGCCCTGTCCCCGTGATCGGCTGCGGTGGTCCGGACGGGAGGGGCCGTGCGGCCCGCCCCCGTCCAGCCGGATCAGGTGAACAGGATCAGGAACGCGATCAGCAGGGCGAACAGCGCGACGGCTTCCGTCAGCGCGAAGCCCAGGATCCCGATCGGGAACACGGCGTCACGGGCCGAGGGGTTGCGAGCGACGGAGGCGACCATCGAGGCGAAGATGTTGCCGATGCCGATGCCGACGCCCGCAAGCGCGATCACGGCCAGGCCGGCCCCGAGGGCCTTTGCAGCAGCGACTTCCATAGATTCAGTCCTTCTTGGTGGAGGTGTGGGTGGAACGGGTTGGCGACGCGGTCAGTGCAGATGCACCGCGTCGTGCAGGTAGATGCAGGTCAGGATCGCGAAGACGTATGCCTGAAGTGCAGCCACAAGCAATTCGAAGCCGACGAGGACGACGTTCAGCGCCAGCGGGACGATGCCCGCGACGGTGCCGATCGCGCCGGCGCCGGCCAGGAGGACGACGAAGGTCGCGAACACCTCGAACATCACGTGCCCGGCGACCATGTTCGCGAAGAGACGGATGGCGAGGGAGACGGGACGCGAGAGGTAGGAGATGACCTCGATCGGGATGATCAGGGGCGCCAGCAGCTTCGGCGCGCCTTCGGGGAAGAAGTAGCTGAAGAAGTGCATGCCGTGGATGCGGAGCGCCACGATGGTGACGATCACGATGACCAGCAGCGCCAGCCCGAAGGTGACGGCGATATGGCTGGTGTAGGTGAAGGAGTAGGGCAGCAGGCCGAGCAGGTTGCCCATGAGCACGAAGAAAAACAGGGCGAAGATGAAGGGGAAGAAGCGCCGCCCCTCGGGCCCGATGCTGCCGACCGCCATCGACATGATGCCGTCATAGGCGATCTCCGCCAGCGATTGCAGACGCCCGGGGACGATCGCGCGGGGCTTCATGCCGATGTAGAGGGTGCCGAGGATCAGGGCGCCGGCCACGATCATCATCAGGTTCGACTGGGTGAAGTTCACCGACCGGCCGATGGGGCCGAGGGTGGTGTACAGTTCGAACTGCCCCAGCGCGTCGATCTTCGATTCCGTCGCCAAACCCGTCCCCTGCCTCTACAGCTTCCGCGGCGCGCGCGGCATCATCAAGCGCCATACATTCGCAACGCCCGCCGCACCGCCCAGCAGGACGAACACGCCGACGAGCCAGGGAGTGGTCCCCAGCCAACGGTCGAGGCCCCAGCCGATCGCGACGGCGACCGCCATTGCAGCCACCAGCTCGACCCCCACGCGGACGCCGATGCCCATGGGGCTCGTGCCTCCGCCCGTGCTTGCGGGGACAGGCTTGCCGCCTGCCTGCTTGTCCCGTGCCGCACGGAGCCGTTCGTCGAACGATCCGCCACCGTCCGTCATGTCCGCCCCCCTTTCGGTAGGCGCGGGCTTGCTACCGGCGGGGGGATGCAGTGTCAAGGCGGGCGGGCCGCCTATTCGGCCGCGACCGCCTCCACCATGCCCTGTGCCCGCGACAGGTCCACCGAAAGCAGGCGGGAGACGCCGCGTTCCTGCATCGTGACGCCGTAGAGGCGATCCATCCGGGCCATGGTGAGCTGGTGGTGCGTGACGACCAGGAAGCGTGTCCCGGTCTCCTGCACGATGTCGGCCAGCAGGGCGCAGAACCGCTCCACGTTGGCGTCGTCGAGCGGCGCATCGACTTCGTCGAGGACGCAGAGCGGCGCCGGGTTGCAGCGGAAGACGGCGAATATGAGGCAGAGCGCGGTCAAGGCCTGCTCGCCGCCGGACAGCAGGGCGAGCGACGCCAGCTTCTTGCCGGGTGGCTGGGCGAAGATCTCGAGCCCGGCCTGTAGCGGGTCGTCGGAGCCAACGAGGGCCAGGTGCGCGCGGCCGCCGCCGAACATGCGGGTGAACAGCGCCTGGAAGTGGCGATCGACCTGCTGGAAGATGGCGGACAGGCGCTCCCGTCCCTCGCGGTTGAGGTGGCCGATGCTGCCGCGCAGCTTGGCGATGGCCGTTCCCAGCTCGTCGCGGTCGTGGATGATGGCGGCGATATCGGCTTCGATGGCCTGCGCCTCGATGTCGGCGCGCAGGTTCACCGGGCCCATCTCGTCGCGCTCCCGCGTCAGGCGATGCAGGCGGTTCCGGGCGCGGTCCTCCGCGGCGAGGGAGGCGTCGGTCACGATGGGGAAGGGCGGGAGGGCGCCTTCGCGTTCGGCGATGCGGGCGGCGGAGTCGGTCATGGCCAGGGATGCGGCCTGCTGCGCGGCCTCGGCGCGGATCAGCGCCTCGCGGGCGGTGAAGACGGCCTGGGCGGCAGCGCGGTCGGCGGCCGCGGCGTCCGAGGCGGCACGTTCGGCACGCTCGCGCGCCGCAACTGCGGATGCGTGCCGGGCCTGCGCTTCGGACAGTGCGGCCGCGGCCCGGTCGCTGGCGTCCTTGCTGCGGGACGGGGCGGATACCAGGCGTTCATGCTCTGCCGCCGCCTCCGTGGCGCGGGCGGCGAGATCGGTGACGCGGCCTGCCAGGTCGGCGGCGCGCATGCGGCGGTCCTCACGCTCGCGGTGGATGGTGTGCAGGCGCGCGATGCGGGCCTGGTCGGCGCGATGCAGCGCATCGAGGGCGCGGGCGGCGGCGGATTCACGGGCGCGGGCGGCGTTGACGCCGGCCTTGGCGGCGTCCGCGGCGGCACGCAGGGCGGCGGGGTCGCGACGGGCGGCATGCGCCTCCTGGGCGGCCCGGTGGGCGTCCCGGGCGGTCGCCAGTTCGGGCGCGAGCTGCGCCACTTGGTCGTCGGTGGCCTGCAGCCTGGTTGCCGCGGCCTGGGCACGGGCGTGCAGGGCTTGGGCGGCGGCCCGGGTCCGCTCCACCGCCGCCTCGGCGTCGCGGCGGGCGAGCCTGGTTGCCTGCTCGGCGGCGACGGCTTCGCGTTCGGCGCGGTCGGACTGGTCGCGGCTTGCCTTCGCGGCGGCGGCGTCGCGCTCCGCGGTCTCGAGATCGGTCCGCAGGGCGGCAAGGCGGTTCCGTTGCTGCAGCCGGACGGTGGCGGCGGTCGGCGTGCCGGCCCGCACGGTGTAGCCATCCCACCGCCACACGGCGCCCTGTGCCGACACCAGAGATTGACCCGGCTGCAACCCAGCCTGTGCCGCATCCCCGTCGGCGTCGGTTTCGACCAGTGCGATCCCGGCGAGCGCACGGGCGAGGATGGGCGGTCCCTTGACGAGACCGGCCAGCGATCCCGGGGCGTGCGGCGGTGCCGGCAGCGCGCGCCAGTGCCGCGCCGCGTTCGGGTCGTCGGCGGCGGCCAGTTCTTCGCCGAGGGCCGCACCCAACGCGGCTTCAAGGCCGGCCGGGACGGCCAGGCGGTCCACCATCGGCTTCCAGCGCTCGTTGTCCTTCACCGCGAGCACCTCGGCCAGCGCGGAGGCCTGCGCGGCGAGGCGATGCCGGGCGGCATCGAGGCGCGCGTGCGTGTCCCGCGCGGCGGCGGCTTGGGCGGCGGCGTGGAGGCGGCCGGTGTCGGCGCGATCCTGCGCTGCGCGAGCATCGGCGAGGGCTTGTTCGGCGGCGGCGTGGGCCTGCGACGCGGCATCGAGGCGGGCCGGGTCCACGACCTCGGCCAGTGCGCGCTCCCGGTCGGCCCGGAGACGGGCGTGGGTTTGCTCGGCGCGGCGGAGCCGCCCGTCGGCCTGGTCCAGCCCCTGGCGAAGGGCTTCGGCCATCACGGTCGCCTCGGCGGCCAGGGCGGCGGAGTCGGCGGCGCGTTGATCGGCGTCCCGCATGGCGGCGGTCGCCTCGTCCGCCTCGGCCCGGGCGGTGGCGAGTGCACCGGGGTGGGCATCGGCCTGGGCGTGCAAGGCTTCGGATTCCGCGGCCAGCCTTGTGTCGGCGGACTCGGCGTCCCGCAGTGTGACTTCGGCGTGGGCGAGGTCGCGCGCAAGCTGCGCCCGGCGCTGCGTGGCGGCGATGAGAGCGGCCTCGGCCCGGGCGGCTTCCGCGGCGATGCCCTCCTGTGCGAGCCTTGCCCGGTCGACCAGGACGCGCTCCGATGCCTCCGCTTCACGCAGGGCGGGCAGCGCGGCATGGGCCGCGGCGACGGCGGCGGTGCAGGCGGACGCAGTTTCGGCGGCCCGGTGGACCGCCTGGTCGGCGGCACGGAGGGAGGCGTCCGCCTCGGCGACCGCGCGTTCGGCCCGGGCACGCTGGACGGCCAGCAGGGCCGCCTCGGTCTCCAGCAGCGCGTCCGTCACGGTGCGGTAACGGGCCGCCTGCTTCGCCTGGCCGCGCAGGCCATCGAGTTGCCGGTCCAGCGCGGCGCGGCGTTCCTCCGCGCGCTCCAGGTTGGCTTCGGCGGCGCGCAGACGGGTTTCGGCCTCGGCGCGGCGGGCGTGCAGGCCCGTGATGCCGGCTGCTTCCTCCAGCACGGCCCTTCGTTCCTCGGGCCGGGCGTTGACCAGGGCGCCGACCCGGCCCTGGCTCACCATCGCGGAGGAGCGGGCGCCGCTGGCGAGGTCGGCGAACAAGGTCTGCACGTCGCGGGCCCGGGCCTCGCGGCCGTTGACGCGATAGGCGCTGCCGCCGCCACGCTCGATGCGGCGGACGACCTGCAGCTCGGCGGTTGCGGCGAAGGGGGGCGGTAGGTCGCCGTCCTCGCCTTCGATGTGGAGCGAGACCTCGGCCAGGTTGCGGCTGGGGCGGTGCGCGGTGCCGGCGAAGATGACGTCGTCCATCTCGCCACCGCGGAGGTGGCGGGCGTTGGCTTCGCCCATGGCCCAGCGGAGCGCCTCGGCGACGTTGCTCTTGCCGCAGCCGTTGGGGCCGACGACGCCGGTCAGGCCGGGCAGGATCTCGAGCGTCGCCGGGTCGGCGAAGCTCTTGAAGCCCACGATCCCGAGGCGGACGAAGCGTGCGCCCATGTGGCGTCAGCCCTGGGCGACGTCGACCGCCTGCAGGAACGCCGGATAGCGGACGGCGCCGGAGACGAGCTTGCCGTTGACGATGAAGCTGGGGGTGCTGTTGACGCCCTGCTTCTTCTCGGCCTCGTCCTGCGCGGTCAGGATCGCCTGCTTCAGGGCGGCGTCGGCCAGGGCGGCGTCGAAGGCCTGGCGCGGCATGCCGGCGAGGGCTGCGAGCTTGGCCAGCTCGTCGGTGCTGTTCACGCCGCGGGCGAAGGCCCAGCGGTCCTGCGTCAGCAGCAGGGTGGTGATGAACGGCTCGTAGCGGTCGGGCGGCAGGGCGCGGGCGACGAGGGCGGCGTTGAGCGCCACCTGGTCGAGCGGGTAGTCGCGCCAGACGTACCGGATACGGCCGGTGTCGATCAGGTCCTTCTTGACCTGCGGGAAGGTCGCTTTCTGGAATTCGGCGCAGTGGCTGCAGGTCAGGCTGAACCACTCGTGGACGACGACCTTCGCGTCGGGCTTGCCGGCTGCGCGCTCGGTCAGCACACCGGCCGTTTGGGCGGGGGCGAGGGACGGGGTGAGTGCGGCGCCGGCGATCGCGGCCAGGGTGGTGCGGCGGGACAGCGTCATGCGAATCCTCGATGGTGGGCGGCTGGATGCGCGTTTATGCGCCCCGTCAGGCCCCCAGCGTCAAGCGCGTTCGGCCCGGACCACGGCGCCCAAGGCGGCGAGCGCGTCCCGAAGCGGGCCGTCGGGGATGCCTTCGACCTGGACAGGCGTCAGGGGCGCCCGAGTCGCGCGTGGGGGCGACGGTTTTGCGGCGACCGGTTCCTGCACGAACCGGAGCCTTTGCACGGCGGGGTTGCCCAGATGGCCGTTGATGCGTTCCAGCACCTGAGTGGAGAGATGTTGCAGTTCGAGCGCGACGGGCCCGGCGCAGCCGAGCGTCAGGGTCCCGGCTGCAAGGCGGCGCGGCGCCGTGACAGCGGCCAGGGCGGGTCCGATGATCGAGGGCCAGTCGGCGATAAGCTGGGCGACGGTGGGGCCTGCCGCCCGGAAAGCGGCGCGCGTCACGGCCGGCAGGACGGCGCCCACGGGCCGGGGACCGAAGGGATGGCGCGGGGGCGGGTTGCCGGGCTTGGATTCGGTCGTCATATCGGAGCCATGCCTGATCCGGTCGCCCCCGACGCCGCGTCCCTGCTGCGCTGGTACGACCGGCACCGCCGCACGATGCCATGGCGGGCGCTGCCGGGCGAATCCGCGGACCCGTACCGGGTGTGGCTGAGCGAGATCATGCTGCAGCAGACGACGGTCGCGGCGGTGGGTCCGTATTTCGAGCGGTTCCTGTCGCGGTTCCCGACGGTGGAGGCCTTGGCGTCGGCACCGGCCGGGGACGTGATGGAGGCGTGGGCCGGGCTTGGGTATTACGCGCGGGCGCGGAACCTGCATGCCTGCGCGCAGGCGGTCGCGGCGGCGGGGGCGTTCCCGCGGGACGTGGCGGGGTTGCGTGCGCTGCCGGGGGTGGGGGCGTACACCGCGGCGGCGGTCGCGAGCATCGCGTTCGGCGTTCCGGTCGTGCCAATCGACGGGAATGTCGGGCGGGTGGCGGCGCGGGTTGCCGCGATCGACGTGCCGTTGCCGGCAGGCCGGGGGCCGATCGCGGCAGCGGCGGCACGGCTCGGGGCCGATCCGGACGCAGAGGCGCGGCCCGCGGACTTCACGCAGGCGCTGTTCGATCTTGGCGCCACGATCTGCACGCCCCGCAATCCCGCCTGTGCGCTGTGCCCGTGGCGGGGAGCGTGCCGGGGGTTGGCGGCGGGCGCGCCGGAGCGGCTGCCGGTGAAGGCGGCCAGAAAGACGAGGCCGGTGCGGCACGGTGCGCAGTTCTGGCTGGAGGACGGGGAGGGCCGGGTGCTGCTGCGCCGGCGGCCGCCACGGGGCTTACTCGGGGGCATGCTGGAGCTTCCGGGGACGGAGTGGCGTGAGCGGCCCTGGCCGGAGGCGGAGGCGCTGGCGCACGCGCCGCAGGCCGCCCTGTGGCGTGGCGTGGGCCAGGCGGCGCATGGGTTCACGCATTTCGAGCTGCTGCTGGATGTGTATGCGGCACGGGTGCCGTCGATCGTGGCGGAGGGGCTGCCGCATGCGTGCGATGCCCTGGATGGGGCGGCGCTGCCGCGGGTGATGCGGCGGTGCGTTGCGTTGTGCCGTTCTGGTTCACCTCGTGTTAAGGCACCCTCGGCATAGTGCTTCGGCGGGCCTGCAAAACGTGGGCGATTTCTCAACCACGTTTGGCACGAGGTAAGAC
>CAXTPG010000135.1:0-9923 GCA_964246015.1 uncultured Acetobacteraceae bacterium
CCTGCGCCACCACCGCATCCGCCCCCGCCGCCTCCGCCGCCACCGCCTCCCCCACCGTCGAAACGTTCGCGAACCACAGGATGCCCGCCGCCTTCAGCCGCGCGACGAATGCCGGCGGATACAGCCCCATCACCGAAGACACGATCGGCGCCCCGGCCGCCAGCACCGCCTCGCACTGCGCCTCGAAATCCGGCGGCACCGCATCCCCCGCCTCCTCCGCCACCGCGGGCCCCCACCCACCCAGGAACCGCCGCACCTCCGCCTCGTGCGCCGGATCGCGCCGTGGCGCCGGGTCCGGCACCCACAGGTTCAGCTGGAACGCCCCGTTGCTCCCCGCCCGCACCTCGGCCGCCCACGCCCCGATCGCCTCCGGCGCCATCAGCAACGCCCCGCAACTCCCCAGCCCCCCCGCCCCCGCCACCGCGATCGACAGCGACGCCGGGCACGCCCCGGCCATCGGCGCCAACAGGATCGGGACCCGCAACCCGAACCGCGCACAGAACGCCGCAGCACGCTCGCGTGCCCCCAATGCCCTCACCACACTACGCTCCCCCCGTGAACTCCCCCCATCGTAGCGCCGGCATCCCGCCGGCCCAACTAGCCAGAATGCACGCCGAATAGCCAAGAAGCCGCAAACGAAGGCAACCCACGTCTCAGCCGCCCCATCATCGCCCAGATCGCCAGCAAACCCCTTTGACGACACCCCCCCACCCCCATACGCTCCCCATAACGGGCGCGAGACCCCGGGGGGACGAACCGACCGTAACACCGTCGCGAAGGCCCCGCATGGACATCGCCCACCCCGCCACCGACCTCGCCGGCCTCACGATCGCCCAGGCCACGGACCTGCTCGCCACCCGCCAGCTCTCCCCCGTCGATCTCGCCGACGCCACCCTCGACCGCATCGCCGCCCTCAACCCCATCCTCGACGCCTTCCTCCTCGTCACCGCCGAACGCGCCCGCACCGAAGCCCGCACCGCCGAAACCGAGATCGCGGCCGGCCGCCGCCGCGGCCCCCTCCACGGCATCCCCTTCGCGCTCAAGGACATCTTCGCCACCGCCGGCATCCGCACCACCGGCCACTCCCGCGTCTGCGCCTACGCCGTCCCCACCGCCGACGCCCACACCGTCGCCAAACTGGCCGAGGCCGGCGCAACCCTCACGGGCAAGCTCGCCACCCACGAATTCGCCCATGGCGGCCCCTCGTTCGACCTCGCCTGGCCCCCCGCCCGCAACCCCTGGGCCCTCGGCCACATCACCGGCGGCTCCTCCAGCGGGTCCGGCGCCGCCGTCGCCGCCGGCCTCGTCCCCGCCGCCCTCGGCACCGACACCGGCGGATCCATCCGCCTCCCCGCCGCCCTCTGCGGCATCGCGGGCCTGAAACCCACCTACGGCCTCGTCAGCCGCCGCGGCGTCTACCCCAACTCCTTCAGCTTCGACCACGCCGGACCCATGGCCTGGACGTCCGAAGACTGCGCCATCCTCCTGCAAGCCATCGCCGGCCACGACCCGGCCGACCCCGCCAGCGCCCGCCACCCCATCCCCGACTACCGCGCCGCCCTCTCCGAATCCCTGCAGGGCCTGCGCATCGGCGTCGTCAGACACTTCCACGAGGAAGACATCGCCACCGACCCCGCCGTCGCCACCGCCTTCGACGCCGCGCTCGACGTCCTCCGCAGCCTCGGCGCAACCATCGACACCATCCGCCTCCGCCCCGCCAAGCAATACAGCGACGTCAAGATCACCATCGCCGAATCCGAACTCTTCGAGGTCCACGCCAACGCCCTCCGCACCCGCCCCGGCGACTTCGGCGAGGACTTCCTCGGCCGTGCCCTCGGCGCCGTCCTGATCTCCGGTCCCGACACCGTCGCCGCCCAGCGCGAACGCCGCACGATGCTCGACGAATTCGCCGCCACCTGGCGCCGCTACGACGCCCTCGTCTGCCCCACCGCCCCCGCCCCCGCCCCCCCCTTCGGCGCCTGGCGTACCGAGCTGTTCTGGCAGAAAGCCTCCTTCACCACCCCCTTCAACGTCTCCGCAGGCCCCGCCCTCTCCGTCTGCATGGGCTTCGAGCACGGCCTCCCCCTGGCGCGCCCGCCGCCCCACCCTCGCCCCCGATCTCTCCCCCCCACCCCTCCCCCCCACCCCCGACCCGGCCCCCACGCTCGACGACGCCGCCCGCGCCGACATCCACGCAACCGCCCGCCGCGCCGGCCTCCCCCTCACCCCCCGCCAGCTAGACCTGCTCTGCGCCGCCGCCCCCCATGTCGAGGCCATGCTCGCCCGCATCCGCCGCGCCCGCCGCTTCGACGAGGAACCCGCCAACACGCTCCACTTGCCGCACCAGGAGTGAACCCAATGCAACTCGGCGTCTTCATCCCCATCGGCAACAACGGCTGGCTCATCTCCACAACCTCCCCCCAATACAAGCCCAGCTTCGACCTCAACCGCACCATCGTCGAAAAGGCCGAACGCTTCGGCTTCGACTTCGCCCTCTCCATGATCAAGCTCCGCGGCTTCGGCGGACCCTCCGAGTTCTGGGACCACAACCTCGAATCCTTCACCCTCATGGCCGGCCTCGCCGCCGTCACCTCCCGCATCAAGCTCTTCGCCACCATCGGCGTCCTCACCATGCCCGCCCCCGTCGTCGCCCGCATGGCCGTCACCATCGACAGCATCAGCCACGGCCGCTTCGGCGTGAACATCATCTCCGGCTGGCAGGAAGCCGAATACTCCCAAATGGGCATCTGGCCCGGCGACGAACACTACAAGCGCCGCTACGAATACTGCGAAGAATACCTCGCCATCATGAAGGAACTCTGGGCCACCGGCCGCAGCGACTTCAAGGGCGACTTCTTCCAGATGAACGACTGCCGCTGCCTGCCCATGCCCACCGCACCCATCACCCTCCTCTGCGCCGGGCAGAGCGACCGCGGCACCCGCTTCGCCTCCGAACACGTCGACTACAACTTCGTCGCCAGCTCCGGCCTCAACGAGCCGGAGCGCGTCGCCCCCATCGTCGCCCGCCTCGTCGCCGAGAACGCCCGCACCGGCGGCCACTGCGGCGCCCTCGTGCTCATCATGGTCATCGCCGACGAAACCGACGAAGCCGCCATGGCCAAATGGGAACACTACAAGACCGGAACCGACTTCGAGGCCCTGGCCTGGCGCGACGGCCAGGCCACCAACGACGTCGTGAAGGACCCCCTCTCCGTCGCCGGCCGCTTCCTGCCCAGCAGCAAGGCGAAGCTCCCCACCAACCAGGGCGTCCTCTGCGGCAGCTACGCCACCGTCGCCGCCCTGCTCGACCGCCTCGCCGCCGTCCCCGGCGTCCAGGGCGCCATGATGACCTTCGACGACTTCGTCATCGGCATGGAGCAGTTCGGAACCCGCATCCAGCCCCTCATGACGTGCCGCGCCGACCTCCCCATCGCCGCAGAATAGGAACATCCATGACCGACGCACCGAAGAAGGGCCTCTCCCGCCGCGGCGTCCTCGCCGCCACCGTCGGCGCCGCCGCAGGCTCCGGCGCAATCACCGGTTTCCCCACCATCTGGGCCCAGAACATCAAGGATATCGAGCTCCGCCACGCCGGACTCCCCGTCACCGTCCTCCCCTCCATCGGCGAGCAGGCCACCAAGGACCTCGGCTTCAAGATCACCATGCAGGCCAGCGAAAGCTCGGACCTGCTCAACCGCTTCCTCTCCGGCTCCGCAAACATCGACATCGCCGACGTCAGCCTCCCCTACATGAAATACCTCGTCGGCCGGAACATTCTGCAGACCATCCCCCTCGCCAAGTTCAAGCAGTGGGACGCCACCCTCCCCCTCTTCACCAAAAGCGAATACGCCGACGGCACCAAGGCCTCGCTCCAGGGCATCTCCCCCTACACCGTCCTCTACGCCGCCGACCCCGCCGGCACGAAGTTCTCCACCACCCCCACCGAATACCTCAACGCGATCCCCACCATCACCAACGCCGACACGCTGGGCGTCCGCCCCGACCTCACGGGACGCGAGATCACGACCTGGGCCGACCTCATCAACCCCGAGTTCAAGGGACGCACCGCCCTCCAGGACAACCCCACCGTCGGCGTCATCGACGTCGCAATGGCCATGGAGGCCCGCGGCGACATCAAATACGGCAACAAGGGCAACATGACGAAGGAGGAGATCGACAAGACGATCGCCATCATGACCGCCGTGAAGAAGGCCGGGCAGTTCCGCAGCTTCTGGGGCTCGTTCGACCAGTCGGTGAACCTCATGGCCTCGGGCGAGGTCGTCATCCAGTCCATGTGGTCCCCCGCCGTGACCGCCGTCCGCAGCCGCGGCATCCCCTGCGTCTACCAACCGATGAAAGAGGGCTACCGCGGCTGGGGCTACATGCTCGGCTTCATGAAGCACCTCACCGGCCTCAAGCTCGACTGCGCCTACGAATACCTCAACTGGTACGCCTCCGGCTTCCCCGGCGCCATGATCGCCCGCCAGGGCTACTACTCCGGCCAGCCCATGAACGCGAAGAAATACCTCTCCGAAGCCGAGTGGGACTACTGGTACGGCGGCAAGCCCGCCGCCGAGGACATCAAGAACCCCACCGGCCGCGTCATGGAAAAGGCCGGCGTCGCCCGCGACGGCGGATCCTTCGACAACCGCATGGGCAACATCGCCGTCTGGAACTCCGTCATGGACGAGGACCGCTACCTCACCCGCCGCTGGAACGAGTTCATCTCCGCCTGATGGCCATCCGCCTCCCCGCCTGGGGCGTCTCCTGGTTGCAGGTGGCGCCCCTCGCCATCATCCTGTTCACGCTGTTCGCGGCGCCCACGGTCCTGTTCCTGGTCGTCAGCTTCTTCGACTACGACCGCGTCGGCATCTACCCGGCCTTCATGCTCGACAACTACATCGAGGTCTTCACCGCCCCGGCCACGCTCCGCATCTACCTCAGCTCGCTCCAATTCGCCCTCATCGTCTGGGCCACGACGCTGTTCCTCGGCTTCAACATCGCCCAGTTCCTCGTCTTCCACGTCCGCAGCGGACGCATCCGCATGCTCCTCTTCGTCGCCTGCATCATCCCCTTCTGGACCTCGGCCATCATCCGCACCATCGCCTGGATCCCCTTCCTCGGCCGCAACGGCGCCTTCAACACCCTCCTCCAGGACCTCCACATCACCACCCGGCCGCTCGAGTTCCTGCTGTTCAGCGACTTCTCGGTCATCATCACCTACGTCCACCTCTACACGCTGCTGATGATCGGCCCCATCGCCAACTCCATGTCCAAGATAAACCCGGCCCTCCTCGAAGCCGCCCGCGACGCCGGCGCATCCCGCTTCCAGACCATGGTCAACGTCGTCATCCCCCTCTCCCGAACCGGCATCGCCCTCGGCTCGATCCTGGTGTTCACCCAGGTCCTCGGCGACTACTTCGTCGTCCGCCGCATGTCCGGCGGCCAAAGCGCCTCCATCGTCTCGGCCCTCTCGACCGAGATCCAGGCCATGCAATACCCCCCCGCCTCCGCCAACGCGGTCGTGCTCGTCCTCTTCGTCGCCCTCCTCGTCGCCGCCATGATGCGCGTCGTGGACGTCCGCAAGGAGCTGGTGAGCTGATGGCCGCCGCGCGCGGGGAGGGCCGCCCCATCACCTTCTACCTCCTCGCCACCCTCATGGCCCTCTTCCTGCTGTTCCTCTACGGCCCCATGATCATCATCTACATCCTCAGCTTCCAGGGCCCCGACGGCGGCGTCACCTTCCCCATGGTCGGCCTCTCCACCAAATGGTTCGGCGACATCCTCCGCCCCGGCCAGATGGCCGACATCCCCGTCTCCTTCGGCCGCTCCCTCGCCCTGGCCCTCGTCGTATCCGCCCTCACCGTCGTCATCTCGGTCGCCGCCGGCCTCGGCTTCCGCCGCCGCTTCCCCGGTGCCGGCCTCCTCTTCTACATCGCCATCGCAAGCCTCGTCGCCCCCAGCCTCCTCGTCGGCTTCGGCATCGGCCTCGGCTGCCAGCTCTTCGGCATCCCCCAGGGCCTCTGGACCTCCGCCCTCGGCGCCCAGCTCACCTGGACCCTCCCCTTCGGACTCCTCACCATGTTCGCCGTCGTCGCCCGCTTCGACCGAACCTACGAGGAAGCCGCGACCGACCTCGGCGCCACACCCTGGCAGCGCCTCCGCCACGTCACCCTCCCCATCCTCCTCCCCGGCATCATCGGCGTCGCCGTCGGCGGCTTCACCCTCAGCTACGACGAATACGCCCGCACCACCCTCACCATCGGCAGCGCCAACACCCTCCCGCTCGAGATCTACGCCCTCATCTCCAGCGACAGCACGCCCGTCCTCTTCGCGATCGGCACCGTCACCACCATCGTCTCCTTCCTCCTGATCGGCGTCACCATGGCCCTCATCCTCCGCCTCCAGCGCCGCCGGACCGCCGCCTGATGGACCCCCGCCACGATGTCGAACTCGTCGGCGTCACCAAGCGCTACGGCACCACCACCGCCGTCGACGCCATCTCGCTCCGCATCCCGAAGGCCAGCTACTGCTGCCTCCTCGGCCCCAGCGGCTGCGGCAAGACCAGCACCCTCCGCATGATCGCCGGCCACGAGGCCATCAGCGACGGCGACATCCTCATCGACGGACAGAACGTCACCGGCCTGCCCCCAAAGCAGCGCGGCACCGCCATGATGTTCCAGTCCTACGCCCTCTTCCCCCACCTCACCTGCCTCGACAACGTCGCCTACAGCCTCAAGATGCGCGGCACCCCGAAGCCCGAGCGCACCCGCCGTGCCCACGAGTTCCTCGACCTCGTCCAGATGTCGACGCTCGCCGCCCGCTACCCAGCCCAGCTCTCCGGCGGCCAGCAGCAGCGTGTCGCCCTCGCCCGCGCCCTCATCGTCGGCCCCCGCGTCCTCCTCCTCGACGAACCCCTCTCCGCGCTCGACCCCTTCCTCCGCGTCCGCGTCCGCGAGGAACTGAAGAAACTCCAGCGCGAACTCGGCATCACCTTCATCCACGTCACCCACAGCCAGGACGAGGCCATGGCCCTCGCCGACCAGATGGTCGTCATGGAAGACGGCCACATCCGCCAGGCCGCCCCCCCGCGCGACATCTTCGAACGTCCCTCGAGCCCCTTCGTCGCCCGCTTCATCGGCGGCCACAACGTCCTGCACGGCCCCCAAGGCCTCATCGCCATCCGCGCCGACCGCTGCCGCCTGGCCACCGCAGGCCTCCCCGCCCACATCATCGCCGTCGAATACCAGGGCACCGCCGTCCGCATCGCCCTGCGCACCGAAACCGGCGAGGACGCCGCCGTCCTCCTCCCCGACCACGACTTCTACGCCACCCCGGTCTCCCCCGGCGAACCAACCCACCTGACCTGGTCCCCAAAAGACGAGCACGCCCTCCAACCCTAGCCAAGCACCCCTATCGACATCCTTCTCCCCCTCTCCCATCGGGAGAGGGCGGGGTGAGGGCCTGCCACACGCACCCGGCTAACGACGGAGCAACCGTCATACGCATCCGTCACCGGCAAGGACTCGCGACCCGGTGCTACAGGCCCCGGGGGCGAAGCCGACCCTCCCCCCGCAAAGACGGCCCCGGTCAGAACGGCAGCTTCATCCCCCCGGGCAACTGCATCCCGCCCGTAGCCTTCTCCATCTCCTCCGCCATCACCGCGTCGATCTTCCGCTTCGCGTCCGCATGCGCCGCCACCACCAGGTCCTCCAGCATCTCCGTCTCGCCCGGCACCGCCAGCTTCGGGTCGATCCGGATCCGCCGCAGCTCACCCTTGCCCGACAAGGTCACCGCCACCATCCCCGCCCCGGCCACGCCCTCGATCTCCAGCGCCTCCAGCTTCGCCTGCATCTCCTGCATCTTCGACTGCATCTGGCTCGCCTGCTTCATCAGGCCCGCAAGGTTCTTCATCTAGTCCTCTCCATCATGGTCATCGCCGTCGGCAAGTTCCGCGTCGACCGGCGCGAACTCCGGCATGTCCGGCTCCCCCAGCGGCACCGCCGGCGCCAACCCATACGCATCCGCACGGCTGTCGTTCACCCGCGCGATCGCCGCCCCCGGGAACGCCTCCAGGATCGCCCGCACCAGCGGATGCTCCGCCGCCGCCGACTTCCGCTCGCTATCCGCCGCCTGCCCCTGCTCCGCAAGCGTCGGCTCCCCCGCCTCGCGGGAGATGCTGATCACCCACCGCTCCCCCGTCGCCTGCTGCAGCATGCGCCCAAGGTTCTGCGCGAGATCCCGCGGCGCATCCGCCGCCGGCCGCAGCTCGATCCGCCCGCCACCGTCGCGGTTGGGCGCAAAACTCACCAGGTGCACCGCATGCAGCAGATGCCCATGCAGGATCGCCTCCCGCTGCGCCGACGCCAGCATCGCCACATCCCGGAAACTCGAAAGCCGCGGCCCCACGCTCGGCACCGCCATCGGCGCCACCGCCATCGGCGCCACCGCCGCCGCCACCGCCATCGGCGCCACCGGAGCCGCCACCGCCATCGGCGCGGCCGACACGGGCGACCCGTTCGCCACCGCCCGAACCCCGCCCCCCCCATCCGGCAAAGCCGCCCGCGACGGCGCCCCCCCGCCCCCCTCCGACAACCGGCGCACCAGTTCCCCCGGCGGCGGCAGATCGGCCACGTAGCACGCCCGGATCAGCACCATCTCCGCCGCCGCCCGCCGGTCCGGCGCCTGCTCCACCTCCGCCGCACCCTTCAGCAGCATCTGCCACAACCGCCCCAGCACCGGCATCGACACCCGGTCCGCCAACGCCGCCCCGGCCGTCCGCTCCGATTCCGGCAGCTCCGTCCCGTCCCGCAGCGACGGCACCGCCTTCAACCGCGTCAGCGTATGCACGAGCTCCAGCAGGTCCTGCAGCAGCAGCCCCAGATCCGCCCCCCGCTCATGCGCCCGGTCCGTCAGCGCCAGCACCGCATCCGCCTTCCCCGCCAGCACCGCCTCGATCAGCGCGAACACCGACGTCCGATCCGCCAGCCCCAGCATGTCGGCAACCTGGTCCGCCCCGATCGCCTCCCCCCCGCCTTGCGCGATCGCCTGGTCCAGCAGCGAAAGCCCGTCCCGCGCCGACCCGTCCGCCGCCCGCGCGATCAGGTCCAGCGCCCCCGCCGCCACATCCGCCCCCTCCGCCGCCGCCACCCGCCCGAACAGCGCCCCCAGCTCCGCCACCGAAATCCGCCGCAGATCGAACCGCTGGCACCGCGACAGCACCGTCACCGGCACCTTCCGGATCTCCGTCGTCGCGAAGATGAACTTCACGTGCGGCGGCGGCTCCTCCAGCGTCTTCAGCAGCGCGTTGAACGCGTTGCGCGACAGCATGTGGACCTCGTCGACGATGAAAACCTTGCTCCGCGCCTGCAACGGCCGGTACCGCGTCGCGTCGATCACCTCCCGCACGTCGTCGACGCCGGTGTTGCTCGCCGCATCCATCTCGATCACGTCCGGATGCCGGTCCCCCAGGATCGCCACGCAATTCGCGCACACCCCGCACGGATCGACCGTCGGACCCCCCGTCCCGTCCGCCCCGATGCAGTTCAGCGCCCGCGCGATGATCCGCGCCGTCGTCGTCTTGCCCACCCCCCGCACGCCCGTCAGCATCCACGCATGCGCGATCCGCCCCTGCGCGAACGCGTTCCGCAGGATGCGGACCATCGCCTCCTGCCCCACCAGCTCGTCGAACCGCGTCGGCCGATACTTCCTCGCAAGCACCCGGTATGGCGCCGCCGCAGCCGCGGCCGCCGGCGCCTCCCCGAACAACCCGGGTCCGGACGGCGGCGGCTCCGGCAGGATATCGTCCAGAAGGCCAGACATCGATGCCGCCGGACTCCTGTCGGGAAAAAGGGTGGGAGGCCGAACATCGACCCGAGCGAGAACTCGTTGCGGCTGCTTCCTTCCGGACCTGACCGGGTTGG
>CAXTPG010000136.1:0-9899 GCA_964246015.1 uncultured Acetobacteraceae bacterium
CCGATGCTGCCGGTGATGGAGGCCCGGGCCGCGGTGATGCGGGCGATGGGGGTGCCGGAGATCGCGTGGTGCTTCGGGTTCCCGTATGCGGATTTCCCGGGGTGCGGGGCGGCGCTGGCGGCGTTCGGGGAGACGCAGGGGGCGGCGGATGCGGCGGCGGATGCGTTCAAGGCGGAGGTGGATGGGCGGGAGCTGTCGTTCGCGCTGCCGATCGCGGCGGCGGACGTGACGGTCGCGGCGGCGCTGCGGGCGGTGGGGCCCGGGGGGCCGGTGGTGATCGCGGATACTCAGGACAATCCGGGCGGCGGGGGGCACGGGGATACGACGGGGTTGCTGGCGGAGCTGGTGCGGCAGGGGGCGGCGGGGGCGGTGGTCTGCCTGATCAACGATGCGGAGAGTGCTTCGGCGTGCCACGCGGCGGGGGTGGGGGCGGTGGTCGCGCTGTCGTTGGGAGGGAAGTCGGACGGGGCGCCGTTCGTCTGCGAGGCGCGTGTGCTGCGGCTGACGGATGGGCGGTTCACGTTGACCGGGCCGATGTCGCGGGGGAACCCGGCGGCTTTGGGGCCGATGGCGTTGATCGAAATCCCTGTCGAGGCGGGGGGCGTGCAGGTGGTGGTCGTGAGCCGGAAGATGCAGGCGTACGACCAGGCGATCCTGCGGCACGTGGGGATCGAGCCTTCGGAGGTTCCGGTGCTGGCGTTGAAGTCTTCGGTGCATTTCCGGGCGGATTTCGGGGGGATCGCGCGGGAGGTGCTGGTGGCGGCGGCGCCGGGGCCGGTGGTGGCAGACCCGGCGACGCTGACGTTCTCCAATCTGCGGCCGGGGCTGCGGTTGCGGCCGGGGGCGAATCGGTGATGCCCGCGCTTCGGGTGATCGGGTTGATCGGGGGGATGAGCTGGGAGAGTTCGGCGGAATACTACCGGATCATCAACCAGGTCGTGCGGGAGCGGCTGGGTGGGCTGCGGTCGGCGCGGTGCCTGATGTGGTCGTTCGATTTCGGGGAGATCGAGGCGCTGCAGCATGCCGGGGACTGGGCCGGGGCCACCGTCCTGATGGTGGAGGCGGCACGGCGGCTGGAGCGGGGCGGAGCGGAGTTCGTGCTGATCTGCACCAACACGATGCACCGGATGGCGGAGGAGGTTCAGGCGGGGGTGCGGATCCCGCTGCTGCATATCGCGGACCCGACAGCGGCGCGGATCGTCGCGGCGGGGATGCGGCGGGTGGGTCTGCTGGGGACGGCGTTCACGATGGAGCAGGAGTTCTACAAGGGGCGGCTTCGGGAGCGGTTCGGGCTGGACGTGCTGGTGCCCGGCGACGAGGACCGGGCGGTGGTGCACCGGGTTATCTATGAGGAGCTGGTGCAGGGGCGGGTGCTGCCGGAGTCGCGGGAGGCGTACCGGGGGCTGATCGCGCGGCTGGTGGCGCGGGGGGCGGAGGCGGTGATCCTGGGGTGCACGGAGATCATGCTGCTGGTGGGGGCGGGGGATAGCGCCGTGCCGCTGTTCGATACGACGCGGATCCATGCGGAGGCGGCGGTGGCGCTTTCGTTGGCTACCGGCTGAACGCGACGACGCCTTCGACCCGGGCGGACCATAGGAATTGGTCGATGGGGACGGCGCTGGTGATGCGGTAGCCGGCGGCGAGGAGGATACGGCCGTCGCGGAGCAGGGCGGCCGGGTTGCACGTGACGTAGACGATGGGGGCGCCGCTGGAGGCGAGGGCGGGGAGTTGCGCGAGCGCGCCGCCGTGGGGCGGGTCCAGCACGATGGCGGCGGCGGTCTTGAGGTCGGCGGGTTGGAGGGGTTGGCGGGCCAGGTCGCGCATGGTGGCGATGACGCGGGGGTTGTTGGCGGCGCGGAGGGCCTGGATGGCGGCCGGGTCGCCCTCGTAGGCGACGACGCGGGCGCGTTCCGTGAGGGCGTGGGTGATGCTGCCGACGCCGGCGAACAGCTCGATGATCATCGCCTTCGATTTCAGCTTCGGCAGGGCGGCGAGGACGGCGTGCTGGATTGCGGCCTCGCCCTCGCGAGAGGCTTGCAGGAAGGCGCCGGGGGGGATCGGGGTGGTTCGGCCGGAGAAGGTGTTGAGGGCCGGGCGCAGGTTGCAGGCGGGTTCGATGACGCCGTTTGCGATGTGGGACCAACTGATGCGGGGCATGTGCAGGCGCTCGGCCAGGGCGGCGAGGCGGGCGCGGTCCTGGGCAGTGAGCGTCGCGTCGGTGCGGAGCAGGAGGTCGGGGCCGTCGTCGAGCAGGTTCACGACGGCGGAGCCTTCGCGCTTCAGGCCGGTGAGGCTGCGGAGGACGGGGCGGAGGGCGGTGACGAGGGCGAAGAGGGTGGGGTGGAGGACTGGGCACTCCTGCATGTCGACGACGGAGGCGCTGCGGCGCATGTGGAGGCCGAGGCGGATGGCGCCGTTCTCCCGCCGGATCGCGAGGTCCATGCGGCGGCGGGCGCCGGGGGGCGTGCGGATCAGGGGTGGGAGGGCGCCCTGGAAACCGAGGCGGCGGACGGTGTCGGCGAGGAGGGCGTGCTTCCAGGCGGCGTAGGTCGGGTCGTCCATGTGCTGGACGGTGCAGCCGCCGCAGGGGCCGAAGTGGCGGCAGGGCGGTTCCTGGCGGTTGGGCGAGGGGTCGATGATGGTCGCGTCGGCGGTGAGGGCCTGGCCGCGGGGGAAGAAAGGACCAGGAAGGACGCGTTCGCCGGGGAGGGTGAGGGGGAGGTAAAGGGTGCGGCCGTCATGTTCGGCTATGCCGTCGCCGTCGGCGCCCAGGGCCGTGACCATCACGGACCCGGGCGCAGGCGGCAGGCCCTCACCCAACCCTCTCCCGACGGGAGAGGGCTTTTCAGCCGAAGGCGTTGAGGCCGGTTTGGGCACGGCCGAGGATGAGGGCGTGGACGTCGTGGGTGCCCTCGTAAGTGTTGACGGCTTCGAGGTTCATCACGTGGCGAATGACGTGGTACTCGTCCGCGATGCCGTTGCCGCCGTGCATGTCGCGGGCGACGCGGGCGATGTCGATCGACTTGCCGCAGTTGTTGCGCTTCATGAGGCTGATCATCTCGGGCGCTGCCTGGCCTTCTTCCATCAGGCGGCCGAGGCGGAGGGCGCCCTGCAGGCCGATCGTGATCTCGGTCTGCATGTCGGCCAGCTTCTTCTGGATGAGCTGGGTGGCGGCGAGGGGGCGGCCGAACATCATGCGCTGCATGGTGTAGTCGCGGGCGGCGTGCCAGCAGAACTCGGCGGCGCCCAGGGCGCCCCAGGAGATGCCGTAGCGGGCGTTGTTGAGGCAGGAGAACGGGCCGCGGAGGCCTTTGACGTGCGGCAGCTCATTGGCCGTGGGCACGAACACGTCCTGCATCATGATCATGCCGGTGGTGCTGGCGCGGAGGCTGAACTTGCCCTCGATCTTGGGGGCAGTGAGGCCCTTCATGCCTTTTTCGAGGATGTAGCCCTTGATGTCGCCGGCGTCGTTCTTGGCCCAGACGACGAAGACGTCGGCGATGGGGGAGTTGGTGATCCAGGTCTTGGAGCCGTTCAGCAGGAAGCCGCCGTCGACGGATTTGGCGCGGGTCCGCATGCTGGCCGGGTCGGACCCGGCGTCGGGTTCGGTGAGGCCGAAGCAGCCGACGAACTCGCCGGAGCGGAGCTTGGGCAGGAAACGGTCCTTCTGGTCCTCGGAGCCGTGGGCCCAGATGGGGTACATGACCAGGGAGGATTGGACGCTGAAGGCGCTGCGGTAGCCGCTGTCGACACGCTCGACCTCGCGGGCGATCAGGCCGTAGGCGACGTAGCCGACACCGGCGCAGCCGTGGCTGTCGAGCGTGGCGCCGAGGAAGCCCATGTCGCCCATCTCGTTCATGATCTCGCGGTCGAACCGCTCGTGGCGGTTGGCTTCGAGGACACGCGGAAAGAGCTTGTCCTGGCAATAATCGTGCGCGGCGTCGCGGATGGCGCGCTCATCTTCGGTGAGCTGGCCGTCGAGGAGGAGGGCGTCGTCCCATTTGAACGGGCCGAGCTTGCGGGCCTTGGCGGCGGGGATGGATTCGGCGACGGCCTCCGGCGCCTGGACGGGGGTTACGACGTTCATGCGGCCCTCCCTGGGATCGATCTTGTTATTCGGCGTCGGCCATCGCCGGTGCGGCGGGTGGCCGGGCCTTCGAGCGTAGCAGCATGAAGGCGGGCACGTCGTCCCCGAAGCCCATCACGGCGGGGCCGAGATCATCGTCGCGGCGGAAGCGGCGGGGCTCGTCGTCCCTGCGGGGACGCTGATCGTCGTCCCGGCGCGAGCGTTGCTCGTCGTCCCTGCGGGGACGCTGGTCGTCGTCCCGACGCGAGCGCTGGTCGTCGTCCCTACGGGGACGCTGCTCGTCGTCCCAGCGGGGGCGGTGGTCGTCCGAGTAGGCGCGGCGGGGCTCATCGCTGCTGGCCCGGCGTTGTTCGTCGGCGGGCTGGCGGCGTGGTTCGTCCTCGCGGCGGCGGGCGCGCGGCTCGGCGCTGCGGCCGCGGCGGGGTTCCGCTTCCTGGGGCGGGGCGGCCTCGGGCTGCGGGGCTTCTGCCGGGTCCATGGCCACGTCGGTGGCGGCGGGCTTGCGGGCGCGGCTGCGGCGGGGCTTGCGCGCCAGGTCCGCCTCTTTCGGGGCGTCTGCCGTTGCGTCGGTGGGTGCTGCTTTCGCGCGGACCGGCGCTTTCGCGGTGCGTCCACGGCCACGGCGGCGGCCGTCGCCCTCGGCGAAGGGCAGCAGCTCCATGCCGTCGACCGTGAAGCGCGGGATCTCGGCGCCCACCAGCTTCTCGATGGCGTCGACGAAGACGCGGTCATCGGGGGTTGCCAGTGTGTAGGCGTGCCCGGTCAGCCCGGCGCGGCCGGTGCGGCCGATGCGGTGGACGTAGTCCTCGGCGTGGATCGGCACGTCGAAGTTGAAGACGTGGCTGAGGCCGCCGATGTCGATGCCGCGGGCGGCGACGTCGCTGCAGACCAGCAGGCGGACCTCGTTGGCCTTGAAGCGGGCGAGGGTCGCGAAGCGTTCCGGCTGGCTCATGTCGCCATGGAGCTGCCCGACGCTGAAGTCGTGGCGCTTCAGGGATTTGTAGAGGATATCGACATCGCGTTTGCGGTTGCAGAAGATCAGCGCGTTCTGGACGATGTCGCTTTGGGCATTGAGCAGGCGGCGGAGGGCCTCGCGCTTGTCGAGGTCGTCGACGACGGTCAGCCCGGCCACGATGGTGGTGGCGATGCTGGCGGGGCGGCTGACGGTGATCTCCTTGGGATTGGACAGGAAGGCGTCGGCGAGGCGGCGGATCTCGGGGGCCATGGTGGCGCTGAAGAACAGGGTCTGCCGGGTCTTGGGGAGGAAGCCGACGATCTTCTCGACGTCGGGGATGAAGCCCATGTCGAGCATGCGGTCGGCTTCGTCGATGACGAGGAGGGAGACGTCGGTGAGCAGGAGGCCGCCGCGATCGAACAGGTCCATGAGGCGGCCGGGGGTCGCGATCAGGACGTCGACGCCCTTCATCAGCACCTCCTTCTGGTCCGACAGGCTTTCGCCGCCGATCAGCAGGGCGTGGTTGAGCTTCAGGTGCTTGCCGTACTGGACGAAGTTCTCGGCGACCTGGAGCGCGAGTTCGCGTGTGGGTTCCAGGATGAGGCTGCGGGGCATGCGGGCGCGGGCGCGGCTGCCGGACAGGATGTCCAGCATGGGCAGGACGAAGCTGGCGGTCTTGCCGGTTCCGGTCTGCGCGCAGCCGAGCACGTCGCGGCCCATGAGGACCGTGGGGATGGCCTGGGCCTGGATGGGCGTGGGCTGGCGATAGCCCTTCTCGAGCAGGGCCTGCAGGATCTCGGGCGAGAGGCCGAGCGCTTCGAAGCCGTTCTCCTCGGGCTCGGGCGTGTCGGCCTCCGCCTCGGGCGTGTCAGCCTCCGGCTCGGGCATGGCTGTCTCGGCCGCGGTCTCATGCGGGGCGGTATCGGTGTCGGGCGTGCCGGCGTGGCCGTCGGCGTGCATAGTGTCGTCCGCCGGGGCGGTGCTGGGTTCGATCAAGCGCAGGGTCTCGTTTCAGCGAGGGGTCTTCGTCCGCCCCACAAATCAGGATGCAGGGGCAAGCGCCGCGCGGCCAACAGGTGGCGCGCTACAGCCGCGATATCGGGAAACGAACCGGGAAAGTCAACCATGGCGAGGGCGGTGCAGGGCTGCGCGGCCCAGAAATCGGCGGTTTGGACACACCGGGCGGCGTTGGTGCGGGAGGAACCCGGGGCGGCGGCACGCGTCTGGCCCCCATGACAAAGCCCGCCCTGCCCGACGACCAGGCCCTCGCGATCGAGGATTATGCGTTGATCGGGGATTGCGCCACGGCGGCGCTGGTGGGCCGTAACGGCAGCATCGACTGGCTGTGCCTGCCGCGCTTCGACAGCGCCGCCTGCTTCGCCGCATTGCTGGGCAGCCCGGAGAACGGGCGTTTCCTGATCGCGCCCCAGCGCCCCGCCGGCCCTGCCACACGCCGCTATCGCGACGGCAGCCTGGTGCTGGAGACGCTGTTCCGGACCGAGGATGGGGGGGCGGTCGCGCTCATCGACTTCATGGTGCCCGGCGCCGACAACACGAGCCTGGTCCGCATCGTCGAGGGCCGTGGCGGCAGCGTCCGGATGCGGATGGAGCTGTCGATCCGCTTCGATTACGGGCTGACCATCCCGTGGGTGACGAAGCGTCTGGGCGGCAACGGGATCGTCGCGATCGCGGGGCCCGAGATGCTGGTTCTGCGCACGCCCGTCCCGCTGGAGGGGCGGGAGATGCAGACGGTCGCGGACTTCGTGGTCCGGGAGGGGGAGCGGGTGCATTTCGTGCTGACGCACGGGCCGTCGCACCACAAGCTTCCGACCAGCCCCGACCCGGACGACGCGCTGTACGACACGGAGGCGCACTGGGCGGCCTGGTCCGGCGCATGCGGATACGAGGGGCCGCATGCGGACGCGGTCCGCCGGTCGTTGCTGGTGCTGAAGGCGCTGACGTTCACGGCTACGGGCGGGATCGTGGCTGCGCCCACGACGTCGCTGCCGGAGAGGCTGGGTGGGATGCGGAACTGGGACTACCGGTTCTGCTGGCTGCGGGACGCGGTCATCACGTTGTTCGCGTTCATGGGCGCCGGGTATGTCGACGAGGCCAGGGCCTGGGCGGCCTGGTTGCATCGCAGCGTCGCCGGCAGTCCGGAGCAGTTGCAGATCATGTACGGGCTGGGCGGCGAGCGGCGGCTGGATGAGGTCGAGCTGCCGTGGCTTGCGGGTTATCAGGGGGCGACGCCGGTGCGGACGGGCAACGCGGCGGCCGGGCAGTTGCAGTTGGACGTGTACGGGGAGGTGATGGGGGCGCTGCACCAGGCCCGGGCGGCGGGGCTGCTGCAGGACGGGGAGACGTGGTCGGTGCAGCGCAAGCTGCTCGCGCATCTGGCGACGGTGTGGGACCAGCCGGATGAGGGGTTGTGGGAGACCCGGGGCGGGCGGCGTCATTTCACGTTCAGCAAGGTGATGGCGTGGGTCGCGTTCAACAGCGGCATCCAGGATGCGGAGACGTATGGGCTGGAGGGGGATGTCGAGCAGTGGCGTGCGCTGCGGGACCTGATCCACGCGACCGTGTGCCGGGATGGGTTCGACGCGGAGATGGGCAGCTTCGTGCAGAGTTTCGGGTCGAAGGCGCTGGACGCCAGCCTGCTGCTGATCCCGAGCACGGGGTTCCTGCCGCCGAACGATCCGCGGGTGCGGGGCACGATCGACGCGATCGAGCGGGACCTGATGGTGGACGGGTTCGTGCTGCGGTACCGGACGGACGGAGAGGCGGACGGGCTGCCGGAGGGGGAGGGCGCGTTCCTGGCGTGCAGCTTCTGGATGGCGTCGGCGATGCATATGACGGGCCGGGTGGAGGAGGCGGCTTCCCTGTTCGACCGGCTGGTGGGGCTGTGCAACGACGTGGGGCTGCTGAGCGAGGAGTACGACCCGCGGTCCCGGCGGTTCACCGGCAATTTCCCGCAGGCGTTCAGCCACGTGGCGTTGGTGACGACGGCGATGCGGCTGGCGGGGAGGCCCTTGATCTAGGTTAGCGGGGTTGGTGGGTTGTAGCACCCACCCTACGTGTTCTTGCCGTGGATGGCGGCGCAGACTGCGGCCGTCACCTGGGCTGTGGTGGCTGTTCCGCCCAGGTCGGGGGTCATGGTTCCGGCGGCGCAGACCTGTTCCACGGCGCGCATGAGCGTTGCGGCGGCGGCGGGTTCGCCCAGGTGGTCCAGCATCAGCGACGCGGTCCAGAAGGTTGCGACGGGGTTGGCGATGCCCTTGCCGGTGATGTCGAAGGCGCTGCCGTGGATGGGTTCGAACATGCTGGGGAAGCGGCGTTCGGGGTCGACGTTGCCGGTGGGGGCGATTCCCAACGACCCGGCGAGCGCGGCGGCGAGGTCGCTGAGGATGTCGGCGTGGAGGTTGGTGGCGACGACGGTGTCGATGCTGCGGGGCTTCAGGACCATGCGTGTGGTCATGGCGTCGACGAGTTCCTTGTCCCAGGTGACGCCGGGGAAGTCGGCGGCGACGTGCAGCGCGATCTCGTCCCAGAAGACCATGCCGTGGCGCTGTGCGTTGCTTTTGGTGACGATGGTGAGGTGCTTGCGGGGGCGCTTCTGCGCGCTTTCGAAGGCGAAGCGCATGATCCGTTCGACGCCGCGGCGGGTGAAGATGCTGGTTTCGGTGGCGACTTCCTCGGGCAGGCCGCGATGGGTTCGGCCGCCGTTGCCGGAGTATTCGCCCTCGCTGTTCTCACGGATGATGAGCCAGTCGAGGTCGCCGGGCCCCACGTTGCGGAGGGGGCCCTGGACGCCCGGGAGGATGCGGGTGGGGCGGACGTTGGCGTACTGGTCGAAGCCCTGGCAGATGGGCAGGCGAAGGCCCCAGAGGGTGACGTGGTCGGGGATGTCGGGCGCGCCGACGGCGCCGAACAGGATGGCATCGTGGGTCCGCAGGGTCTCCAGGCCGTTTTCGGGCATGAGGGCGCCGATGCGGCGGTAGCGGTCGGACCCCCAGTCGTAGTGGGTGACGTCGAGCGCGAAGCCGCCGTCGCGGGCGGAAACGGCGTGCAACGCCTCCAGCCCGGCCGCGATCACTTCGGGGCCGATGCCGTCGGCGGGGATGGAGGCGATGCTGTGGCGGCGCATGGGGGTCCTCGGGTCCGGGGCGGGTGGTTTAGCCGGGCGGAGGGGCGCTTGCCAGGGCTGGCGTTTCGCCGCAATTAGGTCGGGAACACGATCCTGTCGCGGAGACCCCGATGCGCCGATTGATCCTTGCCGCGTCCGCCTTGGCGATGATGGCCTCGGCTGCTTCCGCGCAGACGTTGCGGGTGGCCTTGCGGGAGGACCCGGACATCCTGGATCCGACGCTGGCGCGGACGTATGTGAGCCGGATCGTGTTTGCCGGGCTGTGCGACAAGCTGTTCGACATCGACGAGAAGCTGCAGACGGTGCCGCAACTGGCGACGGGGTACGAGTGGGTGTCGCCGACGGTCCTGGTGATCAAGCTGCGGGACGGCGTCGTGTTCCATGACGGCGAGAAGATGGATGCGGCGGCGGTGAAATACTCGCTGGAGCGGCATCTGACGATGCAGGGCAGCTTCCGCCGCAGCGAGATCAACGCGATGGACAAGGTGGAGATCGTGGATCCGCTGACGGTGCGGATCGTGCTGAAGACGCCGTCTTCGCCGTTCGTCGCGCAGTTGACGGACCGGGCGGGGATGATCGTGTCGCCCAAGGCGGCCGAGGCGGCGGGGAAGGATTTCGGGTTGAAGCCGGTGTGCGCCGGGCCGTTCCGGTTCGTGGAGCGGGTGCCGCAGGACCGGATCACGCTGGAGCGGTTCCCGCAGTATTGGAACGCG
>CAXTPG010000137.1:0-9858 GCA_964246015.1 uncultured Acetobacteraceae bacterium
TCAAGGACAAGCTGATCGGCGGCATGGTCGCCCGCGGCTACACGCCGGAGTTCGCGGACAGGACGTTCAGCCAGATCGAGGGTTTCGGGAGCTACGGCTTCCCGGAGAGCCACGCCGCGAGCTTCGCCATCATCGCCTATGCGTCGTCGTGGCTGAAGTGCCACCACCCGGACGTGTTCTGCGCCGCCCTGCTGAACAGCCAGCCGATGGGGTTCTACGCGCCGGCGCAGATCGTGCGCGATGCGCGGGACCACGGGGTGGAGGTGCGGCCGGTCGACGTGAACCACTCGCGGTGGGATTGCACGCTGGAGGCTGCGGGCAGGTATTTCGCGGTGCGGCTGGGGCTGCGGATGGCGAAGGGCCTGGCCGAGGCGCATGGCGCGGCCCTGGTGCTGGCGCGGGGCGAGCACGCGTACGACCAGGTGGAGGAGCTGTGGCGCCGGGCCGCGGTGCCGGTGGCGGCGCTGGAGCGGCTGGCGGAGGCGGACGCGTTCGGGTCGATGCGGCTGGACCGGCGCGGCGCCATCTGGGCCATCCGTGCGCTGTCGGACGCGCCGCTGCCGCTGTTCGCCGCCGCCGACGGGGCTGCGCCGCGGCCCGAGGTGATCGAGCCGGCTGTGACGCTCGCGCCCATGCGGCCCGGCCGCACGGTGGTCGAGGATTACGGCAGCGTCGGCCTGACGTTGCGGGAGCACCCCGTCGCGTTCGTGCGGGACGACCTGCGCGCGCAGGGGATGATCCGCTGCGCCGACCTGGCCGACATCCGCGACGGCCGGCGCGTGGTGGTGCCCGGGCTGGTGCTGGTGCGGCAGAAGCCCGGTTCGGCCAAGGGGGTGATGTTCATCACGATCGAGGACGAGACCGGCATCGCCAACCTGATCGTCTGGCCCGGCGTGTTCGAACGTCAGCGCCGCCTGGTGCTGTCCGCCAGCATGATCGCCTGCCACGGCCGCGTGCAGAAGGAAGGCGGGGTGACGCATGTCATCACCGAGCGGCTTTCGGACCTGACGGGGCTGCTGCGCCAGGTGGGCGAGCGCGACTTCATGCCCGCCACCGGCCGCGGCGACGAAGCCCGGCACGGCGGCAGCCCCGACCAGCGCGACGCGCCGAAGCACCGGCCGCGGGACATCTACTGCCCGGAGCGGCTGGCGACCGGGATCCGCGTGCAGACGCGGGATTTCCGGTGACGGCGGCCTTCATCCCTCCGTAACCGGACCGTCACGCCACTGACACCGGCGCGGTGATACCCCCCGCCTCGCTCATCCGGCTCGGTCATCCGGGGATGGGCCACACGGGGTGCCCATGGCTGCGAAGAACGTCCTGCTCATCGTCGTCGACCAGTGGCGGGCGGATTGCGTGCCCTATCTCGGGTGCCAGCATCTCCGCACGCCGAACCTCGACCGGCTGTGCCGCGAGGGCGTCACCTTCCGCAACCACGTCACGACCGCCGTCCCCTGCGGCCCGGCCCGGGCCAGCCTGCTGACCGGCCAATACCTGATGAACCACCGGGCGGTGCAGAACACCATCCCGCTCGACGCCCGCCATCCCACGCTGCCGCGGGCGTTGCGCGCCACCGGCTACGACCCGGCGCTGGTCGGCTACACCACCACCACGCCCGACCCGCGCACCACCAGCCCCAACGACCCGCGCTTCCAGGTGCTGGGCGACAACATGGACGGGTTCCGCACCGTCGGCGCGTTCGAGCCGGATCACGACGGGTATTTCGGCTGGCTGGCGCAGAAGGGCTATGCGCTGCCCGACAACCGCGACGACATCTGGCTGCCGGACCATGACACCAGCCGCGGCGCCACCATCCATCCGGCCCGCATCCCGGCGGAACTGTCGGACAGCGCGTTCTTCACCGACCGCGCGCTGACCTACCTCAAGGGTCGCAACGGCAAGCCGTTCTTCCTCCACCTCGGCTACTACCGCCCGCATCCGCCCTTCGTCGCCAGCGCGCCCTATCACGCGATGTACCGGGCGGAGGACATGCCCGGGCCGCACCGCGCCCCCACGCCGTTCGACGAGGCCAAGCAGCACCCGCTGCTGCGTTGGTACCTCCACAACACGCACCAGGCCAAGTTCTTCCAGGGCGGCGAGGGCATGGCCTCGGGCATGGACGAGGCGACCGTGCGCCAGCTTCGCGCGACCTATTACGGCATGATGACCGAGGTGGACGACCGGCTGGGCGAGGTGTTCGCGTTCCTGGACGAGACCAACCAGTGGCGGGACACGCTGGTGATCTTCACCAGCGACCATGGCGAGCAGTTGGGCGACCATCACCTGCTGGGCAAGATCGGGTATTTCGACGAAAGCTTCCGCATCCCGCTGGTGATCAAGGGCGACCGCAATCCGCGGGCCGGGCAGATCGAGGACGCGTTCACCGAGAGCGTCGACCTGATGCCCACGATCCTCGACTGGCTGGGCGGCGAGATCCCGCGCACCTGCGACGGGGCGAGCCTCGTGCCCATGCTGGCCGGCCCGAAGCTCGCGGGGTGGCGGGACGCGCTGCACTACGAGTACGACTTCCGCGACGTCCACTACTCGCGCCCCGAGGCCGAGCTGGGCATCGGGATGGACGAGAGCAGCCTGTGCGTCATCCAGGATGCGCGCTGGAAATACGTCCATTTCGCCGCCCTGCCGCCGCTGCTGTTCGACCTGGCCGAGGACCCGCAGCAGATGCGGAACCTGGCCGACGAGCCCGCCCATGCCGCCACCGTCCGCGACCTGGCCCAGCGCCTGCTGAGCTGGCGGATGCGGCATGCCGACCGGACGCTGACCCATTACCGCTCCACGCCGCAGGGGCTGGAGCGCCGCGACCCCGACCACCAGGAGCACGACTCATGGAACAGACCCGCCGCGGCCTCCTTCTGACCGGTGCGGGGGCGCTCGCGCTTCCCCGCTTCGCCATCGGACAATCGAACGACCGCCCCGCGATCACCATCGCGGTGCAGAAGATCGCCAACAGCAACACGCTGGACGACCTGCGCGAGCAGTCCAACGTCGGCACCCGCATGGCGACGATGTTCGTCGAGCGGCTGATCGATCTGAACTACCAGGGCAGCCTCGAGCAGCGGCCCGGCCTGGCGACGGCGTGGCGCCGGATCGACGACCGGACGGTCGAGGTCGATCTGCGACGGGGCGTGAAGTTCCACAACGGCGACGAGATGACGGCCGAGGACGTGGCGTTCAGCTTCGGGCCGCAGCGCATGTTCGGCGAGACGCGGCCGACGGTGCAGGGCAAGACGCTGCCGATCACGGGGCCGATCGTGACGACGGCGCGGGTGAAGACGCTGCCGGCCGAGGTGCCGCCGGTCGCGCGGCGGCTGTGGCCGGCGCTGGACCGGGTCGAGGTCATCGACAAGTACACGGTCCGCTTCATCAACGCGACGCCGGACGTGACGATGGAGGGGCGGCTGTCGTGCCGGGGCAGCGGCATCATCAGCCGCCGCGCGTTCGACGAGGCGGCGAGCTGGCTGGACTACGCCCGCGCGCCGTGCGGGACGGGACCGTACAAGGTCGCGGAGTACAAGCCGGACCAGTCGCTGGTGCTGGTGCCGCATGACGAATACTGGGCCGGGCGGCCGCCGCTGCGGAGCATCCGCATGGTGGAGGTGCCGGAGGTGCCGGCCCGCGTCGCCGGGTTGCTGGCAGGCGAGTACCAGTTCGTGTGCGACGTGCCGCCGGACCAGATTTCGGGCATCGAGCGGTCGGGCGTGTTCGAGGTGCAGGGCAGCACGATCCCGAACCACCGTCTGACGGTGTTCGACAAGAACCATCCGCAGCTGCGCGACGCGCGCATCCGCCAGGCGATGACGCACGCGATCGACCGCACGGCGATCGTCGACAGCCTGTGGGCCGGGCGCACCCGCGTGCCGCGCGGACTGCAGTGGGACTTCTACGCCGACATGCTGATCGGCGACTGGACGGTGCCGCAGTTCGACATGGCGCGCGCGCAGGCGCTGGTGAAGGCCAGCGGCTACAAGGGCGACCCCATCCCATACCGGCTGCTGAACAACTACTACACGAACCAGGTCTCGACGGCGCAGGTGCTGACCGAACTGTGGAAGCAGGCGGGCCTGAACGTCCAGATCGAGATGAAGGAGAACTGGTCGCAGATCTTTGAGCGCTCTCCCACGCGGGCGGTGCGGGACTGGTCGAACTCGGCGCCGTTCAACGACCCGGTGTCGTCGCTGGTCAGCCAGCACGGCCCCAACGGCGAGCAGCAGCAGTATGGCGAGTGGACGAACGCCGAGATGAACGAGTTGAGCGTCCAGTTGGAAACCGGGACGGACCGGGCCAAGCGCCGCCAGCTTTTCGCGCGGATGCTGGAGATCACCGAGCGGGAGGACCCGGCCTATACCGTGCTGCACCAGAACGCGGTGTTCACGGCCAAGCCGAAGTCGATCGCCTGGAAGGTCGCGCCCAGCTTCGCCATGGATTTCCGCGCGCCGAACTGGGGGTCTGCCGTCCGCGGCTGACCCCCGCGCGCCGGGTTGCAGGGCGGCGCCGGTAGTTTCTTATTAGGAAAGTCAGTTTCCGCACATTGACAGGCGGGCGCGGGCTGGCATGGTTGCGGCCATGTGCGGGATCGTCGGGCTGTTTCTGAAGCGGGATGGGATGGAGGCGGCGCTCGGGGCGTTGCTGGCCGGCATGCTGGGGACCATGCGGGACCGGGGGCCGGATA
The DNA here is from genome assembly GCA_964246015.1 of uncultured Acetobacteraceae bacterium. GTDB lineage: Bacteria > Pseudomonadota > Alphaproteobacteria > Acetobacterales > Acetobacteraceae > JBBROS01. Next base: position 4,688 of record CAXTPG010000137.1, read on the forward strand.
GTTCCGGGTTCGCGGTCTATGGGGCCGAGGGTCCGCTGGTGAAGCTGACGGTCCGGGCCGGGGCGGAGGTCGCGCTCTCGGACCTGGGCCGGGTGGAGCGGCGGGACAGCCATTCGGTGCTGCTGGTGGCCGAGGAGGCGGTCGCGTCAGTGCGGGATGAGTTGGCCCGGCGTGGGGCAGTCGTCGTCGGGCAGGGCCGGCGGATGGAGCTGTATAAGGAGGTCGGGCTGCCGGAGGAGGTTTCGGCGCGGTTCGGACTGCCGGGGATGTCGGGGACGCATGGCATCGGGCACACGCGGATGGCGACGGAAAGCGCGGTCACGACGGACGGCGCGCATCCGTACACGACGGGTTCGGACCAGTGCCTGGTGCATAATGGCAGCCTGTCGAACCACAACGCGCTGCGGCGGCGGCTGGTGCGGGAGGGGTTCCGGTTCCAGACGGAGAACGATACCGAGGTCGCGGCGGCCTATCTGTCCTGGCGGATGCGGGAGGGCGACGGGCTGGAGGGCGCGCTGCGGGCCGGGCTGCGGGACCTCGATGGGTTCTACACCTTCGTCGTGGGGACCCGCACGGGATTCGCGGTGCTGCGGGACCCCGTGTGCTGCAAGCCGGCCGTGATGGCGGAGACCGAGGATTGGGTCGCGTTCGGGAGCGAGTACCGGGCGCTGGTGGACCTGCCGGGGATCGAGGGCGCACGCGTGTGGGAGCCGGAGCCGGCGACGGTCTATGCGTGGGAGCGCGCGGCGTGAGCGACGTGGTCGACCTGGCGACGGCGGCCGTGCGGGACCTGAACCAGGCCTTGCACGGGCTGGGGGCGGAAACCAACCGGACGCTGTGGCGGGTGCTCAACCCGCGGGGAATGCACGCGCTGGCGGTGGGGATCGACGCGCCGGTGCGGGTCGAGATCGCGGGCCATGCGGGGTACTACTGCGCGGGGATGAACAAGGGCGCCACCGTCGTGATCGAGGGGAATGCGGGCAACGGGGTGGCGGAGAACATGATGTCGGGCCGGGTGCATGTGCGTGGCGACGCGAGTGCTGCGGCGGGGGCCACGGCGCATGGCGGGATGCTGGTGATCGAGGGCAATGCGGCGGCGCGGTGCGGGATCAGCATGAAGGGCGTCGATATCGTCGTTGGCGGCAATGTCGGGCACATGAGCGCGTTCATGGCGCAGGCGGGGACGCTGACGGTGCTGGGGGATGCGGGGGAGAGCCTGGGGGACAGCATCTACGAGGCGCAGTTGTTCGTGCGGGGGCGGGTCGCAAGCCTGGGGGCGGATTGCGTGGAGAAGCCGATGCGGGCGGAGCATCTGGCGGCGCTGACGGCCCGGCTGGCGGCGGCGGGGTTTGCGGACGTCGGCGCGGCGGAGTTCCGGCGCTACGGGTCGGCGCGGGGCCTGTATCATTTCCGGGTCGACAATGCGGGGCAGTATTGATGGTCGCGTGCACATGAGGCGGCCGTTCCCAAGGGAGAGCGCGACGTTCGACGCGGCGACGCTCGCCGAGATCCGGCGGGCCGCGGAAACCGGGATCTACGACATCCGTGGCTACGGCGCGAAGCGGGCGCTGCCGCATTTCGATGACCTGCTGTTCCTGGGGGCGTCCATCAGCCGGTATCCGCTGGAGGGCTATCGGGAGCGGTGCGGGACCGAGGTGGTGCTGGGCGCGCGGCATGCGAAGAAGCCCATTCGGCTGAAGATCCCGGTGACGATCGCGGGGATGAGCTTCGGCAGCCTGTCGGCGCAGGCGAAGGAGGCGCTGGGGCGGGGGGCGACGATCGCAGGCACCAGCACGACGACGGGCGACGGGGGCATGACGCAGGAGGAGCGGCGAAGCTCGGCCACGCTGGTCTATCAGTACCTGCCCAGCCGATACGGTATGAACCCGGACGATCTGCGGGCGGCGGACGCGATCGAGATCGTGGTGGGGCAGGGGGCGAAACCCGGCGGCGGCGGGATGCTGCTGGGGCAGAAGATCACGGACCGCGTGGCGGCGATGCGAACGCTGCCGCCGGGAATCGACCAGCGCAGCGCGAGCCGCCATCCGGACTGGACGGGCCCGGACGACCTCGAGATCAAGATCATGGAGCTGCGGGAGATCACGGATTGGGAGAAGCCGATCTACGTGAAGGTCGGCGCGTCCCGGCCGTACTACGACACGGCGCTGGCGGTGAAGGCCGGGGCGGACGTGGTCGTGCTGGATGGGATGCAGGGCGGGACGGCGGCGACGCAGACGGTGTTCATCGAGAATGTTGGGCTGCCGATCCTGGCCGCGATCCGCCCGGCGGTGCAGGCCTTGCAGGACCTGGGCCTGCATCGCAAGGTGCAGCTGATCGTGTCGGGCGGCATCCGCAACGGGGCGGACGTCGCGAAGGCATTGGCGCTGGGGGCGGACGCGGTCAGCATCGGCACGGCGGCGCTGGCGGCGCTGGGGGACAACGACCCGGCCTATGACGACGAGTACCGCGCCCTGGGCAGCCACGCCGGCGCCTATGATGCCTGGCACGAGGGGCGGGACCCCGCGGGCATCACCACGCAGGACCCGGTGCTGGCCGCGCGCCTCGACCCCGTCATGGGCGGACGGCGCCTGGCCAACTACCTGGCCGTGCTGACGCTGGAGGCGCAGACGATCGCGCGGGCCTGCGGCAAGAGCCACGTGCACAACCTGGAGCCGGAGGACCTGGTGGCGCTGACGGTGGAAGCCGCGGCGATGGCCGGCGTGCCGCTGGCCGGAACGAACTGGATCCCGGGGAGATGAGCATGCTGTCGGAGATCGCGGCCGAGCGGGGCATCCGCTTCTTCCTGATCGCCTACACGGACCTGCTGGGGGTGCTGCGGGCCAAGCTGGTGCCGGCCCGGGCGATCGACGGCATGGCGCGGGACGGGGCGGGGTTCGCAGGCTATGCCACCTGGTTCGACATGAGCCCGGCCGACCCCGACGTGATGGCGGTACCGGACGCGTCGACGCTGATCCAGCTGCCGTGGAAGCCGGAGGTCGCGTGGCTGGCCGCCGATCCGTGGATGGCGGGGCAGGAGGTGGCGCAGGCGCCGCGGAACGTCCTGCGCCGGGTGATCGCACAGGGCGCGGCGCAGGGGCTGGAGATGCGGACGGGCGTCGAGCCCGAGTTCTTCCTGATCACGCCCGACGGCGATGCGGTCGCCGACCCCGCGGACCGGCAGACGAAGCCCTGCTACGACCAGTTGACCCTGATGCGCCGGTTCGACGTGATCGCGGCCATCTCCGACGCGATGGAGGGGCTGGGCTGGGGCCCGTACCAGAACGACCACGAGGACGGGAACGGCCAGTACGAGATGAACTGGGACTACGCGCCCGCGCTGGTGACGGCCGACCGGCACGTGTTCTTCAAGTTCATGGTCCGCACGATCGCCGAGCAGCACGGGATGCGGGCGACGTTCATGCCGAAGCCGTTCGCGGGGCTCACGGGGTCCGGCTGCCACGCGCATGTGTCGGTGTGGCGCGGCGACGATAATGCGTTCGCGGGGGATGATGCGCTGGGCCTGTCGCCGCTCGCGATGCACTTCCTGGGGGGCGTGATGGCCCATGCCGAGGCGCTGTGCGCGCTGACGAACCCGGTGGTGAACAGCTACAAGCGGATCAACGCGCCGGTGACGGCGTCGGGGGCGACCTGGTCGCCGAGCACGGTGAGCTGGGGCGGCAACAACCGGACGCACATGGTGCGGGTGCCGGGTCCCGGGCGGTTCGAGTATCGGTTGGCGGACGGGGCGGCGAACCCGTACCTGCTGCAGGCCGGACTGCTGGCGGCGGGGCTGGACGGGGTGGTGGCGGGGCGGGACCCCGGGGCGCCGTTGGAGATGGACATGTATGTTGCGGGTGTCGTCCAGGGCGCGCGGCGGTTGCCGTTGAACCTGCTGGATGCCGTGCGGACGTTCGAGGCGTGCGGGGCGTTGCGGGATGCGTTGGGGGCGGGGTTCTGCGATTCCTACTCGAAGCTGAAGCGGCAGGAGTGGGACCTGTATATGCGGCATCTGACGCAGTGGGAGCGGGATACCACGTTGGATTGCTGATGGTCGGGGCCGGCGGGACGCCGGCGCTACGGGCGTGGGTAGACGATAAAGGACAGGTAGGTGGCGGGCAGGGTCGGCATGGTTTCGGGGCCGTGGCGGGCGGTGGCGTCGAACAGCAGGGTGTCGCCGGGTTCCATGTCATAGAGCTGGTCGCCGTGGCGGTAGGTGACGCGGCCGGTCAGCATGTGGATCAGCTCCATGCCGGCGTGCTGGAAGGCGGGGTAGGGGGCGGCGTCGGGCCCCAGGGTGATGAGGTACGGCTCCACCGCGAGCGACCCGGCGATCGCGTGGCCCAGCAAATCATAGCGGTGCCCGGCCTTCGTGCCGCGGCGATCGATGCGGACGCCCTGCCCGGCCTTCACGAAGCTGCAGTCCCGCCGCGGCTCGGTGCCCGCGATGAGCGCGGCGAGGGAGACGTTGAGCGCCCCCGCCAGCGCGTCGAGCGAGGCGAGGGAGGCGGCGATGCGTCCCGTCTCGATCTTCGACAGCATGCCGGTGGACAGGCCGGCGGCACCGGCGAGGGCGGCGCCGGTCAGGCCGAGGCGGGTGCGGAGGGCGCGCACCTCGCGGCCGATGCGCTGTTCGAGCGTGCCGGCCGGGGCGGCGGGCGCGTTGGAGCCGGTGGCGAGTGGCTTGCCCATCCGCCTCGCTCCCGTTCCTGGTCTTGGCCTCAGGCCTTCTTTGCGGCCTCGATCGACTGGCGGATGACGTCCATGGCGGCGTCCTTCCCGGCCCATCCCGTGACCTTCACCCATTTGCCGGGTTCGAGGTCCTTGTAGCGGGTGAAGAAATGCTCGATGGCGGCGCGGGTGATGGCGGGCAGGTCGTCGATAGAGTGAACGTCGGTGAAGGCGGTGTGGATCTTGTCGTGGGGCACGCAGACGATCTTCTCGTCCTGGCCGCTCTCGTCCTCCATCTGCAGCATGCCGATGGGGCGGGCGCGGATCACGGCGCCGGGAACGACGGGGGCGGGGGCGAGCACGAGGGCGTCGGCCGGGTCGCCATCGGCGGCGAGAGTGCCGGGGATGAACCCGTAGGCGGCGGGGTAGGCCATAGGGGTGAACAGGAAGCGGTCGACGAAGATGGCGCCGCTGTCCTTGTCGATCTCGTACTTGACCTGGGA
>CAXTPG010000138.1:0-9811 GCA_964246015.1 uncultured Acetobacteraceae bacterium
CACGCCTGCGGGACGCGCGAAAACGGCTTGCTCAACGTGACGGTATCTCATGCCGCCCGCTCCATCGGCGTCAACGCGGCCCACCGCACGCACCGCACCTCCCGCCCCGCCATCGCCGCCGCCAGCGCCGGCACCGCCGTCCGGCACTCGTCCCGCACATGCGCGCATCGCGGCGCAAACCGGCATCCCGGCGGCGGCCGCGCCGGGTCGGGCGGCGCTCCCGGGATCGGCGACAGCGTCCGCCGCCCCCGCCACGACGACCCCAGCTCCGGCATCGAGTTCAGCAGCCCCTGCGTGTACGGATGCAGCGGCCGCTCCAGCACTTCGGCGACCGGCCCCTGCTCCACCACCTGCCCCGCGTACATGACCACGACGCGCCGGGCCATCTCGGCCACCACGCCCAGGTCATGCGTGATGAACAGGATCGACAACCCGCGCTCCGCCTGCAGCCGCCGCAGCAGGTCCAGGATCTGCGCCTGGATCGTGACATCCAGCGCCGTCGTCGGCTCGTCCGCGATCAGCAGATGCGGGTCGCACGCCAGCGCCATCGCGATCATCACCCGCTGCCGCATCCCGCCCGACATCTCGTGCGGATAGCTGCGCGCCCGCGTGCCCGGGTCCGGGATCCCCACCTGCTCCATCGCCGCGACCGCCCGGTCCCACGCCCCCGGTCCCGGCGCATGCAGGCCGATCGCCTCCGCGATCTGCGCCCCTACCGTGAACACGGGGTTCAGCGACGTCATCGGCTCCTGGAAGATCATCGCCACCTGGCCGCCCCGCACCCGCCGCCGCGCCTCGGCCCCCAGTTCCAGCAGCCGCATCGCCCGCCCGTCCCGCCCGTGCAGCACGATCTCCCCCGAAAGCACCCGCGCCGGCGGCGTCGGCAGCAACCCCATGACGGCCAGGCTGGTGACCGACTTGCCCGACCCGCTCTCCCCCACCACCGCCAGCGTCTCCCCGCGGCCGACGCAGAAGCCGACGCCCTCCGTCGCCCGCACCAGTCCCCGCCCGGCCCCCCGCCCGGCCTGGAAGCCGACCGAAAGGTCGCGCACCTCCAGGACGGGCGGCACGCTCACGCCGCCTTCGGCGCCAACCATGCCGTCGCCAGCAGCCAGGCCCCGCCGCTGTCGATCTCCAGGTTCTTCAACTCCGCCCGCACCACATGCCGGGCCTCCCGGAAGAACAGCCAGGCATACGCATCCTGATCCAGGATCAACTGCTGCGCCTTCGCATACGCCGCCTTCCGCACGCCCAGGTCGGTCGCCCGCCGCGCCGCGTCCACCGCGTCGAACACCGCCGGGTCCTTCAGGTCCGACCAGTTCTGCGCCGCGTCCCGCCCGAAGAACGGCCCGAACACCTGGTCCGGATCGGCCCGCGGCACATTGACCCGGCCCATCGCCACCTCGTGCTGATGGCCCAGCACCTTCGGCACCCACGCCTGCCGCTCCAGGATCTCGATCTTCAACTGGATGCCCAGCGGCCGAAGCTGCGCCTGCACCAGCTGCGCCACCTGCGTGTCCGGATCGCGCTGGATGATCGACAACGTCGCCTCGAACCCGTTCGGCTTCCCGCCCTCCGCCAGCAGCCGCTTCACCCGCGCCGGGTCCAGCGTGGGTGCGCGCAGGCCGGGGTCGAACGCCCACTCCGACGGCGGCACGAAGGTGGGCGTCACCGCGCCGTAGCCCCGCGTGATCGCCCGCATCAACTGGGTCCGGTCGATCCCCGCATTCACCGCCGCCCGCAGCTTCGCGTTGTCGAACGGCGGCCGGCCCACGTTGAACGTCAGCCATTGCGCGACGCCCGGCGGCACCGGCATCAACCGCATCAGGGGGTTTGCCTCCACCTCCGCGAAGTCCCGCGGCGTGATCCCGTCGACGATGTGGACGTTCCCCGCCTTCACCTCGATCATCTTCACCGCGGTGTTCGGGATGAACCGGATCGTCACGCCATCGGCATAGGGCAGCGCCCGGCCATCGACCCCCTTCTCCCAATACCCATCCCACGCCGCCAGCGCGACATGCCCGCCCGACACCCACTCGCTGAACTGGAACGGCCCCGTGCCCACCGGATTCCGCCCGAAATCCGCCCCGAACTTCCTCAGCGCCGTGGGCGAGCACATCATCCCCGCCTCGACCGCGAATGCCGAGATCGCGGCCCCCGAGGGCGCCTTCAACCGCACCTTGACCGTCATCGGGTCGATCACGTCGATCCCCGCCACGTCCGAAAGGTCCGGCGAACGCGGCGCATTGGTGGCCGGGTCGATCGTCCGCCGAACGTTGAACGCCACCGCCTCCGCATCGAACGGCGTCCCGTCATGGAACCGGATGCCCGGCCGCAGCCGGAACACGAGCGCCGCATCCCCGTCCGCATAGGCCCACGACTCCGCCAGCCACGGAACCAGCTTTCCCTTGTCGTCGAACCGCACCAGCGACTGGAACACCTGGATCAGCACATACCGGTCCGACGTCGGCGCATCGCCCATGATCGGGTCCAGGCTACGCGGCTGCAGGTCCATGGACGCGACGATGCGCCCGCCCCGGACCGGCTTGTCCGCCTGCGCCGCGGCCGGCCAGGCAGCGAGCACGGCCCCCGCGGCAAGCACCGAACGACGCGACACAGCGTTGGATTGCGACATCGAAAGCCTCCCCTGATGGTTCCTGCGCCGATCTGCGTCGGCTGGGCTGGCCAACCCATAAGGTATCTGATACGTTGTCGTCAATGGAGGAAACATGAGCGAGCTCACCAGCCGCCCCCCCGTCCACGGGGCTGACCGAACCCCCGACCGCACCCGCCTCACCGACGCCGTGACCGGCTACGTGCTGGACCGCGTCGCCGCCCGGACCCTCCGCCCCGGCGACGCCCTCCCCGGGGAGGCAGAGTTCGCCCGCCAGCTCAACGTCAGCAAACCCGTCGTCCGCGAGGCGCTCGGCCGCCTCTCCGCCCTCGGCCTCGTCCAGATCCAGCAGGGCAAGCCCACGACAATCCAGGCCCTCTCCTCCGGCCCCTTCCAGGGCCTCCTCCGCATGACCGTCCAGTCCCACGAGAACGGCCTGCGCGAAGCCCTGGAACTGCGCCGAGCCCTGGAGGCCGAGGTCGCCGGCCTCGCCGCCGAACGCGCGACGCCCGGGCACCTCGCCGCAATCGACGCCGCCCTCGACGCCATGGAAGCCAACATGGACGACCTCGACCGCTGGCTCGAAGCCGACTTCGCCTTCCACCTCGCCCTCGTCCGCGCCAGCGAGAACCGCCTGCTCGAACTCCTCATCGAGGCCCTCGCCGACGTCATCCGCTTCACCCTTCGCCTCGTCGGCCTGCAGACCGACATCCGCGACACCGCCGCCTCCCTCGCCCGCCACCGCGCCGTCGCCGACGCCGTCCGCGCACGCGACATCCCTCGCGCCCGCCTGGCCATGGAAGCCCACTTCGAAGCCACCCGCAGCGTTGTCGCCGCCATCGCCCGCGACGAAGCCCGCCGCGCCCGCCTGGACACCCCCGCTTGAGACGCCTCCTCGCCGGCCGCCTCGCGCAGATGCTCCCGGTGATGCTCATCGTCACCATCGTCATCTTCGGCCTGACCAACCTCCTCCCCGGCGACGCGACCATCACCCTGCTGGGCGAGCAGGCCTCCCCCGAGGCCCGCGCCCGCGCCCGCGCCGCGTACGGCCTCGATGACCCCATCCCCGTCCGCTACGCCACCTGGCTCGTCCGTGCCGCGCAAGGCGACCTCGGCCGCAGCCTCCGCAGCAACGAGCCCGTCACTCAGATGCTCCGCAACCGCGTCCCCGTCACGCTGGAACTCTCGGCCCTCAGCATCCTCGTCGCCGTCGTCATCGGCCTTCCCGCCGGCGTGCTCTCGGCCCGGTTCCGCGGCGGCTGGATCGACGTGCTGGCGAGCCTCGTCTCCCTCTGCGGCATGGCCGTCCCCTACTTCTGGCTGGGCGTGCTGCTGATCCTGCTGTTCGCCGTCGGCCTCGGGCTGTTCCCGCCCTCCGGCTACGTCGCCTTCTCCGTCGATCCCGTCGCCAACCTCCGGCATCTGGTCCTGCCGTCCCTCACCATCGGCCTCGCCTTCGCCGCCCTGGTCATGCGCCAGACCCGCGCCGCCATGCTGCAGGTCCTGTCGCAGGACTACATCCGCACCGCCCGCGCCAAGGGCCTGCGCGAACGCACCGTCGTCATGCACCACGGCCTCCGCAACGCCCTCATCCCCGTCGTCACCGTCATCGGCCTGCAGATCGGCGCGCTCCTGGGCGGCGCCGTCGTCACCGAAACCGTCTTCGCCATGCCCGGCCTCGGCCGCATGCTGGTGGAAGGCATCTTCCAGCGCGACTTCCCCGCCGTGCAGGGCGCCGTCCTGTTCATCGTCGCCGCCGTCCTCGTCGTGAACTTGCTGACCGACCTGCTCTACGCCGTGCTCGACCCGCGGGCGAAGGCCTGATGTCCGCCGCGGTCATGGACGCCCCTGCCGCCGGGGCCAGCGCCTCCCCGGGCCGCGTCTTCATCCGCCGGGTCGCGACGTCGTGGCAGGGGGCGGCGGCGCTCGCCATCCTCGCCGTCGTGCTCGGCGTCGCCGTGCTCGCGCCCTGGATCGCCCCCTGGTCGCCCATCGACGTCGACGTGGAGCGCATCACCGAAGGCCCCACCCGCCTGCACTGGTTCGGCACCGACGAGATCGGCCGCGACATCCTCAGCCGGGTCATGCACGGCGCCGGCGTCTCGTTGCAGGTCGTCGCCCTCTCCGTCGGCCTCGCGATGGTCGCGGGCTCCGCCATCGGGCTCGTCTCCGGCTGGTTCGGCGGATGGGTCGACGCCGTGATCATGCGGACCATGGACGCGCTCCTCGCCTTCCCGCTGCTGGTCCTCGCACTGACCATCGTCGCCATCCTGGGCCCCGACCTGCTCCACGCGATGCTCGCCATCGCCATCACCAAGGTGCCGGGCTTCGCCCGCCTGGTCCGGTCCGAGGTGCTGGGCCTGCGCCAGGTCGATTTCGTGAAGGCCGCCCGCGCCGCCGGCGCCGGGGACCTCCGCATCCTCGCCCGCCACATCTGGCCCAACGTCTCCGGCAACGTCATCGTCTACGGCTCCCTCGCCGCATCCCAGGCGCTGATCACCGAATCCGCCCTCTCGTTCCTGGGCCTCGGCGCCCAGCCCCCGGAACCGAGCTGGGGCTACATGGTCGCCACCGGCATGGAATACGCGTCGTCGTGGTGGATGAGCGTCTTCCCCGGTCTCGCGATCTTCCTGACCGTTCTCGCCTTCAACTTCCTCGGCGACGCCGCCCGCGACGCCCTCGACAGCCGATTGCTCCACAAGGACTGACCCCAGGGGACCGACACATGAAGATCGTCGACATGCGGGTGCGCTGCGTCGCCATCCCGCTCAACGCCCAGCTTCGCCACAACACCGGCGTGCACCCCGGCTACTTCCTCCGCACGATCCTCGAACTGGTCACCGACGACGGCGTCGTGGGCCTGGGCGAGGTCGGCGGCGGCGACCAGCGAGGCGCGTTGCTGAAACTGAAGCCCCGCATCCTCGGCATGGACCCCTTCGCGCTCGAATCCATGAAGCTCAAGACCCTCCGCGCGATCTACTACCTCTCCAACGCCCGCCTCTACGCCGCCATCGAGATGGCCTGCCTCGACATCCAGGGCAAAATCCTCGGACGCCCCATGTCCGACCTGCTCGGCGGACGCGTCCGCGACACCATTCCCATGATCGGCTACCTCTTCTGGCGCTACGACCGGCCCGGCGGCGGCGACGACACCACCGCCGAAGACATGGCCGACCTCTGTGTCGAGCTGCACGAGACCCTCGGCGTGTCAGCCATGAAGATGAAGGCCGGCGTGCTCGACCCCATGGAAGAGGCCCGCGTGCTCGAACTCTGCCGCCATCGCCTGGGCGACCGCTTCGGCCTTCGCATCGACCCCAACGGAGTCTGGTCCGTCCGCACCGCCGTCGCCGTGGGCCGCCGCCTGGAACCCCTCGGCCTCGAATACTTCGAAGACCCCTCCTGGGGCCTGGAAGGCAACGCCGCCGTCCGCAGCCAGGTCCGCATCCCCATCGCGACCAACATGTATCCCGCGAAGTTCGACGACCTCGGCCCCGCCATCCGCATGGGCGCCGTCGACATCGTCCTGACCGACATCCACTACTGGGAAGGCCCCCGTGGCGTGAAGGACCTGGCTGCCGTCTGCCGCACCTTCAACCTCGGCGTGGCCATGCACAGCGGCGCCGAGTTCGGGATCGAGCTGGCGGCCATGCTCCACACCGCCGCCACCATCCCCGAAATGACCGTCGCGGGCGACGCCCACTACCACTACCTCACGGACGACATCATCCAGGGCGGCAAGATGCGCTACGTCGACGGCGCCATCGCCGTCCCCACCGGCCCCGGCCTGGGCGTGGAACTCGACCCCGACCGGATGGACAAGTACGAACGCCTCTACGACACGCTCGGCGACTACTACGCCCGCTTCCACCAGGACCCCCGCCGCCCCGACTGGTATCCGACGGTCGGCGGCATGTAGGTGGTGGAGGGGGTTGGACACTCCACCCCCTAGCGACAATGCCGGGCGGTAAGGCTTTGGCGCGGCCTGAACACAACCTGTTCCCAGGAACGTGTCACAGCAAGTGTTACGCTGCAACCGATGGCGTCTCATATCTGTTCACGCGGGCGTGACCGACGTCGAACATTGTGTAAGGATACGACGCAGGCAGATGGTGGATGAGCATGAAATTGGCGCTGGCGCTCGCGATAGTTGTAATCTCAATAGGTAAACAGGCGCATGCCCAAGATTATTCGGCAATACTTCAACCAACTTTAGTGAAGTTAGATGAACTCCAGCAGAAGGTATTGGATCCTTTGCAGACAGCGGTATCTTGCGATGGCAAAGAGGTGCTTGAGGCTAAGACCGTTGCAGATGCTTTACTCGCGATGGGAAACGGCGCGTCAGTATTTGAAATTAGAACAACTCTCCTGATAAAAAATGGGCTCTTTAGGACAAAGCTCGGAGACACGCTATTGAGTCGGAACTGCCTGGATCAAGCTAGATCGATTTACCTGGAAGTGATCGAAAAATTCACTGGATCAGCATTTTCATCTGTGCGGCAACGTGCACAAATTGGCATCGATGACATCAGGGCGAAAAGGTGACTTGCGTGCACTGACCTCTCAATCAATCGAGCGCGCTACCACGTTTCGAACCGTCGCCGCGTGCCATGCGCCTCCACGTGCGGTGCGAATACCTCTGGCGTTCAATGCCGCGGCTATACCGGCGTAGCTCTTCACTGTCATCTGTATCATGGAGATGACAGGGCGCACGCTGGCGGCAAACGCGTTAGCCTGCTCGTGAACAGCATCGGCACCTAGACGCTGATTCACGACGGGGCCACCGCGCCAACCCCCAAGCTGCTTCTTGCTCTGTGCCAGCGCCGCCTTCGTGCGCGCCGAAATCATCCGAGCTTCCTCTTCCGCGACGGCGGCAAGGATGTGGACGGTCAGCCTGTTCACGGTGGGCATATCCACCGCGACGAACTCAACCCCGCTCTCCATCAAGCCCGAGATGAAGTGAACGTTGCGGGCTAAGCGATCCAGCTTCGCAATCAGCAGCGTCGCCCCTGTCAAGCGGCACTCAGCCATGGCTAGGGCAAGCTGGGCACGGTCAGACTTCTTCCCGCTCTCGACCTCTGTGAACTCGCTTGTCAGCGTCCAGGTGCCACCATTCAGGTAGGTGCGGACGGCGTCACGCTGGGCGCTGAGACCAAGTCCGCTACGTCCCTGCCGTGCCGTGCTGACCCGGTAGTAGGCGATGAAGCGACCGTTTGCCATATCGTATCAATCCTGACTACCGACGTTGTCTGATCTTATACATTAGCAGTTTGGGGACGAGTTATGCCGAAAGCGAATCGGTGTCATGCGTCTCGCGAATCACACACGCCGTAACGGCGCGCCTCCAGCGCAGGTGTTCATCGCGCCGAGTGCCTCCTTGTCCCAGCTCAAAAGGCTAGGAAGGTGCCGCATTGTCGCGAGCGTCCCACCGCTACTGGTGCGGGTCACGTCCACTTCCCAAACCACTACCCCATACGCGGCGTGCTTCGTGATCTGGATTTCTTCCGGATCATCTAGGCGGTTCTGGTTGACCGCCTCTGCCACATCCAACTTGCGTTGGGCGTCCCGGTAAACACACGCAGCAAACCGAGACGCGGGTTGGTCAACTTCGTATCGGGATACAGGAAAGTCTTTCCGCGCGCATCCCGTGATGATCAGGCTGAACGCCAGCGCTGTCCCTGCAAGTCGCAATGTCATGTTCCCCTCGCTGCATCCATCCTGATGTGAACACGAACAACAACGGCCGGAAAGGTATGTCACTGCGTTGGTGCATAAACATCAATGGAGCGGCAGGCATATGGCATCTCGTCGGGAACTTCCGATTAAGCTCTCCTCGATTGGAGATGCGAAATTGCTGTAAGTTATTGCTTACAAACAATGCTACAATTACGCATCCCCACTCGACGCAATAGGATTGCGCTGTCACATGGTCCCCTCTGCAAAGCCCAGTTCTGGCAAGCGTCGGTATTCGCGACCAACACCCGAAGTGTGGGCAGAAGCTACCAATCTATTTTTGTCCGGGGCTGCCACGCTGGCTGAGCTTGCTACCCGATTCGGCGTGAGCACACGGGCCATTCAGATACATGCCGCAAGACGCCGTGCCGCCTCCAGCAAGGCTGCGCCACCTCCCGCAACGTTCACCGGCATCGCCGCGACGGCATCGGCACTCCACAAGGCTACCCATGCTGAGTGCATCGAGGAAACCAAGGCATCGGCCTACGCCAACGCTGTAACCCTCCAGACGGTCATAGGGCAGGCTCTGGCCGCTCTAGGCGGTGACACTTCAATCCCTCCTACTGCACGCCTGCGTGCCTGTGATCAGGCGGCGGTAGCACTGGAGCGCACACACAAGATCAGGCGGACGGTGCTGGGTATGAGCCGAGAGGATGACGTTGCCGATCGGCCCCTACCCGAACTCCCCATCCGCGTGCTCACCAACCGCGAGGTTGAAGCAATCCGCGCGACGCAGGTTGCCGAAGATCAGTGTTCCGAGTCGGACCTTTCGATTGATCAATTCGATCCAGCCGACGACGGGGTGACGGATGAAGAGTGAGACGTCCGTTGTCACCGGTTGGGGGCGAAGTCTTAGAACGCGATGAGGCATCGGACCCCCATCCCTCGTTACTGCCTGGGGCGTTCTCATGCGCGCATTCTCGGGAGAAAGTCGCTTGTTCAGGTTGGGTTCTTCAGCGTCGCCGACTATGTGCAGCGGCAATAGGCGCGGGCGTTATGCCAGAAGCCAAGCTCGCCAGCGTCACCGTTTGTGTAGATGAGTAGAAAGAGGAAGACACCTTAACGATGGCTAAACACCACATACCCACCTCAGCCATAACAATCAAAGCCGGGCGGAAACCGAAGCCAGAGCCGTTCCTGCACCACGATCCCGTCATAGCCACGCGCGGACCATACGCCGGTCAACCTAAGAGCGTGAAGGAAGACGGGAAGCGCCACATCACTCGCGATCAGATCATCAACGCCCACAACGCATATAGCTTCGCTATCGATCAGGGCACGCGCCTGAACACCTTCGTCACCATCATGCTAGTCAAGCTGAAGGGTTCGAAGGGTTGGCAGAAAGGCGTCGCTTCGGCCGCTCTTGCCGCTCAGGTCAGCAGGCAGCGGGCGCGCATTCTCCGCAGTCTCAATGTAAGCGTCGTGGCGGCGGCATCTGGCGCGTGACCTGCGATCCGTGATCCGAGT
>CAXTPG010000139.1:0-9647 GCA_964246015.1 uncultured Acetobacteraceae bacterium
GCCTGCTGCATGTTGTGGGTGACGATGGCGATGGTGAAGTCGCGCTTCAGCTCGTCGATCAGTTCCTCGACCTTGAGGGTGCTGATGGGGTCGAGCGCGGAAGTGGGTTCGTCGAGCAGGATGACCTCGGGGCGGACCGCGATGGTGCGGGCGATGCAGAGGCGCTGCTGCTGGCCGCCCGAGAGGCCCATGGCGGAGGTGTGGACGCGGTCCTTGACCTCGCCCCAGAGGGCGGCGCGGGTGAGGGACCATTCGACGCGCTCGGCCATCGCGGACTTCGAGAGGTTTTCGTGGAGTTTCACGCCGTAGGCGATGTTGTCGTAGATCGACATCGGGAAGGGCGTGGGCTTCTGGAAGACCATGCCGACGCGGCTGCGCAGTTCGTTCATGTCCTGGTCGGGGGAGATGAGGTTCTTGCCGTCCATCATGACCTCGCCCTCGGCGCGCTGGCCGGGGTAGAGGCTGTACATGCGGTTTAGGACGCGCAGGAGGGTGGATTTGCCGCAGCCGCTGGGGCCGATCATGCCGGTGACCTGCTTTTCCGGCAGGTCGAGCTGGATCGACTTCAGGGCCTTGTTGGCGCCGTAGTAGAAGTCGAGGTTGCGGATGGCGATGCGGGCCTCGTTGAGGCTTGCGCCGGACCGCGCGCTCATGGCGCCGATGTTGGCGGCGTGCGCGTGATCGGGCTGGGTCGGGACGGTGTTGGTGGTTTCGCTCATGGTCCCCTCAGGATTTGCGCAAGACGACGCGCGCGACGATGTTCAGCAGCAGGACGCTGACGGTGATGATGAGTGCGCCGGTCCATGCGAGTGCGATCCAGTCCTGGTACGGCGACCCGGCGTAGGCGTAGATGGTGACGGGCAGGCTCGACATCGCCTGCCGCAGGTCGGTCGACCAGGTGAGATTGCCGAGCGAGGTGAACAGCAGCGGCGCGGTCTCGCCGGCGATGCGCGCGATGCCGAGGAGGACGCCGGTGATGAGGCCTGACATGACCGAGCGGTAGCAGATGAGCGTGATCATCTTCCACTTCGGCGAGCCGAGGCCCATCACGGCCTCCCGCAGCGTGTTGGGGATGAGCTGCAGCATGTCCTCGGTCGTGCGGACGACGATGGGGATGATGATGATGGCGAGCGCGACGGCGCCGGCGATGCCGGAGAAGCCGCCGAATGGCAAGACCATGAGCTGGTAGACGAAGAGGCCGATGAGGATGCTGGGGGCGGACAGCAGCACGTCGGAGACGAAGCGGACGGCGCCGCCGAGCTTCGAGCCGCGCGCGTATTCGGCGAGGTAGGTGCCGACGAGGATGCCGATGGGGGTGCCGATGGCGGTGCCGAGACCGACCTGGATGAGGGTGCCGACCATGGCGTTGAGCAGGCCGCCGTTGGAGCCGGGGGGGCGGGTGACGTCGGTGAAGACCGTGAGGCTCATGCCCTCCAGCCCGCGCCAGAAGAGGGTGAGCAGGATGGATGCGAGAAAGATGAGGCCGAAGACGGTCGACGTGACCGCGAGGCCGGTCATGACGGCGTCCTTGCGCTTGCGGCGTGCGCCGAGGCGGGCTGAGGTGGCCGGGTCGCGGGCGTGCCCGCCGCCCCCTGTGCCGATCGTGGTGGCGCCGCTCATGCTCAGGCTCCCTTCGCGCGGGGTTTCAGGAGGAGGCGGGAGATTGCGAGGACGATGAAGGAGAGGACGAAGAGGATGAAGCCGAGGGCGAGGAGGGCGGAGAGCTTGAGGGTGCCGGCGCCGGCTTCCCCGAACTCGAGCGCCACGAGGGAGGCGATGGTGTTGCCGGGGCCGAAGAGGGTCGTGGTGATGCGGTTGGCGTTGCCGATGACGAAGGTGACGGCGAGGGTTTCGCCGAGGGCGCGGCCCAGGCCGAGCATGATGCCGCCGACGACGGACTTGCTGGTGTAGGGGAGGACGATATTCCACATCACTTCCCACCGGGTGGACCCCAGGCCGTAGGCGCTTTCCTTGAACACGGCGGGGACGGTCTGGAAGACGTCGCGCATCGTGGCGGCGACGAAGGGGATGATCATGATGGCGAGGATGAGGGCGGCGGTGAGGATGCCGGTGCCGAACGGCGGGCCTGCGAACAGGAAGCCGATGACCGGCAGCTCGCCGATGGTGTCGATGACGGGGGGCTGGATGTATTGGGCCATGAGGGGGACGACGACGAAGAAGCCCCACATGCCGTAGATGATGGAGGGGACGGCGGCCAGCAGCTCGACCGCGGTGCCGACGGGGCGGCGGAGCCAGTCGGGGGCGAGTTCCGTGAGGAAGAAGGCGATGCCGAACGCGACGGGGACGGCGAGGATGAGGGCCAGGATGGATGTGACGATGGTGCCGTAGACGGGCACCAGGGCGCCGTACTGGTCGGCGACGGGGTCCCACAGCTCGGTCCAGACGAAGGAGAGGCCGAACTGGCGGAAGGCGGGCAGGGCGCCGATGAAGAGGCCGATGATGATGGCGCCGAGGAGCACGAGGACGAAGACGCCGGCGATGCGGCAGGCCCATTCGAAGATGGCGTCGCCGACCGAGCCGCTGCTGCGGCGCGCGGGGACGGCGGGGGTGGTTGGGCCGGCAAAGGTCGTCGCTGCCTGTTGCACTGTTCGTCTCACGGTCAAGGGGAAGCAGGCTCCGCCGCCGGGGTTGCCGGCGGCGGAGGTGGGACGGCGGGGTTAGGGCGTGGCGATCGGCTTTCCGTCGGGGCCCTTCAGCTCGGTCTTCCAGGACGAGCGGATGGCGGCCTGCACGGTCGCGGGCAGCGGGATGTATTCGAGGTCCTGCGCGAGCTTGGCGCCGTTGTTGTAGGCCCAGTCGAAGAACTTGAGCACGGCGGTGGTGCGTGCCGGGTCCTTCACGTCCTTGGGGAGCAGGATGAAGGTGGGGGAGACGATGGGCCAGCTTTTGGCGCCCTGCTGGTCGATGAGGTTGGCGGCGAAGTTGGGGGTCGACCAGTTGGCGTTGTCGGCGGCGGCGAGGAAGGTTTCGGCGGTGGGGCTGACGAAGTTGCCGGCCTTGTTGCGAAGCTGGGTGGAGACGAGCTTGTTCTGGGTGGCGTAGGCGTTCTCGACATAGCCGATGGCGCCGCGGGTGTTGCGGACGGTGCCGGCGACGCCTTCGTTGCCGCGCGCGCCCGTGCCGGCGGGGAAGCGGACGGAGGTGCCGACGCCGACCTTGTCTTTCCACTCGGGCGAGACGGCGGCGAGGTAGGAGACCCAAACGAAGGTCGTGCCCGAGCCGTCGGCGCGATAGACGGGCGCGATGGCGAGGTTGGGGAGGGTGAGGCCCTTGTTCATCTCGACGAGCTTGGCGTCGTTCCACTTGGTGATCTTGCCGAGGTAGATGTCGGCCAGCAGCTCACCCGTCAGCTTCATCTTGTTGTCTTCGACGCCGGGGAGATTCACGATGGCGACGAGGGAGCCCATGACGGCGGGGAATTGCAGGAGGTTGGCCTCCTTCAACTGCGCGTCGGTCATGGGCGCGTCGGACGCGCCGAAATCGACGGTGCGGTTCTTGATCTGGGTCTGCCCGGCGCCGGAGCCGACGGACTGGTAGTTGAGCTGGATGTTGATCGCCTTCGCCGCGGCCTCGCCCCACTTCTGGTAGACGGGGTTGGGGAAGGTGGCGCCGGCGCCGGTGATGGATTGGGCGGCGGCCGGGAGCGCGAGTGCGCAGCCCAGGGCGGCTGTCGCCAGCATCTTGGTGAATGGGTGCATGGGATACCTCGTGTAGGCCGACCTCGGACTCGACAAGCGCCGTGGTCATCCTTGTTGCGGACGAGCGGCAACCTAGGGAGGGTCGGGGACAGGCGTGTTGCAGTTTTCTTACAGATTTGTGACGAGGATGGGGGCTGGCGGGCCGGCGGGACGCCGGCGCTACGGCGCGGTTAGCGGGGGATTCACCACCAAGGGCACCAAGAGCACCAAGGTTCTCGTCCCAGGCCGAGGATCGGGTGGGTTTGGCTGGCGGAAGGCGGGCGCCACCGGGGGTTTTGGGATTGGGGAGGTATCGGCGCGGGACCATCGAGGGTCCTGGTTTCGAGTGTTGATTCGATTCGGTCGTGGGCAAGGGCTTGGTGCCCATGGTGGTGCTCTTTCAGGGCTATGGGGAAGATTGACGTGATGGCGGGGGTGGCGGAGTGTTCGGCCTTACGACCCACCATGAAAGGTGGGCGCATCCCGGGGGGAACCACATGGACACGAGCCGCCGTACGCTGCTGCTGGCCACCGCTGCCGGCCTCGCTTCACCGGCCGTCGTCCGCGCGCAGGCGAACGAGCCGATCAAGGTGGGGTGGTTGGCGGCGTTGACGGGGCCGAGCTCGGCGCCCGCGATCGGGTTCAACCGCGGGGTGATGTTCGCGGCGGATGAGATCAATGCGCGCGGCGGCCGGAAGGTGGAGATCATCGCGCGGGACACGCAGGGCGATCCGACGAAGGCGGTGAACGCGACGCAGGAGCTGATCAGCCGCGCGAAGGTCCATGCGGTGTGGGGTCCCACGAACTCGGGCGAGGCGCTGGCGACGACGCCGATCATGGCGCGGGCAAAGATGCCGTGCATCCATCCCTGCGTGGTCGACAGCCTGATCGACGTCGCGAAGTATCCGGGGGCGTACCGGATTGCGCCCAGCAACACGCAGTGGGACGACGCGGTGCGCGGGTACGTGCTGAAGCAGTTGGGGGTGAAGGAGGTCACCGTCTTCGGCGACACGACGGGGTATGGCACGAGCGCGGTGCAGGCGAGCGTCGCCGGGTTCGGGAAGGATGGCGCGACGGTGGTGACGCAGGCGCAGATCGATGCGACGCAGCCGGACGTGACGCCGGACATGCTGCGGGCGCGGAGTGCCGGGGCGAAGGCGATCGTGGTCTGGACCGTGAGCGTGGGTCTGCTGTCGCGGCTGATGAACGTGCGGGCGACGCTGGGGTGGGACGTGCCGATCGTGGGGCATCCGTCGCTGGGGGCCGGGGAGATCCGCAACCTGCTGGAGAAGCCGGCGAACTGGGACAAGGTCTATATGGTGGGGTATCGGACGTGCAGCTTCGACGCGGCGGGGAAGCTGCCGGCGCGGAGCCAGGCGTTCGTGGACCGGACGAAGGGGAAGCTGGACCTGGCCGACACGTCGCTGTGGTGGGTGGCGTGCGGGTACGATGCGGTGAACCTGGTCGCGAAGGCCGTCGAGTCCGGGGCGGGGACTCCGGAAGCGATCATGGCGTACTGGAACGGGTTGAAGCGATATCCCGGCGTGTACGGCGAGTACAGCTACACGGCGGCCGAGCATAACGGGTATCCGCAGGAGGATGTCGTGATGTCACGGGCGAACTCGCAGCGGGACGGGGCTTTTGCCTTGGCGCCCGGGTACGGCTGAGCCGTGCTGGCGTCGATCATCGCCTCGGGGCTGGCGCTCGGGGCGGTGTATGCGCTGATCGGGATCACGTACAACGTGATGTTCTCGGCCAGCCGGGTGATGAGCTTCACGACCGGGCAGTTGGGCATGCTGGGCGGCGTGTTCGGGGCGATGTTCATCCTGAAGCTCGGGCTGCCGATCGTGGTGGGGCTGGTGCTGACGCTTCTGGCGTGCGCGCTGGTGGGGGTGGTGACGGAGGTGGTCGCGGTGCGGCCGGTGCTGGCGAAGCTGGAGCAGCATCTGTACGTGCTGTCGACGCTTGCGGCGGCGCTGATGATCCAGCAGTTGGCGGCGATCGAGTGGAGCACGGAGCCGCAGCCGTTTCCGCGGTTGCTGGGCGTCGGGTCGGGGGTGACCGACGAGAAGTTCTGGTTGCCGGTGCTGGCGTGCGCGGGGGTGATCGCCGGGCTGGAGTGGATGTATCGGCGGACGCTGGTGGGGCGGGCGTTCGTGGCCATCGCCGAGGACAACTATGCGGCGCGGGCGCTGGGGCTGCCGGAGCGGAACCTGCGGATGGCGAGCTATGCGCTGGCCGGGGCGATCGCGGGGTTGGCGGGGTTCAGCAGCGGGCAGTTGCTGCTGGCGTTCTTTGCGAACGGGGCGATGCTGAACTTCTACGGGTTCGTGCCGGTTGCCCTGGGTGGGTTGGGGAACAACCGGGGCGCGGTCGTGGGCGGGCTGGCGCTGGGGCTGTTCCAGCAGGCGGCGAATTTCATGGTGGGGGGGGTGTTCTCCTCGGTCGCGGTGTTCGCGGTGTTCATCGTGACCTTGCTGGCGGCGCCGCAGGGGTTGTTCGGCGCGCCTGCCGCACGGCGCGTGTAAGCGTGGGGGGTTCAGGGTGTCGGGGGTGGTGATCGCGGCGCCTGCTTCCGGGGCGCCGGCGCGGCTTTCTGCGGCGTTGCCGTATCTGGGCGTGCTGCTGGCGGCGTTGCTGCTGCCGGCGCTGCATGAGGATTACTGGACGGTGATCGCCACGCGTGCGGCGATCTATTGGGTGCTGGTGGCGGGGTTGAACCTGGTCGTGGGGTTCGCCGGGCAGTTGGCGATCGGGTATGTCGCGCTGCTGACGCTGGGGGCGTACACCAGCTCCATTCTGGTGGAGAAGGCGGGGGTCAATCCGTGGGTCGCGCTGGGGGCGGCGGCGGTCGTGGGGGCGGTTTCGGGCGTGTTCGTGGGGTTGCCGGCGCTGCGGCTGCGGACGTTCTACTTCGCGATGACGACGCTGGGGTTCGCGACGATCGTGACGCAGATCGCGCTGGCGTGGACGAGCGTCACGGGGGGCGGGATCGGGCTGCCGGGGCCGGCGTTCGGGGCGCCGTTCGACAGCGCCGTCGGGTTCTATTTCCTGTGCGTAGGGATCGCGGCGGTCTGTACCTGGATGACGCTGAACGTGGCGGGGAGCCGGTTCGGGCGGGGGCTGGTGGCGCTGCGGGACGCGGAGGTGGCGGCGGAGGCGAGCGGGATCGCGAAGGCGCCGCTGCTGATGAGCGTGTTCCTGGTCAGCGGGGCGCTGGCGGCGGTGGCTGGCGGGCTGTTCGCGACGTTGCAGAGCTACATCACGCCGGACGCGTTCACGTTCGACCTGTCGGTGCTGTTCTTCATCGCGATCCTGATCGGGGGGCGCGGCAGCGTTCTGGGGCCGTTGCTGGCGACGCTGATATTGACGGCGCTGCCGGAGTTCGCGGCGCCGTTGGTGGCGTGGTCGACGTTCCTGTATGCGGCGCTGCTGCTGGGGATCGTGCTGCTGGTGCCGGGGGGGATCGCGGCGCTGCTGGATTTCCGGAACCGGCGTCCGCTGGCGGCGGGGCGGGCGATCGTGCCGCGGGCGGGGCTGCTGGCCGGGCTGCTGGGGCCGCCGGGGCGGGGCGTGATGCGGTTGCGGGGGGTGAGCCTGAGCTTCGGCGCGGTGCGGGCGATCGACGGGTTGGATCTGGAGGTGCATCCGGGGGAGGTGCATGGGCTGATCGGGCCGAACGGGAGCGGGAAGACGACGACGTTGAACGCGATCTGCGGGTTCAATGCGCCGCAGTCGGGCAGCGTCGAGGTGGATGGGGTGGGGTTGCCGCCGGGGCGGCCGTCGGTGCGGGCGGGGGCGGGGATCGCGCGGACGTTCCAGACGCCGCGGATCGTGGGCGAGGCGAGCGTGCTGGAGAACGTGATGATCGGCGGCGCGATCCTGGGGCGGGCGACGATGGCGGAGGCGTTGCTGGCGCTGCCGCGGAGCCGGGGGGAGGAAGGGGCGGCGCGGGCGCGGGCGATGCTGGCGTTGCAGGTCGTGGGGCTGGAGGCGCTGGCGGAGGTCCGGGCGGACCGGTTGCAGCACAGCGAGTTGCGGTTCCTGGAGATTGCGCGGGCGTTGATGCCGTCGCCGCGGTTCCTGCTGCTGGACGAGCCGGCGGCGGGGTTGAGCTTCGACGAGATCGAGCGGCTGGGGCAGTTGGTGCAGGCGATCGCCCGGGCGGGGACGGGGGTGCTGCTGGTGGAGCACCACGCGGACCTGATTTTCGCGATCTGCGAGCGGGTTACGGTACTCAATCTCGGGCGGACGCTGGCCAGCGGGACACCGGCCGAGGTTCGATCGCATCAGGAGGTTGTCGATGCGTACCTCGGGCGGTGATCTGCTGGCGGTCGAGGGGCTGGATGCGGGGTATGGCAAGATCGGGGTGTTGCGGGGGGTGTCGCTGCGGATCGAGGCGGGGGAGATCGTGGCGTTGCTCGGGCCGAACGGGGCGGGCAAGACGACGCTGTTGAAGTCGTTGTCGGGTCTGCTGCCGTGGACGGCGGGGGAGGCGCGGCTGGATGGGGCCAGCCTGCGGGGGGCGGATCCGCGGGCGTGCGCGCGGCGGGGGCTGGTGCATGTCGTGGAGGGGCACCGGGTGTTCACGCAGGTTTCGGTGGAGGACAACCTGGCGCTGGCGGCCTTCGGGGTAGCGCGGGCGGAGCGGGCGCGGCGGATCGAGGAGGCGTTGGCGCATTTTCCGGAGATCGCGGAGAAGCGGCACGAGCGGGGCGGGGCGCTGAGCGGGGGGCAGCAGCAGATGCTGGCGGTGGCGCAGGGGCTGGTGCGGCAACCGCGGCTGCTGCTGATCGACGAGCCTTCGGCCGGGTTGTCGCCTGTGCTGGTGGACCGGGTGCTTTCGGTGCTGGCCCGGCTGCGGACGCAGGGGACGGCGGTGCTCCTGGTGGAGCAGCTGGTGGAGAAGACGCTGGCGGTGGCGGACCGGGCCTATGCGCTGGCGCAGGGGCGGATCGTGCTGGAGGCCCGGGCCGACGAGCCGGGGCTGGCCGCGCGGCTGGAGCATGCGTACCTGGGGGCGGGGGCGCTGGCGTGAGGATCGAGTCGATCTCGACGACGGTGCTGGCGATTCCGTACGGGTATGACGGGCCGCGGCACCGGGTGGCGGGGAAGGATTGGACGACGCTCGATATCCTGCTGGTGCGGGTCGCGACCGAGGATGGGCTGGTGGGGTGGGGTGAGGCGTTCGGGCACGGGGCGGTGCCGGCGACGCGGGCGGCGCTGGACAGCCTGGTGGGGCCGATGATGGTGGGGCTGGATGCCGCGGACATCGCGGGGACGATGCATAGGGCGCACCAGGCGGTGCACCTGTACGGGCGGGGCGGGCCGATGAGCTATGCGCTGAGCGGTGTCGATATCGCGCTGTGGGACCTGGCGGGGAAGCGGGCGGGGGTGCCGCTGCATCGGCTGCTGGGCGGGGCGGGGGAGACAGTGCGGGCGTATGCCAGCCTGTTGCGCTACTCGGACCCGGCGGTGGTGGCGCGCAATGCCGCCGCGGCGGTGGCGCAGGGGTATCGGGCGGTGAAGCTGCATGAGGTGACGGAGCCGGCCGTGCGGGCGGCGCGGGAGGCGGTGGGGCCGGACGTCCTGTTGATGAACGACACGAACTGCCCGTGGGCTCCGGACGAGGCGTGCGCGATGGCGGATGCGCTGCGTCCGCTGGACCTGCACTGGCTGGAGGAGCCGGTTTGGCCGCCGGAGGACCATGCGGCGCTGGCGCGGGTGCGGGGGCGGGGGGTGCCGATCGCGGCGGGGGAGAACGCGGCGAGCCTGGTGGATTTCCGGCACATGATGGCGGCGGGGGCGGTGGATGTGGCGCAGCCGAGCGTCACGAAGATCGGGGGGGTGACGGAGGTTCGGAAGGTGGTGGCGCTGGGGGAGGCGATGGGGGTGCGGGTGGTGCCGCATTGCGCGTATTTCGGACCGGGGTTCCTGGCGAGCCTGCAT
>CAXTPG010000140.1:0-9585 GCA_964246015.1 uncultured Acetobacteraceae bacterium
GGGGGGGGGGGGGGGGGGGGGGGCGTCGAGGACGCGGGCGAGGGCGATGGTTCGGCGGATGGTGCGGGAGATGCGCTCGAACTGGATGATGGGGTCCGGGGTGGGCGCGGGGCGTGAGGTTGGCGGGAGGGCGGCGGTTTCGGCTTGGGTTTCGGCTTCGGCCTGGTGGATGGCCTTGACGTGGACGGTTCGGGCGAGGCCGATGCCCATTTCGAGGAGTTCGCGGAGGAGGCCGCGGTGGAACTGGTGGTTTTCCTCGATCGTCGGTTCGGTGGGGGTGGGGTGGGGGGTCATGGGGATATAGGACTATTTCCCTTGATGGGGTGTCAAGGGGGATGGAGGGGTGGATGGCGGGTTGGCGCCATATCTCGGCCACCCCACGAGCACGCACCCCCATCCACCGATGCGACAAGCAGTGTCACGATGCACGACTCCGACGCATGCCCGACTACCGCCGCCATCGCGTGCGAGGAGAGACATACTTCTTTGCCCTGGCCCTGCCCGATCGGCCGAGGGTGAGCTGGAATGATCGCACCGGCTCCGGGGTGATGGCGGGGTGCGGAAGAGCACCCCACCCTACGCTTGCTGCACCGGCTTCGGGCTGATGGTGGGGTGCGGAAGAGCACCCCACCCTACGCTTGCTTGTTGATGCCTTGGACCGGGTACAGTTGGGACGGCCTCCCAGAACAGGCATTCCGCCATACTACGCGCGACTTTGGTCGTGCGCCGCCGACCGGGTGACGCTCGCGGAGGACCGCTTTCATTATCGTGACGATCAAAACCCGCCAGTCCGCTCCCGGCCAGAAAACGACACTCCGGAGCTGATGCCTGTTGGGGCGCGATGGGCTGACCGGTCTTCCATTTGCGTCCCGTGCCTGCGAGACCTTGGCTGGAACCCGCCCTGTGTCTTCTCGAAACGGCTGGGGTGTTCACTCTTCACCTTGTAACCTGAGACGAGAGGTGGCCGGGACGAGGGCGGTTGTCATGGGTTGGGCGGAGTTGCCCTGGCCACGGGTGTTCCGCGGTGGGTGGGGGGTGGCCCCGGGGTGCGGGGGCGTTGGCGCGGGCTGGTCGTTTGGGCGGGATTGCGGGGGTGGGGGGGATCGGCCAGGGTGTGGGTTTGGTGGCGAAGTGAAGGGCGATGATCCACTATCAGTTGCGGTGCAGTGAGGATCATTCGTTCGACGGGTGGTTCCGGGATAGTGGGGCGTTCGATCGGCAGGCGGCGGCCGGGTTGGTGGCGTGTCCGGTGTGCGGGGGGACGCGGGTGAACCGGGCGTTGATGGCTCCGCGGATCGGGAAGCGGGGCGGGGTCGTGGATGCGGCCGGGCGTGAGGAGGGGGCGGGGCGTGAGGCGGGAGGGGAGCCCGTGCCGGCTCCGGCGCCGGAGCCGGCCGTGAAGGGGGGGGTGGCGATGCCGGACCAGGTTCGGGGGTTGCTGCAGAAGCTTCGGGCCGAGGTGGAGCGGAGTTGCGAGAACGTGGGGGAGCGGTTTGCGGAGGAGGCCCGGGCGATCCATCAGGGGGAGACGCCGGCGCGGGCGATCTATGGGGATGCGACGCCGGAGCAGGCGGAGGCCTTGGCGGAGGAGGGGGTGCCGATTGCTCGCATTCCCTGGGTGCCTCGGGCGGACGGGTGAGCGGGGCCGTCGGCCCGAGCTTTCCGCGCAGGCGGTCGGGGGCGTTCGGGCGGGTTTAGCGGGGGGTGGCGCCGCTGGGGGCCGGAGCGCGGGTGCGGTTGGTGACCATGCGGTCGTGCAGGCGGCGGATGGTGCGGGAGCCGGTCGTGGTGCAGAGGAAGGGCAGGGCCGCGTGGACGAGGCAGGCGAGGCCGCCCAGGATCATCGCGACGCCGAAGCTGCCGGCGACGGTGAAGTGCTCGGCGTAGGTTTCGCCGACTTCGTGCGGGTGTTGGGTGAACGAGAGTGCCATCGTCAGTCTCCGTGCCGTCCGTGCTGCAGGATGATGCGGGCGTGGCCGGGGATTTCGATTGCGGATTTTGTGGGATCTCGTGAGGTTGCTGTGATCCTGTGCCGGGTTGGAGCGTGATCGTGGAATCTGTTGCCTTGGACGAGGTGGATCGGCGGATCCTCCACTGGTTGCAGCGGGATGCCTCGATGCCGGTTGCGGAGCTGGCGGAGCGGGCGGGGGTTTCGGCTTCGCCGTGCTGGCGGCGGGTGCAGCGGTTGACGGAGGCGGGGGTGATCCGGGGGCGGGTGGCGCTGCTGGATGCGGGGAAGGTGAATGTCGGGGTCAACGTGTTCGTGTCGATCCGGACGAACCAGCACAAGGCCTCGTGGGCGGAGGCGTTCTGTGCGTGCGTGATGGACATGCCGGAGGTGGTGGGGTTCTACCGGATGGCGGGGCAGATCGATTATCTGCTGCATGTCGTCGTGCCGGGGATCGGGGCTTATGACGATGTGTATAAGCGGTTGATCGCGCGGATCGATCTTTATGATGTCAGTGCGAGCTTTGCTATCGAGGTCTTGAAGTCTACTACGGCTTTGCCTTTGGATTATGCGGGGTGGTGATTTTTTGTTTGCGGGGGTGCGGGGGTGGTGGGTTGAAGGGCAACCCACCCTACGGGTTTGCCATTGGATTGGGTGGGGTGGTGATTGCTTGATTGCGGGGGTGCGGGGGGGGGTGGGTTGAAGGGCAACCCACCCTACGGGTTTGCCTTTGGATTGTGCGGGGTGGTGATTGACTGGTTTGCGGCGGTGCGGGTGGTGGGTTGAAGGGCAACCCACCCTACGGGTTTGCCTTTGGATTATGGAGTGGTGACTTTTTGTTTGCGGGGGCGGGGGCGGGGGTGGTGGGTTGAAGGGCAACCCACCCTACGGGGGCGGGGGGACGCGGGGCGCCTCGGGGGTCAGGTGGGCGATGTAGTTGATGGAGAGGTCGCGGGTTTCGGACCAGGTGCGGTGCCGGGGGTCGTAGGTCATGCCGGCGGTGGCGGCCAGGCGGAGGCCGGCGGGGCGGGCGGCGGCGGATAGTTCGGCGGGGGTTATGAAGCGGGACCAGTCGTGGGTGCCGATGGGGAGGAGGCGGAGGAGGTATTCGGCGCCGAGCTTTGCGACGGCGAGGGAGCGGAGGGTGCGGTTGAGGGTGGAGAGGATGAGGGTTCCGCCGGGTTCGAGGAGGGTGGCGAGGAGGCGGAGGAAGGCGGCGGGGTCGGGGACGTGCTCGATGACCTCGAGCGCGGTGATGGCGGGGAAGCGGAGGTTCTCGGCGACGAGGTGTTCGGGGGCGCCGGTGCGGTAGGCGACGGCGAGGCCTTCGGCTTCGGCGTGGGTGCGGGCGGCGGCGATGGGTTCGGGGGCGGCGTCGAGGCCCAGGACGGTGTGGCCCATGCGGGCGAGGGCCTCGGCGGCGATGCCGGCGCCGCAGCCGATGTCGAGCAGGCGGACGGGGCCGCCGTGGGTGGCGCGGATGCGGGCGTCGATCCAGGCGGTGCGGAGGGGGTTCATGGCGTGGAGCGGGCGCATGGGTCCGGCCGGGTCCCACCATCGGGCGGCGAGGGCGTCGAAGCGGGCGACTTCTTCGGCACGGACGGATGTCGGGCTGGTCGAAGCCGGGGTGCCTTGCGCTGCCGTCATGTTGCCCGCCTGTCTTGCCGCCGGTATGTGAACCGGGTTCCGCGGTGCCGCAACCCGGCGGCTGTGCAGGCGGGGGAGAGTTTCGGCGCCATGGCTGTGATCGTGATGAAGTTCGGCGGCACGTCGGTCGCGGATCTCGACCGGATCCGGACCGTTGCGGGGCGGGTGAAGCGCGAGGTGGATGCGGGTCACCGGGTCGCGGTCGTGGTTTCGGCGATGTCGGGGGTGACGAACCAGCTTGTGGGGTGGTGCCAGGCGCTGAGCCCGTTGCACGACGCGCGGGAGTACGACTCGGTGGTGGCGACCGGGGAGCAGGTGACGAGCGGGCTGCTGGCGATCGCGCTGCATACGCTGGGGGTGGAGGCGCGGTCCTGGGCGGGGTGGCAGATCCCGTTGCGGACGGATGGGGCGCATGGGCGGGCGCGGATCGAGGGGGTGGAGGGCGAGGCGCTGCTGGCGGCGATGGCGGCCGGGCAGGTGCCGGTGGTGGCGGGGTTCCAGGGGATCGGGCCCGGGGGGCGGATCAGCACGCTGGGGCGTGGGGGGTCGGATACGTCGGCGGTGGCCTTGGCGGCGGCGCTGCGGGCGGAGCGGTGCGACATCTACACGGACGTCGACGGGGTGTACACGACGGACCCGCGGATCGTGTCTAAGGCGCGGAAGCTGGACAAGATCGCGTATGAGGAGATGCTGGAGCTGGCGTCCGTCGGTGCGAAGGTGCTGCAGACGCGCAGCGTCGAGCTGGCGATGAAGGAGCGCGTCCGGGTCCAGGTGCTAAGCAGCTTCGAGGACAAGCCCGGCACAATGGTGGTGGACGAGGACGAGATCGTGGAACAGGCAATCGTATCGGGCATCGCGTATTCGCGCGACGAGGCGAAGATCACGCTGCGGCATGTGCCGGACCGTCCGGGGGTGGCGGCGGCGATCTTCGGGCCGCTGTCGGAGTCGAGCGTGAACGTCGACATGATCGTGCAGAACGTGTCGGCCGAGGGGACGACGGACATGACGTTCACGGTGGGGCGTGCGGATCTCGCGCGGACGCGGGCGATCCTGGACGAGCATGCCGGGGCGATCGGGTCGAGCGTGGTGCTGGCGGACCCGGATGTCGCGAAGATCAGCGTGGTGGGGGTGGGGATGCGGAGCCATGCGGGGGTGGCGAACACGATGTTCGCGACGCTGGCGGCGAAGGGGATCAACATCCAGGTGATCTCGACGAGCGAGATCAAGGTGAGCGTGCTGATCGCGGCGGAGTATACGGAACTCGCGGTGCGCGCGCTGCACACCGCCTATGGTCTAGATGCCGCCTGACCATACGCTTGGGTTGACGACGGGCCGGGGGCGGCTCGATCGGTTGCAGGCGCGGGGGGCGGCGTTCCTGGGGACGCGGCATGCGATCCTGGGCGGGGCGATGAGCTGGGTGAGCGAGCGGCACCTGGTCTCGGCGATCAGCAACGCGGGTGGGTTCGGGGTCATCGCGGGCGGTTCGATGGGGCCTGTGGCGCTGGCGGCGGAGATCGCGGGGACGCAGGCGCTGACGCGGGCGCCGTTCGGGGTGAACCTGATCACGATGCATCCGGAGCTGGATGGGCTGATCGACGCGTGCCTGGCGGCCGGGGTGGGGCATGTCGTGCTGGCGGGGGGGGTGCCGAAGGGGGCGGCGGTGCGGCGGGTGAAGGCGGGGGGGGCGCGGGTGATCTGCTTCGCGCCGGCGCTGGTGGTGGCGCAGCGGCTGATCCGGGCAGGGGCGGATGCGCTGGTCATCGAGGGGTCGGAGGCCGGGGGGCATATCGGGCCGGTGTCGTTGAACGTGCTGGCGCAGGAGATATTGCCGCATGTGACCGAGGTGCCGGTGTTCGTCGCGGGGGGAATCGGGCGGGGGGAGGCGATCGCGGCGTATCTGCGGATGGGGGCCGCGGGGGCGCAGCTTGGGACGCGGTTCGCGGCGGCGGCGGAGAGCATCGCGCATCCGCGGTTCAAGCATGCGTTCATCCATGCGCGGGCGCGGGATGCGCTGCCGAGCGTGCAACTGGACCCGGACTTCCCGGTGATCCCGGTGCGGGCGCTGGCGAATGCGGCGACGGAGCGGTTCGTGCAGCACCAGGCGGAGATGGTGCGGCGGGTGGCCGACGGGTCCTTGACGCGGGAGCAGGCGCAACTGGGCATCGAGCATTTCTGGGCGGGGGCGCTGCGGCGCGCGGTGATCGACGGGGACGTGGAGACGGGTTCGGTGATGGCGGGGCAGTCGGTGGGGATGGTGACGGCGGTGCAGCCGATCACCGCCATCATCGAGGAGCTGGTGGACCAGGCGCGCGCGGCGCTGGACGCCGACTGACGGTGGCGGCGTAGTGCCCGGGACGCGCCGCCTGCTGGCCAAGCTGCGGACCCTGATGGCGGGGACGGCGGATGGCGGGGCGGTGCTGCGGGACCTGACGCAGCTCGTCGCGGCCGAGTTGGTGGCGGAGGTGTGCACGGTCTATGCGATGCGGCCGGGGGACCTGCTGGAGCTGACGGCGACGTTCGGCCTGAACCCCGAGGCGGTGGGGCGGACGCGGCTGCGGGTGGGCGAGGGGATCGTGGGCATCACGGCGGCGACGGGGGCGATCCAGAACCTGCCGGACGCGCAGAACCATCCGTCGTTCGCGTATCGGCCGGAGACGGGGGAGGACCCGTATGCGTCGCTGCTGGCGGTGCCGGTGCGGCGGGCGGGGCGGACGCTGGGGGTGATCGCGGTGCAGAACCGGGCGCCGCGGCTGTACGCCGAGGACGAGTGCGAGGTGCTGGAGACGGTGGCGATGCTGCTGGCGGAGGTGCTGGCGCAGGCGGGGGCGACGGACGGGGCGGAGCAGGGGGTGGCGGCGACGGTGCCGCGGTTCTTCGCGGGGAACGGGATCGCGCCGGGGATCGCGATCGGGCCGGTGGTGCTGCATGGGATGGGGGCGCCGATCCGGCGGCTGCTGGCGGAGGACCCGGCGGCGGAGCTGCGGCGGCTGGGGGCGGCGGCGTCGACGATGCGGCAGTCGCTGGAGGAGCTGATCGAGAGCAGCATGCCGGACGGGGAGGGGCCGCGGGCGGTGCTGGAGGCGACGCGGCTGGTGGCGCAGGACGGGGGGTGGATGCGCCGGGTGCGGGAGGCGATCGACGGGGGCTTGTCGGCCGAAGCGGCGGTGCATCGGGTGACGAACGAGGTTCGGAGCCGGATGAAGCGGATCGCGGATCCGTATCTGCGGGAGCGTTTGGCGGATCTCGAGGATCTGGCGGGGCGGCTGCTGGCGGCGCTGGATGGGGAGACGGGGGCGGCGCCGGTGCCGGCGGGGGCGATCCTGATGACCCGGCGGCTGGGGCCGGCGCAGCTGCTGGAGTGGCATGCGCGGGGGATCGCGGGCGTCATGATCGAGGAGGGGAGCGGGGGCGGGCATGCGGCGATCCTGGCGCGGGCGCTGGGGCTGCCGGCGCTGGGGGGCGCGCGGGGGGCGCTGGAGGCGGTGGAGGCGGGGGACCTGGCCGTGCTCGATGCCGATGAGGGGCAGCTGATCCTGCGGCCGGATCAGGAGGTCCGGGCGGCGTATGACCGGGCGCTGCTGGTGCGGGCGGAGGCGGAGCGGGGGTATGCGGCGCAGCGGCTGCTGCCGGCGCGGACGGCGGACGGGGTTTCGTTGCAGTTGATGCTGAACGTGGGTCTGGCGCTGGAGGTGGAGCAGCTGGATACGACGGGGGCGGCGGGGATCGGGCTGTTCCGGACGGAGATCGCGATGCTGGCGCGGGGGAGCATCGCGGACGTGCCGGAGCAGGCGGCGCTGTATGCGCGGGTGCTGGACGCGGCGGGGGAGCGGCCGGTGCGGTTCCGGACGCTGGATCTGGGGGGGGACAAGCTGCTGCCGGATGCGGCGCCGCAGGAGGAGGAGAACCCGGCGATGGGGTGGCGGAGCCTGCGGATCGGGCTCGATCGGCCGGCGCTGCTGCGGCGGCAGTTGCGGGCGCTGCTGCTGGCGGCGGGGGGGCGTCCGCTTTCCGTGATGTTTCCGATGGTGGCGACGGTGGCCGAGTTCCGGGCGGCGCGGACCCTGCTGTTCGTCGAGGCCGCGCGGGTACGGCCGGCGCCGGAGCGGCTGCAGGTGGGGAGCATGATCGAGGTGCCGTCGCTGCTGTTCCAGCTGCCGGCGTTGATGAAGGATGCGGATTTCGTGTCGATCGGGTCCAACGACCTGATGCAGTTCCTGTTTGCCGCGGACCGTGGGACGCCGGCGCTGGCGAACCGCTACGATCTGTTGAGCGCGCCGGCGCTGGATGCGTTGGAGCGGGTCCAGGCGGCGGCGGCGGCGGCCGGGGTGGAGGTTTCGGTGTGCGGGGAGCATGCGGGGCGGCCGCTGGAGGCGTTGGCGCTGGCGGCGTTGGGGATCACGACGCTGTCGATGCCGGCGGCGAGCCTGTTGCGGCTGAAGGCGATGATGGCGCGGGTGGATCTGGGGGAGTTGCGGGGGTTGTTGGGGGCGTTGCGGCGGAACGACCGGGGGGCGGCGAGCCTGCGGGAGCCGATCGCGACCTGGGCCCGGGAGCATGGGCATCTGGGGTGATCGGGTGGGGCGCCGGCGCTGCGGGCGGGGCCTGTGCTTGGACTGGTGGAATGCGGTCGGGCATTCCACCCTACGGTTTTGGTTAGCGGGCGGCGATCATTTCGCGGAGGGCGGTGGCGGCGGCGGGACCGCGGATGGCGTCGCGCCACATGGCTTCGGCGACGCGCTGGTGGGCTGCGACGGCTTCGTCGGCGCCGGTTATCATTGCGACACCGGTCTGGGCGAGGGGGACGCTGTCGGCGCGGAAGGGGTTCACGGCGAGGGTTGCGCGGTCGCGGCCGCGGAGGATGACGAAGCCGCTGTTCGGTTCGGCGGTGGCCATGAGGCCGAACTGGAGGCCCATGGGTTCGGTTTCCATCATGCCGGCGATCCGTTCCATCTCGGTGGCGGCGACGGCGCGGTTGCGTTCGCGCAGGGCGGGGGAGACCTGGAGGCCGGGCATGATTCCGTTTTCGAGGAAGGCGCGGACGGAGGTTGCGCAGAGGAGGGCGATGATGCCGGGGCGGCGCTGCTGGAAGGCGCGTTTGCGGGCGGCGAGGAGGGCGAGCACCTGGTCCATGGTGACTTGTGCGGCGGACCGGTCGATTCCGGGCATCGCGACGGCAGCGGCCATCGATTCCGCGAGTGCGGTGTCGAAGGCGTCCGAGGTCGTGAGGTAGCATTCGGCGCCGAAGGCCTGGAGGATCTGGTCGGCGCTTTCCTCGATCTGGCGGATGCGTTCGAAATATCCGACGGTGCGGCTGTAATATTCGACACCGATGCCCAGCAGTGAAAGGGGCGAGACCTTCAGCAGTTCGGCCAGGCGTTTGACCGTGTCGAGCTTGATGACCTCGCCTTTTTCATAGCGATACAGTGCTGCGCGGGAGACGCCGAGACGCGCGGCGATTTCCTCGGCACGCAGGCCGGATTCCATTCGGTAGGCCCTCAATTGCTGGCCAATTTCCGCGAAGCGCATCCCTTGTTCCATCTGTGGCGAACCCCCGCACAGTTGTACTCAAAAATCGCCACATCTGTATGTGATTACAACGTCAAGAAAGTCTTAAGCTCGTCCCTTTCTTTCGCCTTGATCCCTTAAATAGCGTCAAATTCCGTAACGGTCCCGCCACGTGAGACCGGCGACCGTGTCTGCGGCTGGCCGATATTCGCATCCGACCCATCCCTGGTATCCGAGTCGGTCCATCGTTTTGAAGACGTAGGGCCATCCGATTTCGCCGGTGCCGGGTTCGTTTCGGGCTGGGACGTCGGCGATCTGCATGTGGGCGATGACGGGCATGAGGGCTTCCATGCGCTTGGTGATGTCTCCTTCGGTGACCTGGCAGTGGTAGACGTCGAACTGGAGGCCGAGCCTGTCGCGGCCGAGGGCTTCGACGATGGCGGCGCCCTGGGCCATGGTGTTGAGGAAGAAGCCGGGCATGTCGC
>CAXTPG010000141.1:0-9351 GCA_964246015.1 uncultured Acetobacteraceae bacterium
CCGGGGGGACCTGGTGCTGGTGGAGCCGGGGGGCGGGGGGGTGGTGGCGACGGTGTGCGGGGGGCGGGTGGCGTATATGGGCGCGGAGGGGTGGGGGCGGGTGGGGTAGGGGATTTCAAGGGCTCTGCCCTTGACCCGCTGGGGCCTCGGGCCCCAGACCCCGATCCTGAAGGTCTGGTTTTCAAAGGCTTGCCTTTGATGGGGTTCCAAGGGGCGACGCCCCTTGGCCTTCATGATCCCGTTGTTTGTCACCCCGGTGCCCGCGCCATCGGGGGTACGAAGAGGGGGGCGGTGTCCCAGGGGAAAAGCACCCAGGTGTCCTGGGGAACCTCGACCACCCAGGTGTCGGCGACGGCGGCGCCGGCGGGCTTGGCGTAGAGGCAGGCGAAGTGGGCGCGGGGGAGGAGGGCGCGGACCATGCGGGCGGTGGTGCCGCTATCGACGAGGTCGTCGACGATGACCCAGCCCTCGCCGTCGCCGGCGGCGGCGGGGGGTTTCAGAAGGCGGGGCTCGCCCCGGGCTTCCTCGTCGTAGCTGGCGACGCAGACGCATTCGACGAGGCGGCATTCGAGTTCGCGCGCGACGATGGCGGCGGGGATGAGGCCGCCGCGGGTGATGGCGACGAGACCGGTGAAGGGGCCGCGGGGCATGAGGGCGGCGGCGAGGCTGCGGGCGTCGCGGTGGAGCTGGTCCCAGGTGACGGTGGCGTAGGCGCGCTGCATCAGAAGAGCCGCCCGCCGTCGGGGACCGGGAGGTCCGGGCGGATGAGCACGACGGCGCCGTGGTCGTCGGGCATGCCGAGGGTGAGGACCTCGCTGCGGAAGGGGCCGATCTGCCGGGGCGGGAAGTTGACGACGGCGCAGACCTGGCGGCCGATAAGGGTCTCGATGGCGTAGTGGGTGGTGATCTGGGCGGAGGATTTCTTCACGCCCAGGGGTGCGCCGAAGTCGATCCAAAGCTTGATCGCGGGCTTTCGGGCTTCGGGGAAGGGTTGGGCGTCGATGACGGTGCCGACGCGGATGTCGACCCGTTCGAATTCGGCGAAGGAGAGTGGGGCGTCGCTCATGCGGGCATCATGCCCGCCAATGTTGCCACGGGCCACACCCCATGCCAGCGTCCCCGGCGTTGCCGGAGACCGCATCCATGACCGCCGCGACCGTTGCCGCCTTGGCGCAGACCCCTTCGTTCCGGCTGGATGGCAAGCGGGCGCTGGTGACGGGGGCGAGCAGCGGGATCGGGGAGGCGGCGGCGATCGCGCTGGCGGACGCGGGGGCGGAGGTGGTGCTGGCGGCGCGGCGGACGGGGCCGATGGAGGCGACGGTGGCGGCGCTGGTCGCGCGGGGGCTGAAGGCGCGGGCGGTGGCGATGGATGTGACGGACCGGGCGGCGACGCGGGCGGCGATCGCGGCGGAGGGTCCGTTCGGGATCCTGGTGAACAATGCGGGGCGGAACACCCGGGAGGCGTTCCTGGAGATCAGCGACGGGGCGCTGGATGCGATGCTGGATCTGAACATCCGGGCGGCGTTCACGGTGGCTCAGGCGGTGGCGCAGGGGATGGTGGCGGCCGGGGCGGGGGGGGTGATCATCAACATGGGGAGCGTGAACGGGCATGTCGCGCGGGAGACGATCAGCGTCTACACGGCGACGAAGCACGCGATCGAGGGGATGACGAAGGGGATGGCACTGGAGCTGGGGCGGCATGGCATCAGGGTGTGCACGCTGTGCCCGACGTGGATCGCGACGCCGCTGGTGAAGCCGATGCTGGACGATCCGGAGACGGCGGCGATGATGCTGTCGCGGTTGCCGATCGGGCGGGTGGGGGTGGTGGAGGATCTGATGGGGGTGATCGTGTTCCTGGCTTCTCCGGCGGCGGCGATGGTTACCGGGTCGCCTATGATGGTGGATGGGGGGTTGACGACTTATTAGGGGGGGGAAGGCAAGGGCTCTGCCCTCGACCCGCGGGGGCCTTGGCCCCAGGCCCCCGGACTTTGCTAGGGCTTGGAAGGCCAGCCAATTGCGGCTTTGCGCCGGGTGGAGGATGCTGGGCGACCACCTCTAGGGCACGAACCGATGCGCGACTTCCATCTTCCCGGCCGCAGCCCGGTCTATTCCACGCATGGCATGGCGGCGACGGCGATGCCGGCGGCGACGCTGACCGCGCTGGATGTGTTGCGGGCCGGTGGGAACGCGATGGATGCGGCGGTGGCGGCGGTGGCGGTGCTGGGTGTGATCGAGCCGCAGTCGACGGGGATCGGGGGGGATTGCTTCTGCCTGTATGCGCCGAAGGGGACGGACAAGGTCGTGGCGTTGAACGGGTCGGGGCGGGCGGCGGCGGCGGCCTCGATCGACTGGTTCGAGGAGCGGGGGATCACGGCGATCGAGAACACGTCGCCGCATTCGGTGACGATCCCGGGGGCGGTCTCGGCGTGGGAGACGCTGCTGGCGGCGCATGGGACGAAGGGGCTGGACGAGGTGCTGCAGCCGGCGATCCGGTTCGCGGAGGAGGGGTGGCCGGTGGGTCACCGGGTGGCGAGCGACTGGGCGCGGGCGGAGGACAAGCTGCGGCGGAACGGGGCGGAGGCGTTCCTGCCGAGCGGGGCGGCGCCGCGGGAGGGCGACCTGTTCGTGCAGAAGAGGCTGGCGGAGACGCTGCGGGTGATCGCGCGGGAGGGGAGCCGGGGGTTCTACGAGGGGGCGGTGGCGGCGGACATGGTGTCGACGCTGCGGGCGCATGGGGGGCTGCAGACGGAGGCGGATTTCGCGGCGGGGCGGACGGTGGCGGAGTTCGTGACGCCGATCCGGACTTCTTATCAGGGGCATGAGGTTTGGCAGTGCCCGCCGAACGGGTCGGGGCTGCTGGTGCTGATGCTGCTGGGGATGATCGAGCCGTTCGACCTGCCGCCGGGGGGGCCGCTGGACCCGCTGCGGATGCATCGGCACCTGGAGGCGGCGCGGCTGGCGTACCGGGACCGGGATGCGTTCCTGGCCGATCCTTCGCAGGTGGAGGTGCCGGTGGCGCGGCTGACGGGGCGCGCGTATTTGGACGGGTTGCGGGGGCTGATCCGGGACGACCGGGCGATGGCGGCGATGCCGATGCCGGGGGAGGCGCTGCTGCCGGCGCACCGGGACACGACGTATCTTTGCGTCGTCGATCGGGACGGGAATGCTTGCAGCTTCATCAACTCGTTGTTCCAGAGCTTCGGGTCGGGGATATTGGCGCCGAACGCCGGGGTGATGCTGCAGAACCGGGGGTTCGGGTTCCGGGTGCAGCGGGGGCATCCGAACTGCATCGCGCCGGGGAAGCGGCCGATGCACACGATCATTCCGGGCATGGTGACGAAGGGGGGGCGCGTCGTGATGCCGTATGGCGTGATGGGCGGGCATTTTCAGCCGATGGGGCAGAGCTGGTTCCTGGCGAACATGATGGAGTACGGGCTGGACATCCAGGAGGCGCTGGATCTGCCGCGGGTGTTCCCGTGGCAGGGGAAGGTGGAGGTGGAGCGGGGGGTTCCGGAGGCGGCGGTGCGGGCGCTGGCGGCGATGGGGCACGAGATCGTGGCGGCGGACCGGCCGCATGGGGGTGGGCAGGCGATCTGGATCGATCATGCGCGTGGGGTGCTGGTGGGGGGGAGCGAGCCGCGGAAGGATGGGATGGCTTTGGGGTATTAGGCCGCGATGGCCCGGCCGCCGCGCACGACGGCCAGCGCCGGCGCAGGCATGGCGGACGCCGATCTCCCCGGTGACTGGCGGGCGGCGACGCTGGCCCGCATCCGCACCCTGATCCACGAAGCCGCGCCCGGGGCGGTCGAGGAGGTGAAGTGGCGCAAGCCCACGAACCCGGCCGGCGTGCCCGTCTGGTCCGACTCCGGCATGATCTGTACTGGCGAGACCTATAGGGACAAGGTGAAGCTGACCTTCGCGAAGGGCGCCCGATTGGAGGACCCCACGGGCCTGTTCAACGCCAGCCTGGACGGCGCTGCACGGCGGGCGATCGATATCGGGCGGGGTGAGGCGATCGATGCGGGGGCGTTTAGGGCGTTGGTGGCGGCGGCGGTGGCATTGAACAGGGGGTGATGCGGTGACGTGGCCGGGGTAATGGGTGAGCTTTGGCTGCGGAACGGCATCGCTTATGTCGTGGTTTGGCCGGGAGCTGCCTGTCCGCTCACGGCGACCTAGGCCGCCCGGTCAAACACGGGCTTGTGGCGCGAGCGGTCGATGGGCCGCGTTCCTCGTTCACGCGAGCGTAGGGCGGGGGAATTCCGACGAATTGGGCGCAAGCAGATGACGATATCGGTGGATTTGGAGAGGTCGAGGGCAAGCCGGAAGGAGGCGCCGGCTCCAGGTTGATGGTGGGGTGCGGCAGTGCACCCCACCCTACGATGATGAATGGGGTGCAGCGGCGAGAGGCACAACTCCGCCGAGTGACTCCCTTTAAGGGCGGGAATGGGTGCTGCGTGGTGCGAAAAATCTCGATTTATGCACCGAGCTGAACGTCCGCTTTAGCAAGCGTAGGGTGGGGTGCTCTTCCGCCCCCCACCATCAGCCCGGAGCCGGTGCGGTCATTCCGGCTTGCCCTCGACCTCTCCGAATCCGCCGATATCGTCATCTGCTTGCGCCCAATTCGCCGGGTAATGTCCCCGCATGACGGCTCGCGGGAACGAGGAATGCG
Source organism: uncultured Acetobacteraceae bacterium (assembly GCA_964246015.1). Taxonomy (GTDB): domain Bacteria; phylum Pseudomonadota; class Alphaproteobacteria; order Acetobacterales; family Acetobacteraceae; genus JBBROS01. The sequence continues at coordinate 4,670 of CAXTPG010000141.1, forward strand.
GCCAATCGACCGGCCGCGCCACAAGTCCGTGTTTGACCGGATTGAAATGGACATAGTCGACGTGCCGCGCGAAATCGTCGGGATCGCGCACCGTGTGTTCCCAGAACCGGCGTTGCCACAGTCCACGCTCTCCCTTGGCGGCGCGGGACTCGGAGCGGCTTTCGCCAGCCGGGATCGCTGCCGAGAACCATCGCTTGATGAGCGTCCATCGCAACGAATAATCGGCGTCGCTGTCGGGTAAGGTCCAAACCGCATGCATGTGCTCGGGCAGTACGACCCATGCATCGATCTGGAATGGATAGAGTCGGCGCGTGCGGACGACGGCTGCGCGCAATGCGGCGATCTCCCGCACGAGAAGGTCGCTGCGCCGATCGGCCAGGGCCACGGTGAAGAAGTATGTGCCTCCCGGCACGCGATGGCGGCGGTAGTCGGGCATGGGTCAGGGGTCGGGATCGTGCATCGGGACGTTGCTTGTGGCATCGGTTTGGTGGGGTGCGAAAGTGCACCCCACCCTACGGGGGAGCGCCAGGGGTGCAGGTCTGTTTTAGGCGTCGGTTTGGTGGGGTGCGGAAGTGCACCCCACCCTACGGGCTGATGTTTTCGGAAAGCGGACACCGGCTCCGACCCCGCACCCTGGACCGCTACCCCCAACCCGATACACTCCCCTTATGACCGAACCCTGCGACCTGCCTGCTGTCGAAGCTCGCCGTTTGATCGGCACGAAGCGCCTCTCGCCGGTCGAGCTCCTCGAAAGCTGCATCGCGCGGATCGAGGCGATCGATCCGGCGGTCAATGCACTCCCTGCGCGCGACATTCCCGGTGCGCGCCGGGCCGCGGCGGCGGCGGAGGCTGCGGTCATGCGGGGCGATCGCCTGCCGCCGCTTCATGGCCTTCCCGTCGCGCTGAAGGATCTCGAGGACGCGGCCGGATTCGTCACCAGCCATGGCAGCCCCATCCACGCGGGCGTCGTCCGCGATGCGGATGACCGGAGCGTCGCCGCCGTGCGCGCGGGGGGCGCGATCTTCCTTGCGAAGTCGAACGTGCCGGAGTTCGGGGCCGGGGCGAACACGCGCAACGCCGTGTATGGCGCCACCGGCAACCCGTTCGACCCCACGAAATCGGCGGCCGGCTCCTCCGGCGGTTCCGCCGTCGCGCTTGCCTGCAACATGGTGCCCATCGCCACCGGTTCGGACACTGGCGGGTCGCTTCGCAACCCCGCCGCGTTCAACGGCGTCGTCGGCTTCCGCCCCACCCCGGGCGTGGTCGCCTATGAGAAGAACACCCACTCCCTGCTCTCCGTGCGGGGGCCCATGGGGCGCACCGTCGGCGATGCGGCCCTGCTGCTGTCGGCCATGGCCGGGGACGACAAGATGGACATGCTGGCCACGACCATCCATGGGCGCCGGGTCCGCGAGGGCAGCGACTATGCCCGGCCCGACGCGATCGACCTTTCCTCCCTCCGCGTCGCCGTCACGCCCGATTTCGGCTTCGCGCCCACCGAGCGGCACATCGCCGAGGTCTTTGCCGAGAAGACCGCGCTGTTCAGTCACGCCTTTGGCCGGGCCGAGGCGACGGCGCCGGACTGCACGGGCGCCGACGAGGCGTTCGAGGTGCTCCGCAGCCTCGGGTTCCTGCGCAAGCATGCGGACAGCATCCGGACCCGGCCGCACGACCTCGGCCCCAACATCCACGCCAACTACCAGGAGGGCCTGCGCTACACCGCGGCCGACGTCTCCCGCGCCATGGGGCAGCAGGCCGACATGTACCGGCGGTGGCAGACGTTCTTTGACGCGTTCGACGTCGTCATCTCCCCAGCTATCACGATCAGCCCCCGGCCGTGGACGGAGCTTTATCCGGGCGAGATCGACGGTGTCGCCACGCGGACGTATTTCCATTGGTTGTCGTTGGCGTATTGCAGCTCGTTGGTCGGGCATCCTTCGCTGTCGTTGCCGGTGGGGCTGGACCGGCTCGGGATGCCGTTCGGGTTGCAGATCGTGGGGCCTCGGGGGGGGGATGCGCTGGTGCTGGCGGTGGCGGCGGCGCTGGAGGCGCATCTGGCGGGGGATGCGCGGACCGCTCGGCCCACGCCGGACCTGGCGCGGCTGCGGGCGGCGACGCCCATCCGGGAGATGGCAGGGTTCATGGGGTTCGGCTGATGGAGTATCGCAACCTGGGCCGCAGCGGCCTTCGCGTCTCGCCCTTGTGCCTCGGTGCCATGATGTTCGGGGGCCCCACGGATGTGCCGACGGCCGAGCGGATCGTCGGGCGGGCGAAGGAGGCCGGGGTGAATTTCGTCGATACGGCTGACGCGTATACGGGGGGAAGGTCGGAGGAGATCGTCGGGACCGCGATCCGGGGGGATCGGGATGCGTGGGTATTGGCGACGAAGCTGGCGAACGCCGTGGGGACGGGGCCGAACGACCGGGGGTTGTCGCGGAAGTGGGTGATGCAGGCGGCGGAGGCGAGCCTGCGGCGGCTGGGGACGGAGTACATCGACATCTACTACCTGCACAAGGAGGACCATTCGACGCCGCTGGCCGAGACGGTGCGGGCGATGGGCGACCTGGTTCGGCAGGGGAAGATCCGGTATTTCGGGGTGAGCAATCATCGGTCGTGGCGGATCGCCGAGATCTGCGCGCTGTGCGACGCGATGGGGATCGATCGGCCGGTGGTGAGCCAGCCGTACTATCATGCGCTGAACCGGGCGGCGGAGACGGAGCATCTGCCGGCGTGCGGGCATTTCGGGCTGGGGGTGGTGAGCTACAGCCCGCTGGCGCGGGGGATATTGACCGCGAAGTATGATCCGGGGGCGGCGCCGCCGGAGGGAAGCCGGGCCGGGCGGCAGGATGCGCGGATGATGCAGACGGAGTGGCGGACAGAGTCTCTGGCGATGGCGCAGACGATCGCGGCGCATGCGGCGGCGCAGGGGCGGACGCCGGTGCAGTTCGCGCTGGGGTGGGTGCTGAACAACCGGCTGGTAACGGGGGTGATCGGCGGGCCGCGGACGATGGAGCAGTGGGAGGCGTATCTCGACGCCGCGCAGGCTCCGTTCACGGCGGAGGACGAGGCGTTGATCGCGGGGCTGGTTGCGCCGGGGCATGCGTCGACGCCCGGGTACAACGACCCGGCGTATCCGATCGAGGGGCGGCCGTTGCGGGTTTCTTAACCCCGGACGCCCAGGATGGCCCTTCGCAAAACGCGAGGGGCGGGATGCAGGCGACGGTTCAGCGACGGCAAGGGAGGCGACGGGAGGGGGAGCGGCTTCTGGCTGCGGGGGATCGGCACGGGGCGGTTGCGGCGTTCATGGCGGCGAGCCGGCGGGCGCCGGGGGATGCGGGGCTGCATGCTTCGGTTTCTTCGTTGCTGAGCGACCTGGGGCAGTTCCAGGGGGCGGTCGGGGCCGGGTTGATGGCGGTGGATCTGGCGCCGGGGGATGCGCGGGCGCAGGCGGAGTTGGGGCGGGCGCTGTTCCTGGCGGGGCGGGTGGAGGACGCGCTGGGGCCGTGTGCGCGGGCGGTGGTGCTGGCGCCGGGGAATCTGGGGGCCATCGTGACGTTCGGGGCGGTGCTGTTCACGCTGGGGCGGCATGCGCAGGCGCTGGATGCGGCGCGGGAGGCTGTGGCGATCGACCCCCGGCATTTCCAGGCGCGGGCCAACCTCGCTTTGGCGTTGGAGGCGGTGGGGCGGTTGGACGAGGCGGAGGCGCAGTCCCGGCTGGCGTTGACGCTTGCGCCCGGGAATGCGGCGGCGCGGCATAATCTGGCGGGGTTGCGGCTGTCGCGGGGGAAGCTGGATGCGGAGTCTTGGGGGTTGTACGACGCGCGGCTGGGTCTGACGGCGGCGGCGCGGGCGCTGGAGGCGATTCCGCGGTGGGCGGGGGAGGATGTGGCGGGGCGGACGGTGCTGCTGCATGCCGAGCAGGGGTTCGGCGACATGATCCAGTTCGTGCGGTATGCGCCGATGGTGAAGGCGCGGGGGGCGCGGGTGGTGGTGGCGGTGCCGGGGCCGTTGCTGCGGCTGATGCGGGGGGTGGATGGGGTCGATGAGGTGGTGCAGGCGGGGGGCGTGCTGCCGGCGCATGACGTGTTCTGCCCGATCGCGAGCCTGCCGGGGGTGTTCGGGACGACGCTGGCGACGGTCCCGGCGCCGATCCCTTATGTGACGGGGGGGGCGGGGGAGGTGGCGCGCTTTCCTCGGGAGGGTGCGGGGTTGCAGGTGGGGCTGGTTTGGGCGGGGAACCCGGAGTTCGTGCATGACCGGTTGCGGTCGATGGATGGGGGGGCGTTGCGGGGGTTGGCGGATGTTCCGGGGGTTACGTTCCACTCGTTGCAGAAGGGGGGGGTGGCGCCGTTCCCGATGCGGGACCGGATGGGGGAGGTGACGGATTTCGCAGATACGGCGGGGGTGGTGGCGGGGTTGGACCTGGTGATCGCGGTGGATACGGCGGTGGCGCATCTGGCCGGGGCGATGGGCAAGGAGGTTTGGCTGCTGTCGCGGTTCATGGGGTGTTGGCGGTGGCTGCGGGACCGGGATGACAGCCCCTGGTATCCCGGGATGCGGGTGTTCCGGCAGGGGCGGCCGGGGGATTGGGTTGGGGTGGTGGGGGCGGTGCGGGGGGCCTTGGTCGCGCGGGTTTTGGCGGGGGGGTAAGGTTTATTGCTGGTGGCTTTTCGGGTGATTGG
>CAXTPG010000142.1:0-9246 GCA_964246015.1 uncultured Acetobacteraceae bacterium
GTGATGACCATGCGCGTGCCCTCGCCCATGCGGGTCAGGAACATCTTCATCTGCACGGGCGTGGTGTTCTGCGCCTCGTCCAGGATGACGAAGGCGTGCGCCAGGGTGCGGCCGCGCATGAAGGCCAGCGGCGCGACCTCGATCTCGCCCGTGCCCATGCGGCGGATCACCTGGTCGCCCGGCATCATGTCGTGCAGCGCGTCGTACAGCGGGCGCAGATAGGGATCGACCTTCTCCTTCAGGTCGCCGGGCAGGAAGCCCAGCCGCTCCCCGGCCTCGACCGCCGGGCGGGACAACACGATCTTGTCGACGCGCCCGGCCTGCAGCATCGCCACGGCCTGCGCCACGGCCAGATACGTCTTGCCGGTGCCGGCCGGGCCGATGCCGAACACCATCTCGTGCCGGCCCAGCAGCTCCATGTACTCCGCCTGGCCGGGCGAACGCGGCCCGACGGCGCCGCGCCGGGTCTGGATCGCGGGCAGGTCGCGCAACGGCAGCCGCGGGTCCGCCTCGCCCTCGGCCCGGCGCGCCTCCGTCATCCGCACCGCCGTCTCGACGTCCGCACGGGACACGCCCTTGCCCTGCTCCAGCCGTTTGTACAATCCGTTGAGCGCCGTCGCCGCCGCCTCGACCCGCGCCGGCTCCCCGCGGATCGCCACCTTGTTGCCCCGCGCCGTCAGGCGGACGCCGAGCCCCTGTTCCAGCCTGACCAGATTTCGGTCGTGGTCCCCGAGCAGCAACGCGAACAAGTGGTTATCGGCAAACTGCAAGGTCGTCGCCTTGCTGTCCGGCATGACCGGAAGGGCGGGGGTAAGCGGCGAGGCGGAGATGATGTTCAAGCGGCGCTTTGCTCCATGTCCCGGGGTTCGGCGTGTACAGCACTGTCAGCCAGCATTCCCGACAGGGAATTGGGGTGTCCGGCCACGATCCGCACCATGCGTTCATGCCCGATCAAGGAAACGGGACCATCGACGTGGACCGGCTGGAGACTGGGCGTGCGCCCCGCCAACTGCCCGGCATGCCGCCCCGGCCCCGTGAACAACACCGGCATCACCCGGCCGGCACTGGCGGCATTGAACGCCGCCTGCTGGTCCCGCAGCAGCGCCTGCAACGCCTGCAGCCGCGCATCCTTCACGGATTCCGCCACCTGGTGGGGGGCCCCCGCCGCCGGCGTGCCGGGCCGGGCCGAATACTTGAAGCTGAACGCCTGCGCGAACCCCACCTGGCGGATCAGCGTCATCGTCGCCTCGAACGCCGCATCCGTCTCGCCGGGGTGGCCCACGATGAAGTCGCTGCTGAGCGCGATGTCGGGCCGCGCCGCCCGCAGCCGCTCGACCAGCCGCAGGTAGTCGGCCGCCGTGTGGCGACGGTTCATCGCGGCCAGCACGGCGTCCGAGCCGGATTGGACGGGCAGGTGCAGGAACGGCATCAACGCCGGCACGTCCCTGTGGGCCGCGATCAGGTCGTCTTCCATGTCGCGGGGGTGGCTGGTCGTGTAGCGGATGCGGGCCAGACCGGGGATGTCCGCCAATGCCCGCGTAAGCCGCCCGAGGCCCCAGGTGCCGCCATCGGGGGCCGCGCCGTGCCAGGCGTTGACGTTCTGGCCCAGCAGCGTGATCTCCCGCGCGCCCGCCGCGACCAGGCGCCGCGCCTCGGCCATGACCGCCAGGGCCGGCCGGCTGGTCTCGACGCCGCGGGTGTAGGGCACGACGCAGAAGCTGCAGAACTTGTCGCAGCCCTCCTGAATGGTCAGGAACGCCGTCACGCCGGGGGCCTGCGCCGCGTCGGGCAGGTGGTCGAACTTGTCCTCGGTCGTGAAATCCGTCTCGATCACGGCGCCGCCGGCGCGGGCGGCGCGGGCCACCATCTCCGGCAGGCGGTGATAGGTCTGTGGCCCCAGCACGATGTCGACATAGGGCGCCCGGGCCAGGATCTCGGCGCCCTCCGCCTGCGCCACGCAGCCGGCCACGGCCAGGACGGTCGGCCGGCCCAGGGCGGCACGGGCCTCCTTCACGGCGCGCAGGCGGCCCAGCTCGGAGAATACCTTGTCCACCGCCTTCTCGCGGATGTGGCAGGTGTTCAGAATGACCATGTCGGCGTCGGCGGGGGAGGCGGTGGGCGCGTAACCCAGCGGCGCCAGCACGTCCTGCATGCGGCCGCTGTCATACACGTTCATCTGGCAGCCCCACGTGATGACGTGCAGGCGCTTCGTGGTCTTCGTCGTGGTCGTCAATGGGGGGCCTTCCGCTGCCGGCCCGGTGGGAACCCGGTGGCCGGAGGCGGAGCAATGATGCGCCGGAACGACTGGGTCAAGCGCGGCAGCGGACGCGATCCTCGGTCAGGCCAGTTCTCCGGTGAATGCAGCCCTGTGTGAACGCATCCTGCCAGGACGGCGCGGCGTCTTGTCAAGCGAAAGCGGGCGCGGGGTCGATGGGGGCCGCCACCGGCGCGGGGCGCGGCACGGCGGGGCGGTTCTGCCGCAGCGTCGCCGCGCCGTCGGCCACCGTCTCCCACACCGCCTGCGACAGTGCCTTGCGGGACGGGTAGGCGGCCGGGTCGATGGGGGTATGGAGCAGCACGGTGGCGCGCAGGCCCCGGTGCTGCGCCAGCCGCCAGTAGTGGCTGGCCAGGTCCATGTCGCCGTACCAGGCGAACAGCGCCCGGCTCGCGCGCCCGATCGGCAGCCCGCCCAACTGGTCGTACACGACCGAAACCGGCTGGATCATCGGCGGCGTGTCGCCTTCGCAACCCCCGCCCTCGCAAATCGAGAAGAACGCCGACCGGAACGGCAGCACGCGGGAGCCGTCGTTGCTCGTGCCCTCGGGGAACAGCATCAGGTTGTCCCCGGCCGCCAACCGCGCGCGCATGTCGTCCCGCTCCCGCCCGGTGTCGCGGGCCCGGCGGCTGACGAACACCGTCCGCCCCAGCCGCGCGATGGTCCGGATCAGCGGCCAGCGCCCGACCTCTTCCTTCGCGATGAAGCACGCCTCGATCGAACCGCCGAGCACCAGCACGTCGAGCCACGAGGAATGGTTGGACGCGAACACGACCGACCGTCCATCCGCCCGGCGCGCCTGCGTCCCCACGACGCGCACCCGCAGCCCCAGCAACCGGCACAGCATCGCCCAGTACATGCGCGCGAACACGACCTTCGCCCGCCCCGGCAGCACCAGGAACACCGACTGCACGACGATCGCCACCGCCGTGAACAGCAGGATGGTCACACCCCGCCGCGCCGCCCGCACCCGCCGCACCACGCCCCCGCCCCACGGCGCGCTGTCCAACGCCGTCGACGTGGGCAGCAGCGGACCAGGAGAACGAAGCCGACGCGGAAGGGCTTGCATCCCGCCTGAGTAGCAAGCGATCCGCGACACAACAACGACGCTCCAATGACAAGCCGGGGACACAGGCCGCCGTCCCACGATTCCGTGTGATCCAAACCGCCCCGTTCCGCGTTACATCGCACGATGCCACGGCAAACCGCACCCAAGCGCACCCCCCGGCACATCCTCGTGCTCACGCTCCTGGCATCGGGTCCCGCCTTGGCTGCCGATCCGCAGCCCTACACGGTCACGCTGCGCCCGACCGCGGAGGCGCCGCTCGACGCCGCCCTTCGGGACAGCGCCAGCCTGGTTTCCCTGCGCGACAACGCGCCCGTCGGCCCCTTCGCCCTCGTCACCCGCGCCCGCGGCGACCGGGACCGGCTGCAGGCCGCCCTGGGCAGCTTCGGCTACTACGCCGGCACCGTCGCCATCGCGGTCGCCGGGCGGGACATCGACGATCCCGGCCTGCCGGCGGCACTGGAAGCGGCGCCCGGCCCGGTGGAGGTCACGATCGCCGTCACCCGCGGCCCCGAGTTCAAGCTGCGCCGCATCGATCTGCAAGGCACGCTGGACCCCGCCGCCATGGCCGAGGCGCGCGCCGTCCTGAAGCTGGAACCCGGCCAGCCCGCCCGCGCGGCCGAGGTCGTCGCGGCGCAGGCCCGGATGCTGGACGCGCTCCGCAGCGCCGGCCGCGCGCTGGCGAAGGTCGACGCCCCCGCCGCGACGCTCGACCCCGGCGCCCAGGCGCTGGATATCGCCTTCCGCATCGACGCCGGGCCACGGGTCGATCTGGGCGCCATCACGGTCGAGGGCCTGGACCGCGTGAACGAGAGCTACGTCCGCCGCCGCCTGACCATCCATCCCGGGGAACAGTTCGACCCCGCGAAGATCGAGGCCGCGCGCCAGGATCTGGCCCAGCTCGGCGTCTTCGCCACCGTCCGTGCCAAGGCCGATGAGGGCCTCGACGCCGCCGGCCGCATCCCCATCACCGTCGAGGTGACGGAGCGCCCCCGCCACGCCGTGGGCGTCACCGCCGCCTATTCGACCGACCTGGGCGCCAGCGCCGGCGTCACCTGGCAGCACCGCAACCTGTTCGGCAACGCCGAGAAGCTGGACCTGGGCGCCGCCATCACCCAACTGGGCGGCAGCGCGAGCCGCGGCGCCGGCTATAACGTGACCGCCGCGCTGACCAAGCCCGACGTGTTCGTCCGCAACCAGTCCGTGACGGTGTCGCTGCAGGGCGTGAAGGAAAGCCTGGACGCCTACGACCGCAAGGCCGTCCTGGGCGGCGTGCAGATGACGCGCAAGCTGTCCGACACCTGGACCGTGACGGGCGGCCTGCTGGCCCAGCAATCCCGCATCGAACAGGAGGGCGTCACCCGCGACTACACGCTGCTGGGCCTGCCCGTCGGCGTCCGCTACGACAGCACCGGCCCGCAAGGGTTGTTCGAACCGATCAGCGGCGTGAAAGCCGCCTTCACCGTGACGCCGACCGCGAGCATCAAGAACGGCAGCGACTTCGTCATCCTGCAGGCGACGGCGTCCACCTACCTCAACCTCGCCGCCCCGGGGCGCAGCGTGCTGGCGCTGCGCGGCACGCTGGGCAGCATCCAGGGCGCCGGCACCTTCCTGCTGCCGCCCGATCAACGCTTCTATGCCGGCGGCAGCGGCACCGTGCGCGGCTACAAGTATCAGTCCGTCGGTCCCCGCTTCGCCAGCGACCGCCCCACCGGCGGAACGTCGCTGGCCGCCGCGACGGCCGAGTTCCGCCAGCGCTTCGGCGAGAGCTTCGGCGCCGTCATCTTCGCCGACGCAGGCGCGGTGGACGGCGGCAGCACACCCTTCGGCGGCGACCTGCGCGTGGGCGCGGGCGTGGGCGCGCGCTACTACACGCCCATCGGCCCCATCCGCCTCGATATCGCGCTGCCCCTGAACAAGCAGCGCAAGGACGACGCGTTCGAGCTGTATATCGGCATCGGCCAGGCCTTCTGATGCGGCGCGTTCTGCTGCGGACGCTGGCCGTCCTCGTCCTGCTGCCCGTGCTGCTGATCGCCGCCGTTCTCGTCGGATTGAACACCGATGCGGGGCGAGGCGCGGCCGAACGCCAAGTGGCGAGCCTCAGCGGCGGCACGGTCCGCCTTGCGGGCCTGCACGGCCGCTTCCCGGACCAGCTCCGCCTCGCGCATATCGAGGTCCACGACGCGAACGGCCCCTACGTCCTGGCCGACGACGTGGCGCTCGACTGGTCCCCGCTCGCGCTGCTGCACAGCCAGGCGCTGGTCCATCGCCTCGATGTCGGGCGCCTGCAGCTGCGGCGGCTGCCGGCCAGCGGCCCGGCGGACCCGGCTCCGGCCGGCCCTTCGAAGCCCTTCGCCCTTCCCGTCCGCGTCACCGTCGAACGCCTGGCCATCGCCCGCGCCGAGATCGGCGCACCCGTGCTGGGCGCCGACGCCGCCCTCTCGATCGCCGCCAAGGCCGACGTCCAATCCCTGGACACCCTGACCGCCGAGGCGACCCTTCTTCCGCTCCAGCCCGGCGGGAATGAGGGCAGCGCCCGCTACACGCTCACCGCCGCGCTGACCCCGGACGTCACCACCGCCACCCTGTCCCTCCGGGAACCCGCGAACGGCCTGATCGCCCGTCTCGCCTCGCTGCCCGACCTGGGACCGCTGAGCCTCGACGCCGCCATCCAGGGCCCCCGCAACGCCCTCGGCACGACCCTGGCCCTGACCGCCGGCCCGCTGAAGGCCGATGCGAAGGCCACCATCGACCTCCCTGGCAGCCGCCTGAACGCCGACGTCATCGCCAGCGCGCCCGCGATGACCCCGGCGCCGGGCGTGTCCTGGCGCGCCATCGCCCTCGACGCCCGCATCGCCGGCCCTTTCACGGCGCCGGACGCGACCGGCCAGCTTCGTATCGACGCGCTGGAGGCCGGCGGCGCCGCCATCCGGACGCTGCGCGCGGACCTGTCGGGCAACGCCGGCCAGGCGACGATCAAGGCCGCGGCCGAGGCGCTCCGCATCCCCGGTCCCGCGCCCGCCCTACTGGAATCCGCACCCCTGACACTGGAAGCCACCGCCCGCCTCGACGATCCGGCCCGGCCCGTTCGCTTCACGCTCGCCCACCCCCTGATCGCCCTGACCGGTACCGCGCAAACCGGCGCCGACCTTTCCGCCGAGGCCATCCTGCGCCTGCCGGACCTGGCGCCCCTTGCGGCCCTGGGCGGCATCCCGGCCGCGGGCAGCACGGAGCTTCGGCTGCGCGCCGGGCAGACCGGCGGGGCGACGACCCTGGATGCGGACGGCACGCTGGCGCTGACCGCCGGGCCGGCGCCCGCACCGGCGCTGCTGGGACGTGCCGCGACCATCGGAGTGACCGCGCGCCTGGCCGGCTCCGACGTGACGGTCAGCCGCCTGGTGGTGGCGGGCGCCGCGATCCGGCTGGACGCGACCGCCGCCAACCGGCCAGCCGGGATCGAGGCCGCGGGCAAGGTGGCGCTGGCGGACCTGTCGCTGCTCGCGCCGACGTTGACCGGCGCCGCGACCCTCGATGCGAAGGTTTCGGGGCCGCTGGACGCGCTGAAGCTGGACGCGGCCCTGGCCGGGGACATCGGTGCGCCCGGCATCGCCAAGGCGCCCGTCCGCCTGGCCGCCGCGCTGACCGGCCTGCCCGCCGCCCCCGCGGGACGGATCACCGGGGAGGGCACGCTCGCCGGTGCGCCGCTGTCGCTTGCCCTGGATGCCGCCCGCGCCGTGGACGGCACGCTGCGCGCCACCATCGACCGCGCCGACTGGCGGAGCCTGCACGCGGAGGGCGCCGTGACCCTCGCCCCCGGGGCCACCCTGCCGCAGGGCCGCATCGCCCTCCGCATGACGAGGCTCGACGACCTGCGGCCCTTCGTCGGGCAGGCGGTGTCGGGCGCATTGACCGCGACGGTCCAGCTCGACGCCGACGCGGTGACCGTCGACGCCGACGCACGCAACGCGGGCCTGCCGGGGCAGCAGGTCGGCCACGCCACGCTGAAGGCCCGCATCGCCGACCCGCTGGGCACGCCCAACGTGGTCGCAAGCCTGGTGGCGGACGGCATCGCCGCGGCCGGGGTGACGGGGCGCGCGCGGCTCGACGTTTCGGGACCGCGGACGGCGCTGTCGCTGAAGACGTCGGCGAGCATCGCCATCGCCGGCACGGACGCGCAGATCGCCGCCGCCGCACTGCTGGATGCCGCGGCGAAGCAGCTCCGGCTCGACACGCTGACGGTCACGGCCGGCAACGCCGCGATCAAGCCGGAGACGGTGCGGCTGCTGGCGCCGGCCACACTCCGCTTTGCCGACGCGGTCACGGTGGACCGGCTGCGGCTGGGCGTCCGCCAGGCCACGCTGGACGTGTCGGGCCGGCTGTCTCCCACGCTGGACGCGACGGTGGCGCTCCGCACGCCTGCCGACATCGCCGCCCTGGTCGCGCCCGACCTCGCCGCCGACGGCGCGATCACGCTGGATGCCAGGCTGTCCGGCACGCCCGCCCAACCCGGCGGCACCGTCCGTCTGAACGCGGCCGGGCTGCGCGTGCGCACGGGCCCGGGGCGGTCGGTCCCACCCGCGACCATCACGGCCACCGCGCAACTGGCGGCGGGGTCGGCCCGGCTGGATGCGAGCGTCGTCGCCGGGTCGGCCCGGCTCGGCCTGAACGGGACTGCGCCGCTGGGGGCCGGGCCGTTGAACCTCCGGGCCACGGGCGCGCTCGACCTCGCGCTGCTCGACCCGATCCTGAACGCGGCCGGCCGGCGCGCGCGGGGCCGGGTCGCGCTCGATGCCGCGATCACGGGCACAGCTGCCGCCCCCATCCTCGCCGGCACCGCGCAGCTCTCGGGTGGGGAGGTGCAGGATTTCGCCCAGGGGCTGCGCCTGACGGACCTCGCCGGCACGATCCGGCTGGAGGGGCAGAGCCTGCGGATCGCATCGCTTGCGGGCCGCGCCGGGGCCGGAACGCTGGCAGTATCGGGCAGCGTGGGCGTGCTGGCGCCGTCGATGCCGGTCGATCTCGCGATCACGCTGCGGAACGCCCGGCCACTGGCCAGCGACCTGATCACCGCCGACCTGGACGCGGACCTGACGGTGAAGGGCGCCGTCCAGAGCGGGTTGCAGGCCGGGGGCCGGGTGCTGGTGCGCCGGGCCGAGCTGCAGGTGCCGCGCACCCTGCCCGCCTCGGTCGTCACGCTCAACGTCCGGCGGCCCGGCGACAAGCCGCCGGCCCCTGCCGCGCCCGGCGCACCCATCGCGCTGAACCTGGTCATCGAGGCGCCCCGCGCCGTGTTCCTGCGCGGCCGCGGCATCGATGCCGAGATGGCCGGCACGCTCCGCATCCGCGGCACCAGCACGGCGCCGCAGGTGGGCGGCGGGTTGGAGATGCGGCGCGGCAGCATCAGCGTCGCCGGGACGACGCTGAACTTCTCGCGCGGGAAGGTCGGCTTCGACGGCACGGGGGTGACCGGCAAGATCGACCCCACGCTCGACTTCGCGGCCGACAGCACGTCGGGCGGCGTCACCGCGACGCTGTCGATCGGCGGCTACGTCAGCAAGCCGAAGATCACCCTCTCCTCGGTCCCCGACCTGCCGCAGGACGAGGTGCTGGCCTACCTGATCTTCAAGCGCAGCGCGAAGGAACTGGGCCCCTTCCAGATCGCCGAGATCGCCGCCGCCCTGGCCGAGCTGTCGGGCGTCGGCGGCGATGGCGGGCTGAACCCGCTGGAAAGCGTGCGGAAGGGGCTGGGCCTGGACCGGCTCTCGGTCGGCGCAGGGACGGGCAGCAGCAGCACGCCGACGGTGGAGGCCGGGCGGTATGTCGCGAACGGGGTGTATGTGGGCGCGAAACAGGGCACGACGGGCGGGCAGACGCAGGCGACGGTGCAGATCGACATCACGAAGGG
>CAXTPG010000143.1:0-7167 GCA_964246015.1 uncultured Acetobacteraceae bacterium
TCCGCGAGGGCGAGGACGCCGCCCGCGCCCTCGGCATCGAGCCGCTCTGGGTCAAGTCCGCGACCCTCGCCCTCTCCGGCGCCATCACCGCCCTGGGCGGCGTGCTGTACGCCCAGACCTACCTCTTCGTGGACCCCAGCACCGCCTTCGGCCCCGAGCGCAGCGTCGAGATGCTGCTGGTCGCCATGGTCGGGGGCGCCGGCACGGTTTTGGGCCCGCTCCTGGGCGCCATCGTCCTGCACGTCATCGCCGACGGCAGCCGTGCGCTGATCGACACGCCGGGCTTCGCCCCCATGCTCTACGGCCTCGTCCTCCTCGCCGTCATCGGCCTTCTGCCGGGCGGCGTCGTCAGGTTGATCCGTGCTTGACGTCACCGCCCTCGCGAAGCGGTTCGGCGGCCTTCAGGCCGTCCGCGACGTCGCCCTCGCCGCCCCGGCCAACCAGGTGACCGCCCTCATCGGCCCCAACGGCGCCGGCAAGACGACCACCTTCGCGATGATCGCCGGGTTCATCCGCCCCGATTCCGGCCGGGTCCGCTTCGACGGCACCGACATCACCGGCTGGACCCCGCCCCGCATCGCCGCCCTCGGCATGGTCCGCACCTTCCAGATCACCCAGCCCTTCGCCGGCCTCACCGTCGCCGAGAACATCCGCGTCGGCGCCTTCCTCCGCATCCGCGCCCCCGCCGCCGCCATGGACCACGCCCGCGCCATCGGCCACCGCCTCGGCCTCGGCCCCATGCTCGACCGCCCGGCCGCGTCCCTCACCGTCGCCGGCCGCAAGCGCCTCGAAGTCGCCCGGGCGCTGGCCACCTCCCCCCGCATGCTCCTCCTCGACGAGGTCATGGCCGGCCTCAACCCCTCCGAGATCGACGAGATCGTCGCCCTGGTCCAGGACGTCGTCGCCAGCGGCGTCGCCGTCCTGATGATCGAGCACGTGATGCAGGCCGTCGCCGCCCTCGCCGCCCGCGCCTATGTCCTGGCCGAGGGCGCCCTCATCGCCACCGGCACTCCAGCCCAGATCGCCGCCGACCCGGCCGTCATCGAGGCCTACCTCGGCCACGGCGCCAGCCGCACGTTGTCCCATGCTTGACGTGGCCAACCTCCAGGCCGGCTACGGCGCCTTCCAGGTCCTGCACGGCATCGACTTGCACGTCGCCCCCGGCGAGATCGTCGCCGTCCTCGGGTCCAACGGCGTCGGCAAGACGACCCTCAACCGCGTGCTCTCTGGCCTCGTGCCCGCCCGCGCCGGCCGCATCCGCTTCATGGACCAGGACCTCACGCAGTTCGACCACGCGGATATCGTGCGCGCCGGGCTGATCCACGTGCCCGAGGGCCGCCGGGTGTTCCCGAACCTGTCGGTCCGCGAGAACCTGCTGCTCGGCGCCACCGTCCGCGGCCGCCGGGAGCGCCCGCGCACCATGGAGGGCGTACTGCACACCTTCCCCCGCCTGCGCGAACGCCTGAACCAACTCGCGGGATCCATGAGCGGCGGCGAACAGCAGATGCTCGCCATCGGCCGCGGCCTGATGGGCCTGCCGCGCCTGCTGATCCTCGACGAACCCAGCCTCGGCCTCTCGCCCAAGCTGGTCGAGGATCTGTTCGCCCTCATCGCCCGCCTCCACGCCGACGGCCTCTCCATCCTCCTCGTCGAGCAGAACGTCGTGCAGTCCCTAGCCATCGCCAACCGCGCCTACGTCATCGAGCACGGCCGCGTCGCCATTGAGGGCCCGGCCGCAGCACTCGCCGCCGACCCCCGCCTTCGCGCCGCCTATCTGGGCATGTGACGGTGGCCCTCCCTCTGCCCTGGCCCGCCCGGGTCGCCCTCGGCCACTGGCGCACCACAACCGCGGCCGCCACCGCGCTGGCGGCCTATGCCCTGCTGCCCCGCGCCCTGGGCGGCGTCACCCGCGCCGTGCTCGCATGGGACCTCGGCGCCCTGCTCCTGCTCGGGCTGGTGGCGCTGCTGTTCCTGCGCGAGGGCGGCGACGCCAGCATGGCCGAGACCGCCCAACGCCAGCAGGAGGGCGAGTGGGCCATGTTCTGGGTCACGCTCGCCGGCGTCGCCTTCAGCTTCATGGCCCTCACGACCGAGCTGGGCCACGTGAAGGACCGCCCCCCGGGCGAGCGCAGCCTCTACGTGGCGCTGGCCGGGACCACGCTCCTGCTCTCCTGGCTCGTGACCCACATCGTCTTCGCGCTGCGCTACGCGCACGAATACTATGCGCGCGACCGGGATGCGGACCGCGTCGACGGCGGCCTCGACTTCCCGGGCCACGAGGCGCCGGACTACTGGGATTTCACCTATTTCGCCCTGGTGCTGGGCATGACCTTCCAGGTGTCGGACGTGTCGATCACGTCCCGCAAGATGCGCCGCCTGGCGACGGTCCACGGCCTGATCGGCTTTCTGTTCAACACCGTGATCGTGGCGCTGACGGTCAACATCGCGGCCAGCCTGTTGAATTAGGAAGACAAGGGCTCTGCCCTTGACCCGCTGGGGCCGTGGGCCCCAGACCCCGGACACTGGTGATTGAATTTCAAAGGCGCGCCTTTGATGGGGTTTAAGGGGCAAAGCCCCTTTGACACAGCAAACGCGTGACGGCCTAGCGGTTTGCGGCAGCCATGACTGAATCGCAGTTCATCCGTCCCGACAGCAGGCAGTCCTCGATCCTCGCCTTGCTGGCGAGATGCTGCACCAGGAACAGGCCCACCACCACCAGCAGCAGCGCGAACGCCAGCCCCGCCAGGCTCATCGTCACCCGGTTCGCCTCCGCCTGCTCATCCTCGTACTGCGCGGCCATACGGCGCATTGCGGCACCCACCGGGCCACACGGCCCGCCTCCCTGTCGACAGACTAGTCCTTTTGGCCCACCCAATGCCAAGTGTTAAGCTCGTCCCCTCCAATTCAACCTTTCTCGACAGGATTGCGCCCCATGCAGGCCGCCATGGACCACCTGGCCGCAAGCCACGCCGTGTTCGCCCCCCTCATCGCCCGCATCGGCCCCCCGGCCCGCACCGTCGAGCGTCGAGAGCCCTACGAGGCCCTCGTCCGCGCCATCGCCCACCAGCAGCTCCACGGCAACGCCGCCTGCGCCATCCTCGCCCGCTTCGCCGCCCTGTTCCCCGGTGACGCCTTCCCCGAGCCCGACCAGGTCGCCGCCGCCAAGGACGGGGCGCTCCGTGCCTGCGGCTTCTCCGCCAGCAAGATCGCCGCCATCCGCGACATCTGTGCCAAACGCCTCGACGGCACCGTCCCCAGCGCCGAAGAATCCGCCGCCCTCTCCGACGAAGACCTCATCACCCGCCTCGTCACCATCCGCGGCGTCGGCCGCTGGACGGTCGAGATGGTCCTCATCTCCGCCCTCGACCGCCCCGACGTCCTTCCCGTCGACGATTTCGGCGTCCGCGAGGGCTGGCGGCTTCTGAACAAGCTGGACGCCCAACCCAAGCCCAAGGAACTCGCGGCGATCGGCGCCCCCTGGTCGCCCTGGCGCTCCACCGCCGCCTGGTATCTCTGGCGCGCCTCCGACGAAGGCAAGAAGATCAAGCAATCGACGTAAGGATGGGTCCTTCGACCAACCCCCTCAGGCCCCGCCGGACACTATCCCCAGAACCGCCGCCCCGTACCGCTCGAGCTTCGACGCGCCCACCCCCCGGACCTCCCCCAGCCGCACCAGGCTCCCCGGCCTGACCGAAGCCACCTCCCGCAATACGCTGTCATGGAAGATCACGTACGGCGGCACCCCCTGCGCCTTCGCCTCCGCCGTCCGCCATGCGCGCAGCGCCACGAACACCGGGTCATCCCCCCCGACCTCCGCCACCTCCGCCGGGCGCTCCCGCTTGGCCCGGACCACCACCCGCTCCTTCTCGTCCCGAAGCATGACCACCGTCTCGCTCCGCAGGATCGGCCGAGCCTCCTCCGGCACCATCACGAGGCTCGCGTACTCCCCACTCTCCGTCCGCAACGCCCCGCGGGAGATCAACTGCCGGATCACCCCACGCCAGAAGCCGGCCGGCCGGTCCGCCCCCACGCCCCAGGTCGGCAAGCGGTCATGCCCATGCTTCGCCGCCATCGGGCTCGCCTCGCCCCGCAGCACCCCGATGATGTGCATGGCCCCGAACCGCTGTCCGGTCCGGTAGACCGCGGAAAGCACCTTCTGCGCCGCCACCGTCCCGTCGAACAACGCGACCGGGTTGCGGCAATTGTCGCAATGCCCGCAATCCCGCCCCAGCTCCTCCCCGAAGCACCGCAACAGCGTCCGCGTCCGGCACCCCGTCGTCTCCGTCAACTGGATCATCGCCTCCAGCCGCTCCCGCATCACCCGCTTCTGCGCCTCGGGCGCCACGCTCTGCGCCAGCCAGTGCCTCGCCCGCGCGATATCCTCCCCCCCGTAGAGCAACAGGGTATCCGCCCGCTCCCCATCCCGCCCCGCCCGCCCGATCTGCTGATAGAACGCCTCCGGACTGTCCGGCATGTCCAGGTGCACCACGAACCGCACGTCCGGCCGGTCGATCCCCATCCCGAACGCGATCGTCGCCACCATCACGACCGGCTCCCCGCCCCGGAACCGGGTCAGCGCCACCCGCTTCTCCATCGCCGACAACCCGGCATGGAACGGCACCGCCGCAAGCCCCTTCTCCCGCAGCCGCCCCGAAACCCGCTCCGTCTTCGCCCGGCTGCCGCAATACACGATCCCCGCCTGGGCCCCCCGCCCCTTCAGCATCGCCAGCAGCTCCGCCGTCTCCCCCTCCTTCGCCTGCGCCGCCACATGCAGGTTCGCCCGGTGGAAACTCGCCGTGAACACCTCCGCGTCCCGCAAGTCCAGCGCCGCCAGGATGTCCGCCCGCGTCCGCGGGTCCGCCGTCGCCGTCAGCGCAATCCGCGGCACCCCCGGAAACCGCTCCGCCAATTGCGCGAGACCCCGGTACTCCGGCCGGAACTCATGCCCCCACGCACTGACGCAATGCGCCTCGTCGACCGCGATCAGCGCGATCCGCCGCCGCTGCAGGCGCTCCAGCGTCCCCGGCATCAACAACCGCTCCGGCGACACGTACAGCAGGTCCAGCGTCCCCGCTTCCAGCGCGTCCGACGTCGCCCGGGCTTCCCCCGCCTCCACCTCCGAATGCAGCGCCCCGGCCGACACCCCCACCTGCCGCAACGCCGCGACCTGGTCGTCCATCAGCGCGATCAACGGCGACACGACGATCGCCGTGCCCGGAAGGCACAATGCCGGCACCTGGTAGCACAGGCTCTTGCCGCCCCCCGTCGGCATCAGCACCAGCGCATCCCCGCCCGAGATCACCCGGTCGATCGCCGCCGCCTGCAAACCCCGGAACGCCGGATACCCGAAAACCCGCCGCAGAACCTCCAGCGGCTCCGCAACCACCCGGGCTAACGGCCCAATTCGATGTCCACCCGACGGCTCTCGATCCCCGGATCGGCCTGCGTCGCCCCCCGCGCCACCTGCACGATCCGCGTCGCCGCGACGCCCTGCGCCACCAGCGCGTCCGCCACAACCTGCGCCCGCAGCTCCGAAAGCACCTTGTTCGCCCGGTCGGACCCCACCCGGTCCGCAAACCCCTTCACTAGCACCGGCCGGTTCGGCGCCGTCTTCGCGTCCTTCGCGAACTCCGCGATCACCCCCCGCGCCGGCGTATCGAGGTCCGACGACCAGGCGTTGAAGAACACGACCGCCGCCGGCGTCGCATCCACCTTCGCCACGCACCCGGCCGCAAGCAGCAACCCCGCCATCACCAGGCCACGCCAAACACGGCTGCGAACGAACGTCTCGGGCACGGCAACGACTCCTAGGACACGCGCCGGACACTCTCGCCAAGCCGCCCCGCAGTCAATCATCATCTCGCCTCGCGGCGCCGGCGTCCCGCCGGCCCTTGCCCCGAACACCCCACCCCCACCCATCACCCCGCCGCCGCCACCGCCCGCCCCCCGCTCAACCGCCATATCCGGTCCAGCCGCTCCACCCCCAGCAGACGATGCGCGATCAGCACCACCGTCCGCCCCGCGGCCACCTCGTTCAACGTCGCGAAGAACGCCCGCTCCGCCGCGTCGTCCAACCCCGTCGCAGGCTCGTCCAAAATCAGCACCGGCGCCGCGGACACCAGCGCTCGCGCCAACGCCACCCGCCGCAACTGCCCGCCCGACAACCCGGCGCCTCCCTCCCCGATCCACGTCTCCAACCCCTCCGGCAACCCCCGCACCACCTCCGCCAACCCCGCCTGACCCAACGCCAGCCACAACGCCGCGTCATCGGCATCGGGCCGTCCCAGCAGCAGGTTCGCCCGCACGGTGTCCGAGAACACGTGCGTCGCCTGGCTCAACCACGCGATCCGCCCCCGCACCGCCGAGGCCGCCACCCCCGCCAGGTCCACCCCCCCCAACAGCACCCGCCCGCTGGAAGGCGCCACGACCTTCAACGCCAACGCCGCCAGCGTCGACTTCCCCGACCCGGAAGCCCCCAATATCGCCACCCTGCTCCCCGCCGGCACGTCCAGCGTCAATCCCTCGAACACCGCCCCACGACCGGGCCAGGCGAACCCCACCGCCTCGAACCGCAACGAAGCCCCCGCCGGGGCTGGCCCCCCCGCCTCCAACCCATCCCCACCCGCGGCGACCTCCACCACCCGCCCCGCCGCCGCCGCCGCATGCCCCGCCAGCACCCCGGCCCGGGGCATCGCCGAAGCCGCCTCGAACGCCGCCACCGTCAACAGCAACGCCGGCAGCAGCACCCCCGCCGGCAACCCGGCCACCAGCACCAGCAGCAGCGCCCCCTGCCCGCACAGCCCGGCCGCTCCCTGCGCCACCGCACCCCGCCGGGCCACCTCCCGCTGTGCCCCGAACAGTGCTGCCTCCCGCGCCTGCACCCCCGCCAGCACCCGCCCCTCGTTCCCGAACGCCCGGACCTCCCGCAGCCCCGCCAGCGCATCCACCGCCGCCACCCGCAGCCCGGCCGACGCCGCCGCAAGCCGCCCGCCCATCCCCAGCGCCGCCCGGGCCGAAACCCACGGCACCACGAACGCCGCCACCATCAGCAGACCGCACACCCCCAGCGCCAGCCGCCAGTCCTCCCAGAACATGAAGACGAGGATGAAGACGATTTGTAACAGATCGCCCGCCATGGCAGCCAGCCCTTCGCTGAACACATCGGCC
>CAXTPG010000143.1:7177-8994 GCA_964246015.1 uncultured Acetobacteraceae bacterium
CAGTCCTGCGCCCCCAGCCCCCCCCCCAGCACCGGCAGCAACACCACGACCCCCACCAACGGGATCAGGATCCGCAGGTACAACCCGTCCAACGCATCGACATCCCCCACCAGCCGGGCCAGCGCATCCCCCCGCCGCACGAACCCCAGCCCCCCCGCGGACCGGCGCGCCAACCCCCGGAACATCCACACCCGCAGCGCCGTCAACGCCCGGAACGTCGAGCCATGCGTCGCCAGCCGCTCCATATACCGCAGCACCACCCGCCCGACGCCCAGCCCCCGCACCACCCACAGCACGCCCGCCGCGCCCACCAGCAGCGGCGCCGCCCCCGCCGCCAGCGCCACCCCCGCCAGCGACAGCACCGCCAGAACACTTACCGCCACACCCCCGGACAGCGCCCGGGCCTCCCCCCGCCAGACGCGCACGACCTGCAGCAACGCGCCCATCAGGCCACTCCCTGCACGCCCACCGCCTGCCCCCCTTCCAGCACGATCCGCCGCCCGCCCCACGCCATCGCCGCGCTGGAATGCGACGCCAGGATCACCGTCCGCCCGATCGCCAGCCGCTTCAGGCTATCCAGCACATCCGCCTCGGTCGCGGGATCCAGATGCGCCGTCGGCTCGTCCAGCAGCAGCAACGGAGCATTCCGCAGGAACGCCCGCGCGATCGCCACCCGCTGCGCCTGCCCCCCCGACAGCCCGTACCCCCCCTCCCCGATCGCCGTGTCCAGCCCCTCCGGCCACCCCGCCGCCACCCCCCCCAGCCCCGCCGACCGCGCCGCATCCGCGATCTCCGCCTCCGACGCGTCCTCCCGCCCGAACCGGATGTTCTCCCGCATCGTGCCCGCGAACAGCACCGGCCGCTGCCCGATCCACGCCGTCATCCGCGACAGCGCCGCCGGCGTTACCGTCACCAGGTCCGCCCCGTTCAGGGTGATCCGCCCCGCCTCCGGCGCGATGAACCCCAGCAGCAGCTCGATCACCGTCGACTTCCCGGCCCCCGAGGCCCCCACCAGCACCGCCGTCTCCCCCGCCGGCACCCGGAAGCTCAGCCCGTCCAGCGCCGCCCCGCGCGCCGGGTCCCACGTGAACCGGACCCCCTCGAACGCGACCGTGACCCCCGAGGCCGAAACCGTACGCACCCCTCCGACCGTGGCGCCGGCGTCCTGCCGGCCAACGTCCTCGCGAATCGCCAAGGCCCCCGCCGCGCTCGTCGCGTGCAACCGGTCCTGATACGCCGCCGAAAACGCCCGCAACGGCGAAAAGAACTCCGTCACCAGCACCAGAGTGAACACCGCCCCCACCGGCTCCAAAGTCCCCGCCTGGTGCGCGAGCCCGGCCCGCAGCGCCAGCAGCAGCAGGACGGCGATCGCCGCGCCGTCCAGCACCGAAGACGACAGGAACGCCACCCGCAGCACCCGCATCGTCCGCGCCGAAAGCTCGTCCGCCGCCGCCCGCAGCCGCGCCGCCTCCGCCTCCGCCTGCCCCGCCATCACCAGCGTCGCGATCCCCCGCACCCGGTCCAGGAACCGCCCCTGCAACCGCGCCATCGCCGCGAACTGCCGGTGCGACGCGCTCGCCGCCCCCATCCCCGCCATCGCCATCCCCACCGGCACGACCAGCCCGCCCAGCGCCATCACCCCCGCCGCCACCGGGTCCACCGCCAGCACCACGGCGCACACCAGCACCGGCCCGGCCCAGGCCAGCGTCGACACCGGCAGCCACCGCGCGAAGAACCCCTCCAGCGCGTCCACCTGGTCCACCGCGACCGCCGCCGCCCGCCCCGCACTCCCGATCGCATGCGGCCCGGCCGCGAAC
>CAXTPG010000144.1:0-8986 GCA_964246015.1 uncultured Acetobacteraceae bacterium
ACGGGGATCGTGCTGAACAACGAGATGGACGATTTCACGTCGCAGCCGGGGCGGGCGAACCTGTTCGGGCTGGTGCAGGGGGCGGCGAACGCTGTGGCACCGGGGAAGGCGCCGCTGAGCAGCATGGCGCCGACGATCGTGGAGAAGGACGGGAAGGCCGTGATGGTGCTGGGCAGCCCGGGCGGGCCGCGCATCATCACGACCGTGCTGAACCTGGTGCTGAACCTGGTGGATTACGGGATGACGGTGCAGGAGGCGGTGAACGCGCCGCGCATCCACCACCAATGGCTGCCGGACACGCTGTTCGTGGAGCGGTTCGCGTTGAGCCCCGACACGCGGGCGCTGCTGGAGGCGCGGGGACACAGGGTGGTCGAGGGGGCGGCCTGGGGGATTGCCGAGGCCATCATGCTGGGGGCGCCGCGGATCGGGCCGGCGCCGGCGGGCAACCCGGCGCAGTCGTTGACGCTGGGGAACCCGGCCGCGACAGGGGCGACGGTGTTCGGGGCGCATGATCCGCGGGGTGGGGCGGGGTTGGCGGCGGGGTATTAGCCCGCCATCTCGCGCCATTCGGCTTCGGTGACGGTGCGGACGCCGAGTTCGGCGGCCTTTTTCGCCTTGCTGCCGGCGTCGGCGCCCAGGACGACGAGGTCGGTGCGCTTGCTGACGCTGTCCGTCACCTTGGCGCCCAGGGCTTCGGCGCGGGCCTTGGCTTCGGGCCTGGTCATGGTTTCCAGCGTGCCGGTGAAGACGACGACCTTGCCGGACAGGGCGCCGCCCTCGGCGGGGCTTTCGATGGGTTGTACGTCGAGTTCGGCAACCAGGCGGTCGAGCGCGTCGCGGTTGCGGGCTTCGGCGAAGAAGGCGGCGAGTTCCTCGGCGATGGCAGGGCCGACGCCGATGATGCTGCCGAGGGCGGAGCGTTCCTCGCTGCCGACGGTGGTGGCGGCCAGCATCTGCGTGCGCCAGGTGTCGAGGCTCCCGTAGTGGCGGGCGAGGAGGCGGGCGTTGGTCTCGCCGACCCGGCGGATGCCGAGGCCGAAGATAAGGCGATCGAGGCCGATGGTGCGCCGGGTCTCGATGGCGCGCATGAGGTTGTCGACGGATTTGGCCTTCCAGCCCTCGCGGGTCAGCAGTTCGTTCCTGTGGCGGGCCAGGTGGAAGATGTCGGCGGGTTCGCGGAGCCAGCCCAGGTCGAAGAACTCCTGGATGGTCTTGTCGCCCAGGCCCTCGATGTCGAAGGCGCGTCGGGCGACGAAGTGGATGAGGCGTTCGACGGCCTGCGCGGGGCAGATGAGGCCGCCGGTGCAGCGGCGGACGACCTCGCCGGGAGGGCGGACGGCGGCGCTTTTGCAGATGGGGCAGGCTTCGAGGGGGGTATAGGCGTGCGGGCCGCGGGGGCGGTCGAGCACGGGGCCGAGGACCTGGGGGATGACGTCGCCCGCGCGTTGCAGGGTGACGGTGTCGCCGACGCGGATGTCCTTGCGGGCGATCTCGTCCTCGTTGTGGAGGGTCGCGCGGGTGACGAGGACGCCGCCGACGTTGACCGGGGCGAGCCAGGCGACGGGGGTGAGCGCGCCGGTGCGACCGACCTGGACGTCGATCTTCTCGAGGATTGTCGTCGCCTGCTCCGCCGGGAACTTCCAGGCGATGGCCCAGCGGGGGGCGCGGCCGACGAAGCCGAGGCGGCGCTGGAGGGCGAGGTCGTCGATCTTGTATACGACGCCGTCGATGTCGTAGGGCAGGGCGGCGCGGGTGGCGGCGATCTCGGCCTGGAAGGCGATGGCGTCGTCTGCGCCGGGCAGAAGGCGGGAGAGGGGGTTCACGGTGAAGCCCCAGGCGCGGAGGCGGTCGAGCCAGGCGGAATGGGTGTCGGCGGGAGCTTCGCTCGCGTCGCCCATGGCGTAGGCGAAGAGGCTGAGGGGGCGGGTGGCGGTGACGGCCGGGTCGATCTGGCGGAGGGAGCCGGCGGCGGCGTTGCGGGGGTTGGCGTAGAGGCGGAGGCCGGCGGCTTCCTGGGCGGCGTTCATGGCGAGGAAGTCGGATTTGGCCAGGAAGACCTCACCGCGAATCTCGATCCGGGCTGGGGCGGGACCTTTCAACGTCGCCGGGATGGCCTGCAGGGTGCGGAGATTGGCGGTGATGTCTTCGCCCTCTGTGCCGTCGCCGCGGGTGGCGCCCTTGGTGAGGGCGCCGTTCTCGTACAGGAGGTTGACGGAGAGGCCGTCGATCTTGGGTTCGCCGACCATGGGGAGGGGGGCGTCGGGGGGGAGGCCGAGGAAGCGGCGGACGCGGGCGAGGAACTCGATGAAGTCGGCGGTGTCGAAGGCGTTGTCGAGGGAGAGCATGGGGAGGCGGTGGCGCAGCTTGGCGAAGCCGGAGGCGGGGGCGGCGCCGATGGCGTGGGCGGGGCTGTCGGGGATGGCGAGGGCGGGGAACCGGGCTTCCAGCTCGGCGTGGCGGCGGCGGAGGGCGTCGAACTCGGCATCGGTGATGTCGGGGGCGTCGTGCTGGTGGTAGGCGAGGTTGGCGCTCGCGATCCGGGCGGCCAGGTGCGCGAGTTCGGTGCGGGCTTCGTCTTCGGTCATGGACGGGCTGTTCATGCGGCGCCCAATAGGCTGTCGGCGGCGGCCCTGGCGGCGTCTGTCACGGTTTCGCCGGCCAGCATGCGGGCGATTTCCTCGCGGCGGGCGGCGGGGTCGAGGGGGATGACGCTGGTGGCGGAGCGGCCTTTCCCCGCGAGTTTCAGGACCTGCAGGTGCGCCGTGCCGCGGGCCGCGACCTGCGGGCTGTGGGTGACGACGAGGACCTGGACGCCGTCGGCGACGCGGGCGAGGCGTTCGCCGACGGCGGCGGCCGTGGCGCCGCCGACGCCGCTGTCGACCTCGTCGAACACCAGGGTGGGGACGGTGCCGCCGCCGGCCAGGACGACTTTCAGGGCCAGCATGAGGCGGGACAGCTCGCCGCCGGACGCGATGCGGTCGAGCGGGCCGGGGGTGGTGCCGGGGTTGGTGGCGATCAGGAAGCGAACCTGGTCGGCGCCGTTGGCGCCCCAGCGGGCGGGGTCCAGCGGTTGCACCTCGACGACGAAGCGGGCGCGGTCGAGGCGGAGGGGGGGGAGTTCGGCGGTGACGGCGGCCTGCAGGCGGCGGGCGGCGGTGGCGCGGGCCTTGGTGAGGGCGGCGGCCGTCGTCTCGAACGCGGCGCGGGCGGCGGCGGCGGTCTGGGCCAGGGCGGCGATCTCGGCGGTGCCGGTGTCGAGGGCCGCGAGGCGGGCGTTGAGGTCCGCGAGCAGGGCGGGGAGGCCGGCGACGGGGACGGCGTATTTGCGGGAGCCGGCGCGGAGGGCGAACAGCCGCTCCTCCGCCTGTTCCAGCAGGCGCGGGTCGGCTTCGGCCTCGGTCGCGAGGCGGCTGAGGAGGGTTTCGGCCTCGGCCAGGGCTTCCTCGGCGCGTTCCAGGGCGGCCATGGCGGGGCCGGCGGGGCCGGAGTCCTGGCCGGGCGCGGCGAGTCGTTGCAGGGCGCGGCCGGCGCTGCGGAGGGAGGCGGCGGGGCCCGCATTGCGGCGATCGCGGGGGGCGATCTCGGACAGGGCCGCCGCGATGGCCTCGGCGCGGCGTTCGCCGTGCTGCAGGCGCTGGCGCTCGGCGGCGAGGCGGTCCTCCTCGCCTTCGGCAGGCGCGAGGGCGGTCAGTTCCTCGACGGCGTGACGGAGCCAGTCCTCTTCGCGGCGGGCGGATTCGATGGCGTCCCGGGCGGCGGCGAGGGCGGTGTCGGCGGCCTGGAGGGCGGACCAGGCGCGGCGGACGGCGGTGCGGATGGTGGCGTCCACGCCGAACGCGTCGAGCAGGGCCGGGTGGTTGGCGGGGTCGGCGAGGCCGGCCTGGTCGCCCTGGCCCTGCACCTCCACCAGCAGCAGCCCGGCCCGTCGCAGCAGGGCCACGCCCACCGGCTGGTCGTTGATGCTGGCGCGGGAGCGGCCGTCGCGGCCCACGACCCGGCGCACGACCAGCTCGTCTTCGGGGGCGATCCCCTGTTCCTCCAGCAGCGCCAGCACCGGGTGGGCCGCGGGGGGGGCGAAGCTTGCGGTGACGCTCGCCTGCTCGGCCCCGGCGCGCACGAGGCCCGAGTCGGCGCGGGCGCCGAGGGCGAGGCCCAGGCTATCGAGCAGGATGGACTTCCCGGCGCCGGTCTCGCCGGTGAGGACGGTGAGGCCGGGGCCGAAGCGGAGATCGAGACGTTCGATCAGCACCACGTCCCGGATGGACAGCGCGGTCAGCATGGATGACCGCCGGATGGCTAGAAGATGCTGCCGATCGTCCGGGAGAGGAAGCCGCCGCCGGAGCCGCCGCTGCGGGACGCGGGCGGGGCGATGCCGTTCTCGGCGAGCTGCTGGTAGCTGTCCTCGTACCAGGCGCTGCCGGGGTAGTTGTGGCCCAGGACGGCGGCGGTCTTCTGGGCCTGGTCGGTCATGCCCAGCAGCAGGTAGATCTCGGTCAGGCGGTGCAGCGCCTCGGGCGTGTGGTTCGTCGTCTGGTAGTCGTCGATCACGCGCTGGAAGCGGCCGATTGCGGCGGCGTAGAGCTTCTGGCCCTCGTACCAGCGGCCGATCTCCATCTCCTTGCCGGCCAGGTGGTCGCGGCAGAGGTCGATCTTGAGGCGCGAGTCGCGGGCATAGGCGCTGTCGGGGAAGCGGTTGACGACGTCCTGGAGGGCGATCATCGCCTGTTCGGTGCCCTTCTGGTCGCGCTGGATGTCGGCGATCTGCTCGTAGAAGCTGAGCGCGCGCAGGTAGTAGGCGTAGGAGACGTTGGCGCTGGTGGGGTGGAGCTGGATGTATCGATCCAGGGCGCCGACCGCTTCGGTGTAGTGGTTCTGCAGGTATTCCGTGTAGCCGTGCATCAACTGCGCGCTGACGGCCCAGGAGGAGTAGGGGTAGTTCTGCTCGACGGCGTCGAACTGGGTGACGGCGGTCTGGTACCGTTTGCCGTTCAGCGCATCGATGCCGTTGTTGTACAGCTCCTCGGCGGTCTTGGCGGTGAGGTCCGCCTTGGGCCGGAGGTCGGCGTCCTTGCCGGTCCAGGGTGCGATGGAGCTGAGCGTCTCGCAGCCCGGGAGGAGCAGGAGCAGGAGGGCGGGAACGGCGAGGCGGGACAGGAGGGTGCGGGTCATGGAGCGCTCTATACCAATGTCGGCGCTGCGATAGAAGCGCTCAGGCGGCGAGCAGCGCCTCGGCCGGCGTCACGACGCGCCAGTTGGCGGAATCGGCGAACAGGGCGCGCAGGACGCGGTTGTTCAGCGCGTGGCCGGACTTGTGGCCGACGAAGCGGGCCTGCAGGGGTCCACCCGCCAGGGCCAGGTCACCGACCGCGTCGAGCATCTTGTGGCGCACGAATTCGTCGTCCATGCGCAGGCCGGCGGGGTTGAGGACCTGCGCGCCGTCGACGACGATCGCGTTGTCGAGGCTGCCGCCCAGGGCGAGGCCGGCGCGTTGCAGGCGCTCGATCTCGTGGCGCTGGGCGAAGGTGCGGGCGCGGGCGAGGTCGCGGCGGAAGCCTGCGTCGTCGAGCGTGCAGGTGAAGGCCTGGCGGCCGATCGCCGCAGCCTCGAAATCGATCGACAGCGCCAGGGTGAACCCGTCGGGGGCGGGGCGCAGCTCGGCAAAGGCGTCGCCGTCCTCGACCCGGACGGTCCGCAGCACTTCGATGGCGCGGCGCGGGGCGTCCAGCGTCATGGCGCCGGCGCAGTCGAGCAGGAAGAGCCATGGTTCGGAGGAGCCGTCGAGGACGGGCAACTCGGGCCCGTCCACCTCGATGATGGCGTTGTCGATGCCGGCGGCGGCGAGGGCGGCCATCAGGTGCTCGATCGTGCCGACCTGGGCGCCGGCGTGGGAGACGACGGTGCAGAGCCGGGTGTCGGAGACGGTGTCGAAGCGGGCGGGGATGTCGATCCCGAGGTCGATGCGGCGGAAGGCGATGCCGTGGTCGGCGGGCGCCGGCAGAAGCTGGACCGTCACGGCCAGGCCGCTGTGCAGGCCGGTGCCGGCGCAGCCGATCGGCGACTTCAGCGTCCGCTGCATCGCGATCTCGCGCGAGGCCTGGCTGTAGTCCGGGATCGGCAGGGTGGAGAATCCGTCCATTCACGTCCTCAGTGGCTCGCCGCGCGGGCGGGCTTTGGGACGCCGGAGTTAGCGCCCTGGTTGCACCCTATTCGCGGTGCACCAGGAACGCCATTCAATCAATGTTTCTGAACATTGCACTCCAAGCCATTGAAAACTAAGAGGACTGGCGGCGGAGAAATGCGGGGATCTCGAGCGCTTCGTCGGTTTGATGCTGCGGCTGCGAAGGGGCCTGACCCGGCGCGGCCGAGGCGAAGCCGGGTTCGGCGCGCTGCGGCTCGGGCGCTTGGGCGGGTTCCGCGGGGCGGCCGCGCATGCCGCGGGTGACGAGGCCGAACAGGGAGCGGGCGGGGGATTGCGCCGGGGCTTGGGGGGGGGGGGGAGCGGTTTCGGCGGGTTCGGAGGAGATGGCGCTGGCGCGGGGGGCGGTTGCGGGCCGGGCCATGGGCGCCGGCATGACGTGCTGCGCGCGGGCGGGCTGCGCGGCCTGCTGCTGCGGCGGCGCGACTTCGGGCGCCACGTAGGCGGGTTGCGCGTAAGCTGGGGCCGGCTCGGCACGCGGAGTCAGGAGCTGCGTGGGCTGCGGGTAGGACGGCGCGGCGGAGGGGGTGAGGCCGAGCGGCGCCATGGCGGGCTGCGGGGCGTAGGCTTGTGGTGCGTAGGCTTGCGCCGCGCCGCCGCCGACGGCGACGAGGCGGGGGCGCTGGGCTTCGGCGTGGCTGCCCATGTCGATGCCGGTGGCGACGACGGAGACGCGGACGCGGCCCGACAGGTTCTCGTCGATGGCGGATCCGAAGATGATGTTGGCGTCTTCGGCGACTTCCTCGCGGATGCGGTTGGCGGCCTGGTCGACCTCGAAGAGGGTCATGTCCTCGCCGCCGGTGATGTTGATCAGCAGGCCGCGGGCGCCGGCCATGCTGGTGTCTTCCAGCAGCGGGTTGCTGATGGCCGCTTCGGCGGCGCGGATGGCGCGGTTCTCGCCCTCGGCCTCGCCGGTGCCCATCATCGCCTTGCCCATCTCGGCCATGACGGTGCGGATGTCGGCGAAGTCGAGGTTGACCAGGCCGGGGGACATCATGAGGTCGGTGACGCCGCGGACGCCCATATAGAGGACCTGGTCGGCCATCTTGAAGGCCTCTTTCCAGCCGGTGCGCTCGTTTGCCAGGCGGAACAGGTTCTGGTTGGGGATGACGATCAGGGTGTCGACGTACTGCTGAAGTTCGAGGATGCCCTGCTCGGCGGCCTTGGTGCGCCGCATGCCTTCGAAGGTGAAGGGCTTGGTCACGACGCCCACGGTGAGCACGCCCTTCTCGCGGGCGAGTTGCGCGATGACGGGGGCGGCGCCGGTGCCGGTGCCGCCGCCCATGCCGGCGGTGATGAACACCATGTGGGTGCCGTCGAGGTGGCGCATCAGCTCGTCGGCGGCTTCCTGAGCGGCGGCGCGGCCGATCTCGGGCTTGGCGCCGGCGCCCAGGCCCTGGGTGAGGTGCGGGCCGAGCTGGACGCGGCGGTCGGCCTTGCTGTGCACGAGCTGCTGGGCGTCGGTGTTGGCGACGACGAAGTCGACCCCCTGCAGGCCGGACGCGATCATGTTGTCCACGGCGTTGGTGCCGCCGCCGCCCACGCCGATCACGGTGATCCGGGGCGTGAAGTCGGTGTGGGTCAGGACGGGGACGGTGAGGTTGAGGGTCATAGGGGGCTCCCAATCATGGAGTAGGCGGTCTGTGAAGTGGGGGATAGGTGGATACGGTGTTGGCACAGTCGTGCGATTCGCGGCTGCATGTTCAGACCCGATCGCGGAGAAAATTGATGACGCGGCGCACAAGACCGGGCGCCGCCTCGTCGCCGACGTCGATGTCGGCGAGGCTGCGCCCGGCGCCGGACGCCCAGGCGAGGAGGCCGGCGGCGGTGGAAAAGGCCGGGCCGTCGTGGAGTTCGGGCAGACCGCGGATCATCTGCGGGCGGCCCAGGCGGACCTGGCGGTCCAGGATGCGGGCCGCCATCTCCCGCGCGCCCACCAGCTGCGAGGCGCCGCCGGTGAGCACGACGCGGTTGCCGGATTCGCGGGCGAGGCCGGCGCTTTCGAGGCGGTCGCGCACCAGCTCGAACGTTTCCTCCAGCCGGGGGCGGATGATGTTCACGACCTGGCTGCGGGGAACCTTGCTGATCTGGTGCTCCTCCTCGCCGACCAGGGGGACGGGGAGCATCTCGCGCTCGTCGTCGGGGCTGCCCTGGGCGTTGCCATAGAGCGTCTTGAGGCGCTCGGCGTGGGCGACGGGAGTGCTGAGCAGTCGGGCGATGTCGTTGGTGACGTGGCCGCCGCCCACGGGAAGCTGGGCGGTGTGGACGACGTGGCCCTCGCTGAAGACGGCGAGGTCGGTCGTGCCGCCGCCCATGTCGATGACGGTGGCGCCCAACTGGCGTTCGTCCTCGACCAGGGTGGCGAGACCGGCGGCCATGGGGCCGCTGACGAGTTCGGCGACGTCAAGCTCGCAGCGCTGGATGGTGGTCAGCAGGTTGCGGAGCGCGGTTGCCCCGGCGTCGACGACGTGGAGGCGGGCCATCAGGGTTTCGCAGTGGAGGCCGCGGGGATCGGCGACGCCCGGGGTCTCGTCGACGGCGAAGCCCAGGGGCAGGACGTGGATGGCTTCGCGGCCATCGACCAGGGCGCGGGCGCGGCCTTCCTGCATCAGCCGGCGAAGGTCCTGCTCGGTGACGGGGCGGCCGCCGATGGGCCATTGAAGGTTGATCTGGCGGCTTTCCGGGTGGCCGCAGCCGAGGTTGACGACGACGCTGCGGAGGTGGTGCTGCGCCATCTCCTCGGCGTCGGCGACGGCCTTGCGGACGGCGCGCTCGGCTTCGTCGAGGTCG
>CAXTPG010000145.1:0-8851 GCA_964246015.1 uncultured Acetobacteraceae bacterium
TTGCCGTCGGCGACGAAGTAGAGGTCGTCGCCGGGCC
The DNA here is from genome assembly GCA_964246015.1 of uncultured Acetobacteraceae bacterium. Taxonomy (GTDB): domain Bacteria; phylum Pseudomonadota; class Alphaproteobacteria; order Acetobacterales; family Acetobacteraceae; genus JBBROS01. The sequence goes on from CAXTPG010000145.1 coordinate 38, forward strand.
AGGGCTGGGTGACGGCCTTGAGGGCGGCGAGGCCGGGCATGGCGATGGGGCCGGGCGGCAAGGCCGGGATGCGATAAGTGTTGTAGGGGGTGTCGCGGTCGAGTTCGGCGCGGGTGATGCCGTGGTCGAGCACACCGAGCCCGCCGCTGACGCCGTAGACGACCGTGGGGTCGGATTGCAGCTTCATGCCGCGCTTCAGACGGTTGAGGAAGACGGTGGCGACGCGGGGGCGCTCGTCGGGGCGGCTGGTTTCACGCTCGACGATGCTGGCGAGGATGACGGCCTCGCGGGCGCTGGCCAGGGGCAGGTCGCCGTTGCGGGTGGACCAGGCGCGCTCGACGGCGCGTTCCATGGCCTTGGTGGCGCGTTCCAGCAGGGCCGCGCGCGTGGTGCCCAGCTCGTAGGCGTAGGTCTCGGGCAGGACGCTGCCTTCCTCGGGGACGACGGTGTTGCCGTCCAGCGCGGGGGCCTTGTCCAGCAGGAGGGCGACCTGGGCGGCGGTCAGCCCCTCGGGGATGGTCAGGCGGTGCTGGACGGGCTTGCCGAAGCGGAGGACGAGCAGGACCTGGCGGAGGCTCGCCCCACCGGGAAAGGAGAGTTCGCCGGCCTTGATGGGCCCCTGGCCGCGGGTGACGAGGGCGGCGAGGCGCAGCGCGGTGGGGTTGATGACGATGCCCTCGGCGCCCAGCAGGTCCGCCACCTGGTCCAGCCCGGCGCGTGGGACGACGATCGCCTTCTGCTCCTTCAGCGGTCCCGGAAGGTCGTAGAGCTTGACCGCACCCCACAGCCCGCCGCCCAGGAGCAGGATGGCGCCGAGCAGGACTCCGAGGGCGCGCAGCACGCGCGGACGCTACGCAGCCCGCTTGAACAGGATGCTGGCGTTCGTGCCGCCGAAGCCGAAGCTGTTGGACAGCGCGACGTCGACCCGGCGTTCCTGCGCGGTCAGCGCGACACGGTCGATGACGCTGTCGCGGCTGGGGTTTTCGAGGTTGAGGGTCGGCGGCAGGACGCTGTCGCGGATGGCCAGGAGGGAGAAGATCGCCTCGATCGCGCCGGCGGCGCCCAGGAGATGGCCGGTTGCGGATTTCGTCGACGACATGGCGACGCGGTTTGCGTCGGCGCCGAAGAAGCGCTCGACGGCCTGGAGTTCGAGGTCGTCGCCCAGGGGGGTGCTGGTGCCGTGGGCGTTGACGTATTGGACGTCGCCGGGCTGCATGCCGCCGTTCTTGAACGCGGCCTTCATGGCGCGGAAGGCGCCGTCATGGCCCTCGGCCGGGGCGGTGATGTGGTAGGCGTCGCCGGACATGCCGTAGCCGCCGACCTCGCCGTAGATCTTGGCGCCGCGGGCGCGGGCGTGTTCGAGTTCCTCCAGCACGACGACGCCGGCGCCCTCGCCCATGACGAAGCCGTCGCGGTCCTTGTCCCAGGGGCGGGAGGCGGCCGTGGGGCGGTCGTTGAACTGGGTCGACAGGGCGCGGCTGGCGCAGAAGCCGGCCATGCCGAGTTCGTTCACCGCGCCCTCGGCGCCGCCCGCGACCATCACGTCGGCGTCGCCCAACGCGATGAGGCGGGCGGCGTCGCCGATGGCATGGACGCCGGTGGCGCAGGCGGTGACGACGGAGTGGTTGGGGCCCTTGAACCCGTACTTGATGGAGACGTGGCCGGAGGCGAGGTTGATGAGGGCCTGGGGGATGAAGAAGGGCGAGAGCCGCCTCCCCTTCCCCTGGGAGACCATGACGGCCGCGTCGTAGATGGTGCCGAGGCCGCCGATGCCGGAGCCGATCATGACTCCGGTGACGCAGCGCTCCTCCTCGTCCCGGGGAACCCAGCCGCTGTCCTCCACCGCCTCGCTGGCCGCGGCCATGGCGAGGTGGGTGAAGCGGTCCATCTTCTTCTGGTCCTTGACGGGGATCCATTCGGAGATGTCGAGCCCGCCGGTGGCGCGGGTGCCGGCAGGGACGGTGCCGGCGACCTTGGACGGAAGGTCCTTCGTGTCGAAGGACTGGATCGCGGTGATACCGCTCTCCGCGTTGATCAGGCGCTTCCAGACGTGCTCCACGCCCACGCCCAGCGGGCAGGCGATGCCCATGCCCGTGACGACGACTCGACGCATGCGCCCGTTCCCCTGCCCGTCCGCGTCCCTTCCGGGCCTACTCCGACTTCTGCTTCTCGATGAAGTCGATGGCGTCCTTGACGGTGCTGATCTTTTCGGCCGCGTCTTCGGGGATTTCCACACCGAAGGCTTCCTCGAAGGCCATCACCAGCTCGACGGTGTCGAGGCTGTCGGCGCCGAGGTCGTCGATGAAGGACGCCTCGGGCGTGACCTTGCTCTCCTCGACGCCAAGGTGTTCCACCACGATCTTCTTAACCTTGTCGCCGATCTCGCTCATGTTGGGTTCCTGTCTGCCGTTTGCCGCACTGCCGGGCGGCTTGTTCGCGCGTCCCGATTGGAAGGGCGGCGCATACCATAGGTTGATCGGGGCCGCCAAGCGAGGCAGTCGGGCGGATTGGAACGTTGCGGGTGCAGCGGCCTTGTGTTAGGAATATTTGCTGGCGTGTGAGGGGGGGGCGGGATGAGTTGGGAGTGTCAGGGGCGGCAGGAGCATGGCTGGTTCGGGAGCGGGACGTGCGGGGGCGGTGCGGATGGTGGGATCGACGCGGCGGCGGTGGCGCAGGTGGCGTATGCGGCGGTGGGTTTCCTGCCCGTGTCGCAGCGGGGCGGGTATGAAGGGTGGCTGAACCGAGGCGGAATGGGGCAGTTGGCGGCGACGCTTCCGGCTTGGGCGGCCGGGGCGGACATGACGCCGGAGGCGTTCCGGGAGACATTCTTCGGGGCCGAGGGCAGCGCGGCGGTGGCCGCCCGCGCGCACGAGACCGGGGCGGACCTGGCGGCCGCAATGCCAGGGCCTGCAGGCGATGCGGCACGGGCCTGGGCAGGCCGGCCGCTGGCGGAGATGGTTCAGGTGGTCAGGCCCGAGGCGTTGGGGAGGGTTATGGCGGTGGCTCAGCGGCGCGCGGCGATCGCTCCGGCGCGGCCGAGGGCAGCCGGGCCGAGGCGGCTGACGCCGGCGGAGCAGAACGTGCAGGACATGGCAGCGATTATCCACAACGAGGCGCGCGGAGAATCAAACTTGGCTATGATCGCGGTTGGCCACACGGTGCTAAACCGGATGCGTCGCAACGGCGAGGCCGCTGTTCGCGGTGTCTGGCATGCTTACGACCATCGGCGTGTGCCGCTTGCACCCTCCATTGCCGCTGCCCGGGAGGTACTGGGCGGACGAACGCAGGATCCGACGAACGGGGCGACGCATTACTACTCGCCCAAAAGCATGGCGAAAGAGGACGACACCCCTCGCGGCGATACGAGAGGCGGGCTGGAAAGCGTTCCCGGTGTGCAAAGCGACAAGACAAGGCTCCCCGCCAGGAACTATCGTCCGGGGTGGAGCCTCACGTTTGAGCCGAGAGCTGTCGTGGGCGTAGCAGATGCCGACTACAAATTCTTCCGTCAGCCCGATGGTAATCGCCGTGTGCGCTAATCGTATGCCGATCGTCTTGATTGCCATGGCTTTGTGGATGTTCTCGGGCCGTGCGGTGCATGCGGATGGCATTTGTCCTCTCGGAGCGAAAGGATACCTGCTGGTCAGCCGCGTTCTGATTCCAGACGGGTGGCCCCCCACGTGGTCTCCGCGTTGTCCGGATGAGGAATGCCGGGCCAAGAAAGATGTTCTTTGCACGATCGACGCAATGCTGGGCCGTGATGTCCCGAACAGTCACGCCTACCTGTCTCCGGCTGGGCGTGATGCGCATCAACGCGATTACGCGCGGGTCTATAACGCCTTCGGACGTGCCCATCCCGAGCGCAGACCGTTGTACTGCAGCTTGCTAAGGCGCGTTGCCTCCCGCGCCTCAGGAACCCGCGAGGCGGACGAGAACACCGTCATGACGATCAGCGAGATGGCCGTCCGCCTCGATCGCCCGCGCTTCCGCTGTTCGACGCAGGTCATGGCGGCGTTCCCGCGGACCGAAGCGATGCGGGCCGAGATCGACCGTGCGCGCCTGCTCTGCTGGGCAGAGCCGCGGCGCCTGTGCCGCCGGATCAGGGCCGTGCCGCCCTGAGACGCGGTCGCACCGCAATGACATGGGTCATGTCATGGACATGCCGCCGTTGACGTGGATCGTCGTGCCCGTCACCCACGCCGCCTCGTCCGAGGCGAGCCACGCGACGGCGGCGGCGACGTCCGCGGGGGCGCCCATCCGGCCCAGCGGGATGACGGCGACCAGCTTCGCCTTCTGCTCGGCGGGCAGGCCGTCGGTCATCGCCGTCTCGACGAAGCCCGGCGCGACCACGTTCACGGTGATGCCGCGGCTGCCGACCTCCTGCGCCAGGGCCTTCGTCATGCCGACCAGCCCGGCCTTGGCGGCGGCGTAGTTCGCCTGGCCGCCATTGCCCGTCGTGCCGACCACGCTGCCGATGCCGACGATGCGGCCGGCGCGGCGGCGGACCATGCCGCGCAGGACGGCGCGGGCCAGGCGGAAGGGGGCGGAGAGGTCGATGTCGAGGACAGTCTGCCAGTCGTCGTCCTTCATTCGCATGGCCAGGCCGTCGCGGGTAAGGCCGGCGTTGTTGACGAGGATGTGGAGGGGGCCTCCGGCCTGTTCGGCGGCGGCGACGAGGGCGTCGGCGGCGGCGGGGTCGCGGAGGTCGGCCGGGCAGACGTGGGCGCGGTCGCCCAGCTCCGTCCGCAGCGCGTCGAGCGCTTCGGTGCGGGTGCCCGAGAGGGCGACGACGGCGCCCTGGGCGTGCAGGGCGCGAGCGATGGCCGCGCCGATGCCGCCGGATGCGCCGGTGACCAGCGCCGCCTTGCCGTCCAGCCTGAACATGGTCACAGCCCCTTCAACACGGTCTCGATCTCCGCGGGCGTGCCCGCCCAGGCGGCGCGGGCGTCGGGCGCGATGCGGCGGACGAGGCCGGACAGGACCTTGCCGGCGCCCAGTTCGATGAAGCTGTCGACGCCCATGGCGCCAGCAGCCAGCACGCATTCGCGCCAGCGGACGGTGCCGGTGACCTGGCGGACCAGCAGGTCGCGGATCTCGTCCGGCGCCGTCGCGCGTTGCGCGGTGACGTTCGCGATGACGGGGACGACGGGTTCGTGGAGGCTGGCCTCGCCCAGGGCGTCGCGCATGGCGTCGGCGGCGGGCTGCATCAGGGCGCAGTGGAAGGGGGCGGAGACGGGCAGGAGCATGGCGCGCTTCGTGCCGCGTTCCTTGGCGAGGGCGACGGCCCGCTCGACGGCCTCGCGATGGCCGCTGATGACGACCTGGCCGCCGCCGTTGTCGTTCGCGGCCTCGACCACCTGGTGTTCCTCGCGCCCGTCCTCGTGCACCAGGACGGCCGCGTCGGCGCAGATGGCGGCGGCGGCGTCCAGCTCGATGCCCAGCAGGGCCGCCATGGCGCCCTCCCCGGCCGGCACCGCCTTCTGCATGGCGGCGCCGCGGAGGCGCAGCAGCCGGGCGGCGTCGGGCAGCGAGAGGCAACCCGCCGCGGCGAGGGCGCTGTATTCGCCCAGGGAATGGCCGGCGACGAGGACGGCCTTGTCCTGCAGCTTGAAGCCGCCCTCGTGTTCCAGCACGCGGAGGACGGCCATCGACATGGCCATGAGGGCGGGCTGGGCGTTTTCGGTGAGGGTCAGGTCCTCGCCGGGGCCTTCGAACATGAGGCGGCTGAGCTTCTGCTTCAGGACGTCGTCGACCTCGCCGAAGACCTCGCGGGCGGGGGCGAAGGCGGCGGCCAGGTCGCGGCCCATGCCGACGGACTGGCTGCCCTGCCCGGGGAAGATGAAGGCGTGCACGGTCATGGGTTGGACGTTTCCTGGTGTGACGGCCGGGCCGTTTGGCCCCGGCGGGTGTGCGGTGTCAATTCCGCGACGGGCGGCGGCTCGCATGACGCTGCCATGACGCATTCGCTTGTCCCGCGGCGCCAGCGGGTTGTAACATGTTCGTCATCCGAAGCCCGAGGTGCCACGATGTGCCGCTTCCTCGCCTATCACGGCGAGCCCGTCCTGCTCGAAACGCTGATCACGGCGCCCTGCCACAGTCTGATCCACCAGTCGCTGCACGCGTCGGAGGGCAAGACGGAGACGAACGGCGACGGGTTCGGCGTGGGCTGGTACGGGGAGCGGGACGTGCCCGGCCTGTATCGGGAGGTGCGTCCGGCGTGGTCGGACGAGAACCTGCGGAGCATCGCTGAACAGGTGCGCAGCCGGACGTTCTTCGCGCACGTGCGGGCTTCGACGGGCACGGCGACGAGCCGGGCGAACTGCCACCCCTTCGCACACGGGCGGTTCCTGTTCATGCACAACGGCCAGGTGGGCGGATGGCAGCAGGTACGGCGGCGGGTGGAGGCGATGATCCCCGACGCGCTGTATGCGGCGCGCGCGGGCACCACGGACAGCGAGGCGATCTTCCTGGCCGCGATGGGGCGCGGGCTGGAGCATGACCCGGTTGCCGCCATGCAGTCGACGCTTGCGGACGTGAAGGACGCGATGCGGGCGGCGGGGGTGTCGGAGCCGCTGCGGTTCACGGCGACGCTGACGGACGGGGAGACCCTGTGGGCGTTCCGCTGGGCGTGCGATGCGCGTCCGCCGTCGCTGTATTTCAAGCAGGACGGGGCCGGGTTGCGGCTGGTGAGCGAGCCGATCGACGGGCAGCGGGAGGGCTGGCACGAGATCCCGCGGGGGTTCACGCTGACCGCGGGGCGCGGGGAGCTTGTTCGGCTCGAGGCTGGCGCGATGGAGTTGCAGCGGGCGGCCTGACGCGGGAGGTGGTGGGTTGAAACCCACCCTACGGCGTGGGTGGGTATCAACCCACCACGGTTCGCGCGCCGCCTAGATTCCCGTGAGGCGCCCGGCGAAGATCGGCGTGCTCGTGGGCTGCTTCGTCGGCGACCCGCCCGCCTGCTCCTGGCTGACCAGGAGCTGCGTGCCGGCCGGCAGCGGGATGTTCAGGCGAACGCGGCCGGCGGGGGGCAGCAGGCCCATGCTGACGGGGGCTGCGGCCCCGGCGGCGACGGCCCACAGCTCCAGGGCGCGGCCCTGCGGCACGCTGATGTCGCCGAGTGCGACAACGGTCGCGGCGCCGTCTGGTCCCACGCGCACCAGAAACGTGCCGCCGGGGGCGCTGCCCGGCGCGAGCACGGCGGTCAGCGGCTCCGGCTTCGCCACATACAGCAAGAAGGCGAGGCTGGCGGCGACGGCCATCGAGCCCACGGTCATCGCGCGCCACAGGCCGGGACTGCGCCACACGCGGCCGGCGGCAGAGCGGCCCTGGGGCGGGGCCTGGATCACGCTCTCGATGCCGGTGGCCAGCGCCAGACGGCGCCAGAGCATCGCAGGCGGGGCGCGGGGCGGGACCAGGTCGGCCAGGGGGGCCAGGCGGGCCTCCCAGGCGGCAATGCTGGAGGCGACCGAGACGTCGCTCATGGCCAGGGCCTGCAGGGCGCGGGCCTGGTTCGGCGGCAGCGCGCCGAGCACGTATTCGGCGGCCTGCAGGTCGCGGTCGTCGGGGGCCGGGTCGTCGCTCATGCCGCTTCCCCGGCCAGGCAGGCGCGCAGCGCGAGCAGGGCGCGGCGGATGCTGGACTTCACGGTGCCGAGGGGCTGGCGCAACCTGGTCGCGACCTCGGTATGGGTCAGGCCGTCGACGAAGGCCATGATGACGAGGCTGCGTCGCGCCGGCTCGACGGTTTCGAGGCAGCGGTGCAGGGCCTGGCCCTCGCGGCTCGTCTGCAGGCGTTCCAGCGGCAGGGGTTCGGGATCGACGGGTTCGGGGATTTCGGCGCCCAGCACCTCGCGCTTCGTGCGGCCGATGGAATCGAGGGCGCGGTAGCGGACGAGGCTTATGAGCCAGCCGCGGGCCTGGCCGCGGGCCGGGTCGAAGCGGGCGGCGTTGCGCCAGACCTGCAGCATCGCGTCGTGCACCGCGTCGGACGCGAGTGCGGCGTCCCGGGTGATGCGGAGCGCCACGGCATAGAGCGTGGGGGACTGGGTGTCGTACAGCCGGCGGAAGGCGGCGCCGTCGGCCTGGGCGCATCGGGCCAGCAGCATGGCGACCTCGTCCTGCGGCGGCGGGTCCTGGATCGCGGCTTGGCTCATGTCCGCGTTATGGCCCGTCTGGGTGGAGGGGAGCAAGTGAGGAGCGGCAAGGCCGGGCGGGGACGGATCCCCGCCCGCAGTCCGGCGTCAGGCCGGGATGAGCACCCGGTCGACGACGTGGATCACGCCGTTGCTCTGCCGCACGTCGGCGATGGTGACGTGCGACATGCCGCCCTTGCTGTCGGAGACGGTGATGACGTTGCCGATCTGCGTGAGCGTCAGTTGCTCGCCGGCGACGGTCTTCAGCTTGGCGGTACCCTTGCCGTCCTTGATGGCCTTCATGAGCGCGGCTGCGTCCATGTTGCCGGGGACGACGTGGAAGGTGAGGACCTTCGTGAGCATCGCCTTGTTCTCGGGCTTCAGCAGCGTGTCGACGGTGCCGGCGGGGAGTGCGGCGAAGGCTGCGTTGACCGGCGCGAAGACGGTGAACGGGCCGGGGGTCTTCAGCGTGTCGACCAGGCCGGCGGCCTTCACCGCGGCGACCAGCGTGGTGTGGTCTTTGGAGTTGACGGCGTTGTCGATGATGTCCTTATTTGCATACATCGGCGCGCCGCCGACCGTCACCTGCGCCCAGGCGGGCGAGAAGGCGGGTGCGGCCGAGAACAGCGTGAGCGCGAGCAGCGCGCTACGGAAACGGGTATTCATGAACGTTCCTTCCAGTTCGG
>CAXTPG010000146.1:0-8439 GCA_964246015.1 uncultured Acetobacteraceae bacterium
ACTCGGATCACGGATCGCAGGTCACGCGCCAGATGCCGCCGCCACGACGCTTACGCTAGGTGTGCGAGAGCGCGCGACAAAGCGTCTGGAGCAGGCCGTTGCTTCGTATCGGGCATCGCTGGAGGAGCGAACTCGAGAGCGGGTGCCGCTCGACTGGGCTGCCACGCAAAACAACCTTGGTTCTGCGCTCGTTTTGCTGGGCGAACGAGAGAACGGGGCTGGGCGGCTGGAGGAAGCAGTTGCGGCGTATGGGGCTTCGTTGGAGGAGAGGGTGCGGGAGCGGGTGCCTCTCGATTGGGCGATGACACAGAACAACTTAGGGAACGCACTATCAGCGCTGGGAGAACGTGAGAGCGGGACGGTGCGGTTGGAAGCGGCAGTCGTAGCCTATCGTGCGTCGCTGGAGGAGCGGACCCGGGAACGGGTGCCGCTCGACTGGGCGGCGACGCAGAACAACCTCGGCATGGCGCTTTGGACGTTGGGGGAGCGGCAGAACGGGACGGTGCGCCTGGAGGAGGCAGTCGTGGCGTATCGGGCGTCGCTGGAGGAGCAGACTCGGGAGCGCGCGCCCCTCAATTGGGCGGCAACGCAGAACAATTTGGGCAAGGCACTTTGGACGTTGGGCAAGCGGCAGAGCGGGACGTCGCGGCTGAAGGAGGCCGTTGCCGCGTATCGGGCGGCACTGGAGGAGTGGACGCGGGAGCGAATGCCGCTCGATTGGGCGGAAACCCACAGCAACCTCGGCACCGTGCTTTTGACGTTGGGTGGGCGTGAGAGCGGGACGTTGCGGCTGGAGGAGGCAATCGAGGCCTATCGGGCGGCCCTGGAGGAGAGGACGCGGGAGCGCATGCCGCTGAATTGGGCGATGACGCTGAGTAATCTTGGTGCTGCGCTTCAAATGTTGAGCGAACGTGAGAGCGGGACGGGGCGGCTACAGGAGGCGATTGGAGCCTATCGGGAGGCGCTGGAGGAGAGGACGCGGCAACCGGTGCCGCTCGATTGGGCAATGATACAGAATAATCTTGGCGTTGCGCTCTGGCGCTTAGGCGAGCGGGAGAGCGGGACGGCACGGCTGGAGGAGGCAGTTGCGGCATATCGAGCGGCGCTGAAGGAGAGGACGCGGGAGCGAGTGCCGCTCGCTTGGGCGGCGACGAAGAGTAATCTAGGCGCTGCGCTCCGGACGCTGGGCATGCGGGAGAGTGGGACGGCGCGGCTTAATGAGGCCGTTGCGGCGTATCAGGCGGCCCTGGAGGAGAGGACGCGGGAGCGGGTGCCGCTCGATTGGGCGATGACACTGAACAATCTCGGCAACGCGCTTTGGACATTGGGGGAGCGGGAGAGCGGGACGGGGTGGCTGGAGTCGGCAGTGGCTGCTTGGACGGATTGCCTTGCGATTGTCGAGGCGGCGTGGCCGGTGGAGCGCAGTCGGGAGGTGCGGGCGCGGCGGGATGCGGGGGTGGCGGAGATCGAGCGGCGGAAGGGGAGGTGAGGGTGGTGAGGTGGGGAGGCGCCTGGCGATGTTGCTTGCATGAGGTGGGTAGTTGGCGTTGGGAGGTGCCGGCGGGACGTCGGCGCTACGGGATGGTTGGTGAGCCCGAATAACTTTTGCCGGCGTCAGGCCCTCACCCCGGCCCTCTCCCGCCAGCGGGAGAGGGAGAAGGGGTCAGGTGGGGCGGACAAGGCGATGCTGCTTGCGGCCGGCCGACAGCTTAACGGCGCCGTCCCGAAGGTCCGCCGCCGACACGCTTGCGGCTTCGTCGGGCACAGGGACGTCGTTGACCCGCGCGCCGCCCCCGCGGATGAGGCGGCGGGCCTCGCCGTTGCTGGCGGCCAGACCGGATTCGACCAGAAGGCGGATGACGGGGATGCCGGTGGCGAGGGCGGCCGGGTCGATGTCGTGGGTGGGGAGGGTGTCGGCGGCGATGCCTTGCTCGAAGGCCTGGCGGGCGGTTTCGGCGGCCTGTTCGGCCTGGGCGCGGCCGTGGGCGATGGCGGTCGCCTCGGTCGCCAGCACCTTTTTCGCGTCGTTCACCTGGGCGCCCGGCAGGGCTTCGAGCCTGGCGATCTCGTCGAGTGGCACGTCCGTGAACAGGCGCAGGAAGCGGCCGACGTCCGCGTCCTCGGTGTTGCGCCAGAACTGCCAGTAGTCGTAGGGGCTCAGCCGATCCGCGCGGAGCCACACGGCGCCCTTGGCGCTCTTGCCCATCTTGGCGCCGGAGGACGTCGTGATCAGCGGTGTCGTCAGGCCGAACACCTGGCGGCCTTCGGTGCGGCGGGACAGCTCGACGCCCGAGACGATGTTGCCCCACTGGTCGGAGCCGCCCATCTGGAGAAGGACGCCGTGGCGGCGCAGCAGCTCGCGGAAGTCGTAGCTCTGCAGGATCATGTAGTTGAATTCGAGGAACGTCAGCGGCTGCTCGCGGTCCAGCCGCAGGCGCACGCTGTCGAAGGTGAGCATGCGGTTGATGGTGAAGTGGCTGCCGACGTCGCGGAGGAGGCCGATGTAGCCGAGCGGGTCGAGCCAGTCGGCGTTGTTGACCATGATGGCATCGGGGGCGGTGTCGCCGAAGCGGACGAAGGGGGCGACGCACCCGCGGATGCCGTCCATGTTGTGGGCGATGCGGGCGTCGTCGAGCATCTGCCGGGCCTCGTCCTTGCCCGAGGGGTCGCCGATGCGGGTGGTGCCGCCGCCCATCAGGACGACGGGGCGGTGGCCGTGCCGCTGCAGCAGGCGGAGCAGCATGATGGAGACGAGGTTGCCGACGTGCAGGCTGTCGGCGGTGCAGTCGAAGCCCACGTAGGCGCTGATCGGGCCGGCCTGCATGGCTGCGGCGAGCGCGTCGGCGTCGGTGCATTGGTGGATGAAGCCGCGCGCCGCGGCCTCGGTCAGGAAGGAGTGCATGCCGGGCGGTTAGCATGGAAGGCCCGGTATGGGGAGGGTGCGGCCTGCACTCGGGCAGGCCGCGTGGGGTCATTTCATGCGGGATTGCACGTCCGCGAAGGCTTCCTTGACCTCGTCGCAGTTGGGCTTGGCCATGCCGCGCATCTCGGTGGTGCCGGCGGCCACGCCTTCGGTGAACTTCGTCATTTCGGGGCTGGGGCCGTCGCTGGCGATGCCGAAGGCGCCGAGGAGCTTCTTGGACACAACGAGGACGTCGGGGCGCGGGATGCCGCAGAATGTGGCGGCCCCGGTGAACTGGCCGACGCCGAACGCCTGTTCGAGCGAGTCTTCGGCATGGGCGGGGGCAGCCAGCAGAATGCCGGCCAAGAGGGCTGCGGCGCGGATGGGCGTGAACATGGGGTAGGACTCCAGCAAGAACGGCATTCGCGCCGCTATGTCCTGATTAACCGATGTTCATCATGTTGTCGCCGGGGTGATTGACGCGTTCCGGCTGCGATGACGCGGGCGGGGTGGGCTGCTAAGACGTGCGGCCCTGCAACAGCATCGAGTCCGCACCCGTGGCCGGCCATAGCCAGTTCAAGAACATCATGCACCGGAAGGGCGCGCAGGACGCGAAGCGCGCCCGGCAGTTCGCCAAGCTGATCCGCGAGATCACGGTCAGCGCCCGGCAGGGCCTGCCCGACCCGGCCGCCAACCCGCGGCTGCGTGCGGCGATGGCGGCGGCGCGGGAGCAGAACATGCCGCGCGACACGATCGAGCGGGCGATCAAGAAGGCAACCGGGGCGGGGGGCGGCGACGACTACGTCGAGGTGCGCTACGAGGGGTATGGGCCGGCCGGCGTCGCCGTGATCGTGGAAGCCCTGACGGACAACCGCAACCGCACCGCGGGCGACGTCCGCAGCGCCTTCACCAAGCATGGCGGGGCGCTGGGGGAGACGAACTCGGTCAGCTTCATGTTCAGCCGGGTGGGGGCCGTGCAGTACAAGCCCGAGGCGGCTAGCGCCGACGCGATGCTGGAGGCGGCGATCGAGGCCGGTGCGGACAATGCCGAGAGCGGGGCGGAGGGGCACGACGTGACGTGCGCGATCGAGGACTTCTTCGCCGTGCGGGATGCGCTGGAGGCGCGGTTCGGCGCGCCGGCGTCGGCGCGGCTGGAGTGGCGGCCGTCGACGAGCGTGACGCTGGATGAGGACACGGCGGCCGGGCTGCTGAAGCTGGTGGATGCCCTGGAGGACAATGACGACGTGCAGAACGTGTATGCGAACTTCGACATCCCGGAGGCGGTGATGGCCCGGTTGAGCGCGTGACAAGGCCCTCTCCCGTCGGGAGAGGGTCGGGTGAGGGCCTGCCGTTCGCTCCCGGGCCGAGGTCGTGCCCGTGGCAGGCCCTCACCCCGGCCCTCTCCCGATGGGAGAGGGAGCAGTGACGACCGCCCGCCTCATGGGGATCGACCCTGGCCTGCGGTTCACCGGGTGGGGGGTCATCGATGTGTCGGGCAACCGGTTGCGGCATGTCGCGGATGGGGTGATCGCGACGGATAATGCGATGAGTGTTCCTATTCGGCTCAAAGCGTTGCATGATGCTCTTGTCATGGTGTTCGAGCAGCACAGGCCCGATGAGGCGGCCGTCGAGGAGACCTACGTCAACCGCAACGGCACGGCGACGCTGAAGCTGGGCTATGCGCGCGGCGTCTGCCTGTTGGCGCCGGCGCTGACGGGGATCCCGGTGCACGAGTATGGCGCGATGGCGGTGAAGCAGTCGGTCGTGGGCACGGGCGCGGCGCAGAAGGACCAGGTGGCGCACATGGTGCGGCTGCTGCTGCCGGGCGCGACCTTGAAGCGGGCGGATGCGGCGGACGCGTTGGCGGTCGCGATCTGTCATGCGCATCACCGGGCGACGCGGCTGCGGGTGGGGGCCGGAACCGTCATGGCATGATCGCCCTGCTGCGCGGCCCGGTGGAAACGCTGGAGGATGACCGCTGTGTCATCGACGTGAACGGCGTGGGGTACCTCGTGCTGGCCAGCACGCGCACGCTTGCGGCGCTGCCGTCGCCGCCCATGCCGGCGCGCGTGCTGGTGGAGACGCAGGTGCGGGAGGATGCGATCAGCCTGTACGGGTTCATCGACACGGCCGAGCGCGACTGGTTCCGGCTGCTGCTGACGGTGCAAGGAGTAGGGGCCAAGGTGGCGCTGAACCTGCTTTCCGCGCTGAGCCCGTCGGAGCTGGTGCGGGCGATCGCGGCCGGGGACCGCGGGAGCCTGACGCGTGCGGCCGGGGTGGGGGCCAAGCTGGCCATACGGCTGTTGAGCGAGTTGCGGGAGAAGGCGGGGGCGATGCCGGTGGGGGCCGGGGTGGCGGCGCCGGTGCTGCCGACCGGGGTGGAGGCGGACGCGGTGTCGGCGCTGGTGAACCTCGGGTATCGGCGCAGCGAGGCGGAGACGGCGGTGGCGCGGGTGCTGGCGCGGCTGGGGGCCGGGGCGCCGGAGGGCCAGGTGATCCGGGAGAGCCTGCAGGAGCTTGCGGTCCGATGAGGGGCTGCGGGGGCGTTTCACGATGAGCGACCGGACGATGTCGTCGGCGCGGGCGGAGGAGGACGCGGCGGAGGCTTCGCTGCGGCCGCAGACGCTGGCGGAGTTCACGGGGCAGAAGGCCAGCCGGGAGAACCTGGCCGTGTTCATCCAGGCGGCGCGGGGGCGTGGGGAGGCGCTGGACCATGTGCTGCTGCACGGGCCGCCGGGGCTGGGCAAGACGACCCTGGCGCAGATCGTCGCGCGGGAGCTGGGGGTGGGGTTTCGGGCGACGTCCGGCCCGGTCATCCAGCGCGCGGGGGACCTGGCGGCGATCCTGACCAACCTGCAACCGCGCGACGTGCTGTTCATCGACGAGATCCATCGCCTTCAGCCCGCCATCGAGGAGGTGCTGTATCCCGCGATGGAGGATTTCCAGCTCGACCTCATCATCGGCGAGGGCCCGGCGGCGCGGAGCGTGCGGATCGATCTGTCGCCGTTCACGCTGGTGGGGGCGACGACGCGGGCCGGGCTGCTGGCGACGCCGCTGCGGGACCGGTTCGGCATCCCGTTGCGGCTGGTGCTGTACAGCGCCGAGGAGCTGCGCCGGATCGTGGCCCGTGGGGCGGAGAAGCTGGGGTTCGCGTTGACCGACGAGGGCGCGATCGAGATCGCGCGCCGGTCCCGCGGGACGCCGCGCATCGCCGGGCGGCTGCTGCGGCGGGTGCGGGACTTTGCGGCCGTCGCGGGGGATGCGCCGGTGGATCGGGCGATCGCGGACGCCGCGTTGACGCGGCTGGAGGTGGACGCCCGCGGCCTGGACGCCATGGACCGCCGGTACCTGCGCCGAATCGCCGAGCACCACCATGGCGGGCCGGTGGGGGTCGAGACGCTGGCGGCCGCGCTGGCCGAGGCGCGGGACACGCTCGAAGACGTGATCGAGCCGTATCTGATCCAGGAGGGGCTGGTGCTGCGGACCAGCCGGGGGCGGATGCTCGGGGAGGCGGGGTGGCGTCATCTGAACCTGGTGCCGCCGCGCGAGCAGCCGCAGCTCGACCTGCTGCCGGAGGCCGAATGACGCGGCTTTCCGTGCGCGTGTACTACGAGGACACCGATGCCGGCGGCATCGTGTATCACGCGCGGTATCTGGCGTTCGCGGAGCGGGCGCGGACCGAGGCGATGCGAAACTCCGGCGCGCCGCATGACGAACTTGCAACGCAGCATGGGCTGATCTTCGTGGTGCGGCGCGTCGAAATGGACTATCTGCGGCCCGCCCGGCTGGACGACCTGCTGGACGTGACCACGGAAACCGTGACGCTGGGCGGCGCATCGCTCTCGGTGCGTCAAAGCTTCGCGGTGGGGGAGGCGTCCGTCGGCGTATTGCGGGTGAAGCTCGCCTGCATCCGGCAGGCGGATGGCCGCCCGGCGCGGATCCCGGACCGATGGCACGCGGCGCTGTCGGCCGGCATGGACGGATAGGAGTACGCGGTGGATCGGGCAGTCGATGCGGCCAATCTTGCGGCGGGGGGCGGGGACCTGTCCCTGCTGGGGCTGTTCCTGCAGGCGGATTGGATCGTCAAGGGCGTGATGCTGCTGCTGCTGGCGGCGAGCGTGTGGGTTTGGGCGATCGTGTTCGAGAAGGTGGTGAGCCTCCGGCGGGCGAACCGCGCGGCTGCGGCGTTCGAGGACCGGTTCTGGTCCGGCGGCAGCCTGGACGAGCTGTACGAGGCGGAAGGGTCGCGGCCGACGCACCCGATCGCGGCGGTGTTCGGCGCCGCGATGGGCGAGTGGCGGCGGAGCGCCCAGGTGGTGGGCGCCGACATGAGCCGGGGCAGCGTTCGGGAGCGCGTCGACCGTGCGATCGGCGTGACCGTCAACCGCGAGATGGAGCGCATGGAGCGGTGGATGGTGTTCCTGGCCTCCGTGGGGTCGACGGCGCCGTTCATCGGGCTGTTCGGGACGGTGTGGGGGATCATGCGGAGCTTCTCGGCGATCGCGGTGAGCAAGAACACCAATCTTTCGGTGGTTGCGCCGGGGATCGCGGAGGCGCTGTTCGCCACGGCGATCGGGCTGGTGGCGGCGATCCCGGCGGTGCTGGCGTACAATAAACTCAGCACGGACCTGGCGCGGTTCGCGGCGCGGCTGGAGGGGTTCGGGACCGAGTTCGGGGCGATCCTGTCGCGCCAGTCCGAGGAGCGGGCCTGATGGCCGGGCCGACCATGGGGCGCAGCGGGCGGGCGCAGCGGTACAAGCCGCTGGCGGAGATCAACGTGACGCCGCTGGTGGACGTCATGCTGGTGCTGCTGATCGTGTTCATGGTGGCGGCGCCGCTGATGACGTCGGGCGTGACCGTCGATCTGCCGAAGGCGAGCGCGACCCCGTTGGCGCAGGACAGCGACCCGCTGACGGTATCGGTCAACGCCGAGGGCAAGATCTACCTGCAGGAGACGGAGCTGCCGATCGGCGAGCTGGCGCCGAAGCTGGCGGCGATCAGCGAGAACAAGCTGGACCGCCGCATCTTTGTCCGCGGCGACAAGGGCCTGGCCTATGGCCGGATCATGGAGGTCATGGCGACGATCACGCAGGGCGGCTTCACGAAGGTCGCGCTGCTGGCGGAAGGGCCGGGTGCGGCGCCCGCTGCCGCGCCTGCTGCCGCGCCGGCCCCGTCTGCGCCCGCGCAGCCCGCCAGCCCCGGCACGGGCGCCGCCCGCCGGCAGGGCCGCGGCTAGGGCGCCCGCGCCGCCATGGACCCGTTCATGCGCCGCAGCGGCGCGATCAGCCTGGGCTTCCATGCGGCGGCGCTGCTTGCGATGGTGCTCGCGCTGCCCAGCAAGGCGCCGCTGCCGCCGCAGGCCGAGACGGCGATCTCGATGGAGTTCGAGGCGAAGCCGGAGCCGGTGCAGCGGGCGCAGAGCCCGGCGCCGACGCCTTCGCTGCGCGCGACGCCGCAGACGACGACCGAGGCGCCGGCGGAGGAGCCGCCGAAGCCCACGCCGCCTGCGCCGCCGCCGCCTCCGCCGCCCCCACCCC
>CAXTPG010000147.1:0-8363 GCA_964246015.1 uncultured Acetobacteraceae bacterium
AGGGCACGACGGGCGGGCAGACGCAGGCGACGGTGCAGATCGACATCACGAAGGGGCTGAAGCTGCAGACCGACGTGGGGACCGGCACGGGCGGCAACCAGGTCGGGCTTACCTATCAGTTCGAGTATTGATGGGTGCAGGTCGCGCCGAGCGCCCTTTGTTGCTCGAAGGTCTGCAACAACTCGAACGCAGCCCTCGCGACGGCGCTCACATCCTCGAACCGGGAACCAGGCAATCCCAACACCGATTGGAAATGTCCCATGCTCCGCCTTCATCTGCTCCTGCTGCTGCTCGTCACCGGCGCCGCCCAGGCCGCGGACCGGACCACCACCCACATGATCGCCCTCCCCGCCGGTCCCCTCGCCTTCACAGCCACCATCGAGACGATGCGACTCGCGAACCCGCAGGGCGCACCCCAGGCGGAGATCGTCACCGCCGCCTACACCGTCGACGCGCCGGGCCGCCCCGTCCTGTTCGCCCTCAACGGCGGCCCCGGCGCGTCGTCGGCCTGGCTGCAGATAGGCGCCCTCGGCCCCTGGCGCGTGCCCCTCGCCAACCCCGTCGTGCCCAGCCAGGACCCCTCGCCCGTCGACAACGCCGAAACCTGGTTGACCTTCGCCGACCTGGTGTTCATCGACCCGCCCGGCACCGGATACAGCCGCGCCCTCGGCGCCGACGACGCGCAACGCCAGTTCCAGTCCGTCGACGCCGATATCCAGATGCTCGCAACCGTCATCCGCCGCTGGCTGGAGGCGCATGGCAGGTTCGGCGCGCCCGTCTTCATCGCCGGCGAGAGCTATGGCGGGTTCCGCGGTCCGCGCCTCGCCCGGGCGCTGCTGGAGCGGCAAGGTGTCGGCGTCAGCGGCCTGGTGCTGATCTCCCCGGTGCTCGACTTCAACGGCCGCGACGCGCCCTACGATCCGCTCCGCTGGGTCGCGCGCCTGCCCAGCCTGGTCGCGGCCGCCCGCGGCGCGACCACCCGCGAGGCGGTGCAGGACGCCGAAGCGTACGCAGCCGGCGGCTACCTGGCGGACCTCGTTCGCGGCCCCGCCGATGCTGCCGCCACCGCCCGCATGGTGGCCCGCGTGGCGCAACTGACCGGGCTCGACCCGGCGCTCGTCGCGCGCCGGCAAGGCCGGATCGACCTTGACGCCGCCCTCAGGGACCGCACGCCAGGCCAGGTCGCCAGCCCCTACGACGCCATGATCGCAGCCCCGGACCCTTTCCCCGAAGCGCCGCACGACAACTCCCCCGACCCCGTCCTGGATGGGCTCAGGGGGCCGGTGACCGCCTCGGTCCTCACGCTCTACCGGACGAAGCTCGATTGGCAGCCCGAGGGCGCGCCGGCCCGGCAATACCAGCTTCTCAACGGCCAGGTCGCCCGCGACTGGGATTACGGCCGGGGCCAGGCACGGCCGGAGTCCATGACGGCGCTGCGGCAGTACCTGGCGCTCGATCCTACGGTGCACGTCCTGGTGCAGCACGGGCTGACCGACTTGGTGACGCCCTACTTCGCCAGCAAGCTGCTGCTGGACCAGGTGTCGCCGCCCTCGCCCCCCGATCGGCTGCAACTCCGCACGTACCCCGGGGGCCACATGGCCTATACGCGGGCCGACTCGCGCGCCGCCATGCAGGCCGATGCCGCGGCCCTGGTCAGCCGCGCCCTCGCCGCGCGGCGAGCGGCCACAGGCACGCCGCCGACAGCAGCGCCACCGCCGTCAGCGCCAGGAACACCCGATCCGCCGGCCAGCCGCTGATCAGGGGCGCGCTCAGCAGGGGTGCGGCGGCCTGCGCCAGGATCACGGGCAAGGCGAGCTGCCCGATGCGGGTCGCGTAACCGGCCGGGCCGAACAGATGCAGCGGCAACGTGCCCCGCGCGATCGTGAGGATGCCGTTGCTGGCGCCGTAGCCGATGACGAACACCGTCGCCGCCACGACCGCCCAGGAACTGCCCGCCGCAAGGATCAATGGCACCGTCACCACCGGCGCCAGCGCCGCCCCCACCCAGGTGATGGTCACGGGACCCCAGCCCTTGCCGCCCAGGGTCTGCAAGACCCGCATGCCCACCTGCGCCGGCCCAATCAACGCGACCAGCACGACCGCCGTCCCGGCGCCGAGCCCCAGCCCCTGCAGCAGCACCAGCGCGCTGACCGACACGACGGTGCTGAACCCGGCCCGAACGGTGAAGAACGCGGCGATCCACGCGAACAGCCACCGCCCGCCAGCCACCTGGCCTGCCGCCCCCGCAGCCGCAGCGACCGGCGCCGGCACCGTCCGCGGCAGCAGCAGGAACAGCGGCAGGTTCACCGCGAGCAGAATGGCGGCATAGATCGCAAGCGTCGGCCGCCAGCCCAGCCAGGGCACCAGCGCCGCCCCCAACGGCCAGCCCAGCGTGCTCGCGAAGCCGCCGATCATCGTGATCCCGGTGATGGTCGGCCGCGCCGTGGCCCCCAGCGCCCGCCCCGCCGTCGCAAAGGCCGCGTCGTACAGCCCGCACGCCATACCGAAGCCCACGACCGCCCATCCCGCATACCATTGCGGCAGCCCGCCCGCCCCCGCCATCACCAGCAGCCCGGCCGACTGCACCAGCACGCCGGCCAGCAGCACCGGCCGGCCGCCGGCCCGGTCGATCCAGCGGCACGCCATCGGGGACGCCAGGCCAGTCACCAGCAGCGCCACCGAGAACCCGCCCAGCACCCCGGCCGCGCTCGATCCGAACTCGGCCGCAACGGCCGTGGTCGTGACCGCGGGGACGTAATAGGTCACCGCCCAGACGATGAGTTGCGACGCGCCGAGGATCAGCGTCAGGCGGTGGTGGACGGACACGCGTGAAGGCTACGCCCCTGCCCGGCAACCGCAAGCGCGTCAGAACGGCTTGGCGATCGCCATGACCACGATGACGACCATCAGGACCGTCGGAACCTCGTTGGCAAACCGGTAGTATCGCTCGGGCTTCACGTTGCGATCCTCGAGGAACTGCCGCCGCCACTTGCCGGCCGCGCCCTGGAACCCGGTCATCAGGATCACCGTCAGGAACTTGACGTGCCACCAGTTGAACGTCGTCCAGTCGACGATCCCCGGGGTCAGCACGAGCAGCAGGCCGAAGATCCAGGTCGCCATCATCGCCGGCAGCATGATCTGCTTCAGCAGACGCCGCTCCATGACCTTGAACCGCTCGCTCTCGGCGGACCCGCGCACCAGGCGGCAGTGGTACACATAAAGCCGCGGCAGATAGAAGATGCCGGCCATCCAGGCGATGACCGCGATCACGTGCAGCGACTTCACCCAGGGATAGACGATCGCCAACCAGGACATCGTCATGCCGCCGGCCGCAGCAGCGCCTCCAGCAGCGGCGGCAAGGCGGCCAGATCGTGGATGGGGTGCGCGCCCGCCGCCGCCAGCGGCGCGCCGTCGCCGTGGATATCCAGGCCCACGACCCGCATCCCCGCCGCCACCGCCGCCCGGACGCCGGGCAGGCTGTCTTCCACGACCAGGCACGCCGACGGCGGGACCCCCTCGGCCGCCGCCGCCGCCAGGAATACGTCGGGCGCCGGCTTGCCGCGGGCCACGTCGCGCGCGCTGTGGCGCCGGCCGGCGACGAGGCCGGCGAGGCCCGTGCGCTCGAACTTCACGACCATCTCCTCGTGCGAGGAGTTGCTGGCGATGCGGAACGGCAGTCCCAGCGCCGTGGTGGCGCGCAGCGCGGCCTCGGCGCCCGGGATGGTCTCCAGCGTGTCGAAGGCGGCGATCAGGCGCTGGCGCACCAGCTCCACCCAGCCCTCCGGCACCGGCCGGCCCAGCTTCGCCTCGACGATCGGCGGCATGTCGCTCAGGCGATAGCCGATGAACAGCGCGGTGCTCTCCGCCTCGGTCATCGGCCAGCCGAGCCTGGTGATCTCCTCGGCGACGACGCGGTTGCTGGGCCCTTCGCTGTCGACGAGCACGCCGTCGCAGTCGAAGATGACGAGTTGCAGGGTCATGGCGCGATGCCCACTCCCATCGCGAGGGGGTTGGATGACGGCATGCCGCATGCTCCGATGCCGGCCTTGTCCGCATACCAGGCCCTCACCCCGGCCCTCTCCCGATGGGAGAGGGAGAAGCGGCAATGAATCACGCCACCTCGCGCACGGTTTCGGCTGGGGCGCCGGCGCGGGCGTGCGGGCAGTCCTTGTGCGGCCGGGGGCAGGTGCGGCCGCCGACGAAGCTGCACAGGCCGGGGCCCCGGCCCATGGAAGCCTGCACCAGCTCGGCGAGCGCATCGATGAACCCGGCGTCGCTGTTCTGGGCGGGCGTGCGGAAATAGCCGGGGACGCCTTCCTTCTCCGCCAGCTCCCGGTATTCGACATCCAGTTCGACCAGCGTCTCGCTGTGCTCGGACACGAAGGCGATCGGCACGACCAGCAGCGCCACCTTGTCATGCGCCGCCCGCTCGATCTCGGCCTCCGTGCTCGGCTCGATCCATTTCTGCGGGGTGGCGCGGGACTGGTAGCAGGTCGCGAAATCCAGGCCCTCGATCCCCAGCGTCCGCACCACTCCCGCAACCGTGCGTTCGACCTGGAACTGGTAGGGATCGCCGGCCTGCACGATCACCTCCGGCAGGCCATGCGCCGAGAAGAGGACCCGCAACCCCGTCCCCTCGGGCAGCGCCGCCCGCGCCTCATCGTAGCTGCGGCGGACGATCGCGGCCGTGGCGTCGAGGTAGCCGGGGTCGGAGTGGTAGCAGCACAGCGCCGTCACCGGCTTGATCAGCCCGGCCTGCGCCGCCGCCTCCCGCCATGCCGTCAGGCTGCTGCCGGTCGTCGTCGTCGAGTATTGTGGATACAACGGCAGCAGCACGACCTCGTCCGGGTCCCAGGCCTTCACCGCCCGCGCGCCCTCGATGCTGAACGGGTGCCAGTAGCGCATCGCGACGAAGCACTTCGCCTGGATGTCGGGCAGTGCCCGTTCCAGTGCGCGTTCCAGCGCCCTGGCCTGCTCCTCGGTCAGTTCGAGCAGCGGCGACTTGCCCCCCAGGATCTCGTAGTTCGCGCTGGCGGCCTTCAGGCGCAGGGCCGCGATCAGCCTGGCCAGGAAAGGCCGGACGAAGAACGGCACGCGCAGGATGGCCGGGTCCTTGAACAGGTTGACCAGGAACGGCTTGATCGAGGCAGGCTTGTCGGGACCGCCCAGGTTGAACAGGACGATCGCAACCTTGCGAGCGGGGCTTGGGCGGACGGGAGCTGGCGGGGATGGCATCGCAGGCAACTTGGCCTATCGCCCGTCGCCGTCAAGCCGCACGGATCTGCTCCAGCAACGAAGCGACGTGCTCGGGCGGGGTCTGCGGCACGATCCCGTGCCCCAGGTTGAAGATATGCGGCCGGCCCCTCACGGCCGCCAACACGCAAGCCGCCTCGGCCCGCAGAGCGTCCCCGCCGGCGACGAGCGCAGCCGGGTCCAGGTTGCCCTGCGTTGCCACCCCCGCCGGCACCAGGCGCGACGCGAGCACCAGGTCCGCGCCGGTATCCAGCGCCACGGCATCGACGCCCGTCTGTGCCGCATACTCGCCCACCAGCACGCCGGCCAGCCGCGGGAAGCCGATGATCGGCACCGCCGGGTGCAACGCCTTCAGCCCGGCCACGATCCGCGTCGTCGGTGCGATGACCAGGCGGCGGAACAGCGTGGGCGACAGCACGCCCGACCAGCTATCGAACAGCATCAGCACCTCGGCGCCCGCCTTCACCTGAGCCGAGAGATAGATGACGCTGGCCTGCACCAGGGTGTCGATCAACGTGTCCATCAACGCCGCCTGGGCGTGCGCCATGTGGCGGATATGCGCGAAATCCTTGGATCCGCCGCCCTCGACCATGTAGCAGGCGACGGTGAACGGGCTGCCCGCGAAACCGATCATCGCGACCGTGTCCGGCAGCCCGGCCCGCGTCCGCTCCACCGTTTCCAGGATCGGCGCGATCGCCGCTTCCACGCGCCCGACATCGAGCCGCGCCAGCCCTGCCGCGTCGCGGATCGGGGGCAGCACCGGCCCCTCGCCCTCCTTGAACGCCAGGCCCTGGCCCAGGGCCCAGGGGATCATGAGGATGTCGCTGAACAGGATCGCGGCATCGAACCCGTAGCGCCGGATGGGCTGCAACGTGACCTCGGCCGCCAAGGTGGGCGTGGTGCACAGGCTGACGAAATCGCCGGCCTGGGCCCGCGTCTGGCGGTATTCCGGCAGATAGCGGCCGGCCTGCCGCATCAGCCATACCGGCGGCGGCCAGA
Source organism: uncultured Acetobacteraceae bacterium (assembly GCA_964246015.1). GTDB lineage: Bacteria > Pseudomonadota > Alphaproteobacteria > Acetobacterales > Acetobacteraceae > JBBROS01. The sequence goes on from CAXTPG010000147.1 coordinate 6,253, forward strand.
GCGCTTCGCCGCCCAGGACACGAAGCAGGGGCTTGGTCATCGAACTCCTTTCATAATTCCTTAAAGGAATCTTTCTTGGTGGAGGTGTTGTTAGGGGGTGTGGGCAATGTGGTACCCGGATTCTCGAGTCCTGTCCCGGTCTTGTCCACAGCAGCTTCGCCCCGGAACAGGTTGACGCCGTTCAGGCCAGCCTAAACCATCCCGCCCCGATCCTCACGACCCCGTGAGTCATCCCCCGTACTCACCGTTTCGTGAGTTTTCCAGCTTAGTTCACAGGGCGGCGCCGCTTTGGGGTGCCGCAGGCCGGTTATCCCCGCTATCCCTGTAATTATGGATTCCCCCCGGCTGAACCTGCACCTGGTGTCCGACGCGACCGGGGAGACGCTGAACAGCATCGCCCGGGCAACCGTGTCGCAGTTCGAGCATGTGACCATCGTCTATCACCGCTGGAGCCTGATCCGGACCCGCTTCCAGCTCCATCGCGTGCTGGAAGGCATCGAGGCCGAACCCGGTCCCGTGCTCTCCACCGTCATCGACCAGGCGCTCCGCAACGATCTCGAGACGACGTGCCAGCGCCTCGGCGTCTCCGTCGTCAACGTGCTGGACCCCGTGCTGAGCCTGTTGCAGGAGCAGTTGGGCGAGACGGCGCAGTCCCGCCCGGGCCGCCAATACGTGCTCGACGCCGATTATTTCCGCCGCATCGACGCCATGCACTACGTGCTCGCCCATGACGACGGGCAGGCGCAGGCGGGCATCGCGGAGGCCGACGTCGTGATGGTCGGCGTATCCCGCAGCAGCAAGACGCCGACGTCGTTCTACCTGGCCAATCGCGGCATCAAGGCGGCCAACGTCCCGCTGGTGCCCGGCACGCCCGACCCGCCGGGGCTGGAGAACCCCGTCTGTCCCGTCGTCGGCCTGACGCTCGACCCCATGGCGTTGATCGAGATCCGCCGGCACAGGCTGAAGCTGATATCCGCGGGCACCGATACGGGCCGGGTCAGGACGGAGCAGACCGATTACGTCGACGTTGAAGCGGTGAAGGCAGAACTCCTCTGGGCCAGGCGCCTGTGCGCACGCCGCGGCTGGCCGGTGATCGACGTGACCCGGCGCTCGATCGAGGAGACCGCAGCCACCGTCCTGCAACTGATGGAGGCCTGGCACGACCGCCGGCGCAAGGCTGCCGCGGGGCCTGCCTCTTGATCCAGCGTGAACCGTTGGCGTTGGCGAGCCGCTCGGCCTCCCGCGCCGCTCTTCTGCGTGCCGCCGGGCTGACCTTCTCGACCCGCCCGACGCGGGTGCACGAGGGTGCGGTCAAGGACGCGGCCCGGGCGGAGGGCGGGGATGCCGAGGATGTCGCGCTCGTGCTGGCCGCGCTGAAGGCGGGCCGGGTCCGGGCGCCCGGGATCGTGGTGATCGGCGCCGACCAGGTGCTGGTGTGCGGGGACCGCTGGTTCGACAAGCCGGTCGACATGGCCGACGCGCGGTCGCATCTGGTCACCCTGCGCGGCCGGACTCACGAGCTGGTCACGGCCGTCGTGTGCGTGCGCGACGGCCAGGTGCTGTGGCAGCACGTGGCGCGGCCCACGCTCGCGATGCGCGATTTCGGCGACGCGTTCCTCGACGCATACCTGGCGCGCGAGGGCGAGAAGCTGCTCGCCAGCGTCGGTGCATACCGGTTCGAGGGGCCCGGGATGCACCTGTTCGACCAGGTGGTGGGCGAACACGCCGCGATCCTCGGGCTGCCGATGCTGCCGCTGCTGGCCTTCCTGCGGACGTGCGGGGTGCTGACGCCATGACGCGCCGGGGCTATGGTGCCCCGAACGGCGAGGGACGAGGCATGGCGAGCAAGGTGTATCCGGACGCGGCGGCGGCCCTGGCGGGCGTGCTGCGGGACGGCATGCTGATCATGGCGGGCGGCTTCGGCCTGTGTGGCATCCCGGAGAGCCTGATCCTCGCGATCCGGGAGAGCGGGGTGAAGGACCTGACCGTCGTGTCCAACAATGCCGGCATCGACGACGCCGGGCTGGGCCTGCTGCTGCAGACCCGGCAGATCAGGAAGATGATCAGCAGCTACGTCGGCGAGAACGCGACCTTCGCCAAGCAGTACCTGG
>CAXTPG010000148.1:0-8362 GCA_964246015.1 uncultured Acetobacteraceae bacterium
GGCGCCACCAGCGCCCCGGTCGCCAGCCCGCCCACCGGCTCCATGATGAACGCCAGCACCGTCTCCGGCCCCTCCGCCCGGATCAGCATGTCCAACGCGTCGGCGCAGGCCCGCGCATAGCTGTCGGCCGTGTGGTTCGGCGGCACGCGATACGTGAACGGCGCCGGCGCCAGCGGCATGGGCCGCATCATCGGGCCGTACAGCGCATGCGCCGCCTTGTCCCCCGTGACCGAGAGCGCCCCCAGCGTACCCCCGTGATACCCGGGGTCCCGCCCGATCACCTTCCAGCGGCTCGCCTGGCCCGACACCACGGCGTGCTGCCGTGCGAACTTCAGCGCCGTCTCCACCGCCTCCGACCCGCCGGACACCAGGAACGCCCGCTCCAGCCCCGGTCCCGCCAGCTCCGCCAGCCGGGCCGACAGACGCAGGTTCGCCTCGCTCTCCCACTGCATGGGGAACGCGAACGCCACCGCCTCCGCCTGCGCATGCATCGCGTCCAGCACGCGCCGGTTGCCGTGGCCCAGGTTGGACACGACGGGGCCCGAGGACGCGTCCATGTAACGCTTGCCCTCGGTGTCCTCGAACCACACTCCGGCGGCCCGGCTGATCCGCGGGCGGCGCGTGGGCGGAAAGAAGGCCTGGATACCGGGGGAGGCTGCGAAATCCATGGGGCGCTCGATCAGTTGGACGCGATGGAGCATTGGCGCGCAGCCCCATCCCGTCAAATATGGGCGCCAAGGAGGCGCGCTGCGATGAAATGGCTCCCGATCCCGACGGTCCCGATCCTGCTGGTCCCGATCCTGCTGACACTGGCCGGCTGCGCCACAGGTCCCTCCCTGGACACGGCGCTGCGCGAAGCCGCCGACGCCGAACTCGCCCGCCGCCCCGCGGACTACCGCCACGGCGACGCGCGCGCCTGGATGGTCTCGAAGGACGGCGCCGGCCGCGCCCTGCTCTGGGGCACCGTCCACGTCGGCTACAGCGGCGCCACCGTCCTGCCCCGTCCCATCCGCGCCATGTTCTACGAAGCCGCGGACCTCACCGTCGAAACCGTCGTCGACCGCCTGCCCACCGAGGAAGACCAGCGCCTCCGCACCCTGTTCCGCCAGGCGGAACTGGCCGTCGATCCCGCCGCCCTCGCCCGGCTCGACGCCATGACCCGGCAGGCGCTCGACCGCACCGTCCCCCCCGTCTTCGCCCGCGAATACAGCCTCCGCGGCCTCGCCCAGCTCGTCGCCGCCCGCGCGCTGCAAGGCGACGCGCTGCCGGACCTCGGGCCCGCCGACCTCAACCTCATCAACTTCGCCCGCAGCCAGGGCCGCCCCGTGCTGGGGCTGGAGCCGCCGCAGACGCCCGACCCCACCCTCTCCGACCCAAACGGCGCCGACGCCGAGGCCCTGTTGCGCCAATACCTCCGCCGCTTCGATACCTTCCGCGGCATGAGCGCCTGGTCGCTCGACTCCTACGCCAGCGGCGACGTGGCCCGCACCCTCGCCATCCTGGTCGCCTGGCGGTCGGAGCCCGCGGACCTCGCCCGCAACGACCGCGACCGCCCCGCGGAACTGGGCCGCCGCAACGCCGCCTGGGTGCCCCGGCTGCAGGAGATCATGGCCCCGCCCGGCCTGCACTTCGTCGCGGTCGGCGCCGGGCACCTGCTGGGCGATGACGGGCTGGTCGCATTGCTGCGCGCGCGCGGCTACACGGTCGTGCCGTGCCCCGGCGACGTGTGCCCCCCCTGAGCCGGCGGCCGAGATGAAATCGCGCCGAACCGGGCCAGCCTGAACCCCTCGTGCCCGGGCTTCTCCCCCTCCCGGCATCCTGCGAATCCGCCGCACCCCCAAGTTCCGCTTAACGCCCGCCCCGCCCCCGTGCGACGATCGGCCGCCCTGGAGCGCCCCCGCCATGCGTTGGCTGCCGATCCTCTATTTCCTGCTCGCCGGATGCGCCGCATCCACCGCGCTCGACGCCGAGCTGCGGGCCGCAACCGATGCCGAGATGGCCCGGCGGCCCGAGCATTACCGCAACGGCAAGGCCCGCGCCTGGATCGTCGCGAAGGACGGCGTGGAACGCGGCATGCTCTGGGGAACGCTCCATGTCGGCTACGGCGCCGAGACGGTGCTGCCCGCCGCCATCCGCTCCCGGCTGTTCCGCTCCGCCGACCTGATGGTCGAGAGCGTCATCGACCGCAACCCGGCGGCCAGCGACATCCGCCGCTTCCGCACCACCCTGGTCGAGGCCAGCGTCCAGCACGATCCCAAGGCCATCGAGCGCCTGCAACCCGGCGTCCGCCAGGCGCTGGACCGCGCGGTCCGCCCGGGCGAGCTGGGCCGCTACAGCCTGGTCGGCCTCGCCAACATCGTCGCCTCCCGCGCAATCGCCGCGCTGCCGGACCACACGCCGGCACCCGGCTTCGTCGACCTGAACCTCATCGGCTTCGCACGCAGCCAGCAGATGCAGGTCTACGGGCTCGAACCGACCTACACCCGCAACCCCGAGATCGAGTCTCCCAACGGCCCGGACGCCGAGGCCCTGCTGACGCTCACGCTGCGCCGGCAGGACGGGTTCTGGCGCATGTTCCCCTGGCGCCTGGCCGTCTATGGCGAAGGCGACGTGGCCCGGACCGTCGGCATCGCCGGCTGGCGCGCGACGGCGGAAGACCTGCAGCGCATCGACCGCAACCGCGGCCCCGTCCTCACCGACCGCAACGCAGCCTGGCTGCCACGCATCGAGCAGCGCCTCGCCCGCCCCGGCCTCCACTTCGTCGCCGTCGGCGCCGCCCACCTGCTGGGCGATGACGGCCTGGTCGCACTCCTGCGCGCCCGCGGCTACACCGTCACCCCCTGCCCCCGCGACGCCTGTGCCTGAAACACCCCCCATCTGGCGTTCCGCCCGGCATTGTGCGATGCAGCGTCCATGCTCTACGCCCTGTACGATGCCACCGCTGCCGCAATGGTCCCCGCCCGCATGTGGGCCCGCACCGCCAGCACGCTGCTCCGCGCCTCCACGGGACCGGACTACCTGACCTGGCCCAGCCGCGCCGCCGTCGCCTGGGCCGACGTCGCCGACGACGTGCTCCGCCCCCGCGGCAAGCCCGAGTGGAACATCCGCACCATCCGCGGCGGCGACCAGCACGTGCCCGAACACGTCGAGCTGGACCTGCCCTTCGTCCGCCTCCTCCGCTTCATCGGCCCCACCGCCGCACCGGACGCCCGCCGCGTCCTGCTGGTGGCGCCCATGAGCGGACACCATGCGACCCTCCTGCGCGGCACCGTGCAGGACATGATCGACACCGGGCTGGAGGTGTTCGTCACCGACTGGCGCGACGCCCGCATCGTCCCCCTGCTCCACGGCGACTTCGACCTCGGCAGCTACGTCGAGACCGTGATCCACTTCCTCCGCCACCTCGGCCCCGACACGCACGTCGTCGCGGTCTGCCAGCCCGCCCCCGCCGTCGTCGCCGCGGTCGCCCTGATGGCGGCCCGGAACGACGACGCGCAGCCGCGCAGCATGACCCTGATGGGCGGCCCGGTCGACACCCGCGCCGCACCCACCGTGGTCACCAAGCTCGCGGAACAGCACCCGATCGAGTGGTTCGAGCGTCATGTCGTCGCGACCGTGCCGCCCTGGCACGCCGGCGCGTTCCGCCGGGTCTATCCGGGGTTCCTGCAGCTTGCGGCGTTCATGTCCATGAACCCCGACCGCCACATCGAGGCGCATAAGCGCATGTTCAACCACCTCGTCCGCGGCGACGACGACAGCGCCGCCGCCCATCGCCGCTTCTACGACGAATACCTCGCCGTCATGGACGTCCCCGCCAGCTACTACCTGGAAACCGTCGAGACCTTCTTCCAGAAGCACGCCCTGGCGAAGGGCACGATGACCGTCCGCAACGAGCGCGTCGATCCCGCCGCCATCCAGCGCACCGCGCTGATGACCGTGGAAGGCGAGCTGGACGACATCTCCGCCCCCGGCCAGACCATCGCGGCGCAATCCATGTGCGCCAACATCCCCCTCGATCGCCGCCTGCAATACCTCCAGCCCGGCGTCGGCCACTACGGCATCTTCAACGGCCGCAAGTGGCGCAGCGAGATCCTCCCCCGCATCAAGACCTTCATCGAAGCCTCGTAGCCCCCTCCTGGTGGCGCCGGCGTCCCGCCGGCCTTACCCCCACCCACCCAGCCACCCCAGCAAAGCCGCCCGGAACGCCCCCACGCTCTTGTAGGCCGCCATCTCCGAAGGCAGCGCCTCGACCGCCGCCGCCAGCCGCGCCGCGACCTCGGGCGTCCGCACCGCCATATTCAGCGCCCGGCTATGCACCCGGATCGTGAACAGCACGAACCCGCTGTCCGGCAGCCGGCTCAACGTCTGCCGCTCCACCCGCAGGAACAGCCGCTCCCCCGCATTCCCCGATGTGATGCCCGGGTCGAACGCCGTCCGATGCTTGCCCCCCGTCTGGAACAGCGCGCCGTCATCCACGACCGACCAGTTGAACCGCGCCACCGGCACGTCCCGCAGATGCCGCATCAAGCGGTCCACCGGCCGCGACAGCCGCTCCGCATACAACGGCACCGGCCCATGCACCTCGGCCAACGGCCGCCCGATCTTTTCCCCGAGCAGCCACCGGCTGGGCGCACACAGCACCGCCGCCGCCAGCACCGGGGCGCCCGACGACAGGTCCAGCAGGCACAGATCCTCCTGCACCAGCCGCCCCGCCGCCTCCAGCGGATCGAGGCAAGGCCGCGCCACGTCCCAGTCCTCCCCCGTCAGCCGGTTCAGGATCAGCGACCCGTCCCGCGCGAACCACGCCGGGAACCGCACCGGCAGCAACGCCACCAGCGTATCCAACGTCTCCCGCCGCGCCGCCTCTGACCCCGGGCAGGCCGCGAACACCTCCGCCCGCCGGGCCTCCAGCAGGCCGCGCCGCTCCGCCATCTCCGCCGGATACCGCTCGTCCAGCTCGATCAGCTCGTCGCTCCGGATCGCCACCAGCCCCATCTGCATCCGGTGCGGCCCAGCCTCGAACGGCAGGTGCAGCGCCTCCGCCGGAAGCGCCGCCGTCACTCCGCCTTGCCCGTGAACCCGGCCAGCCGCAGCGCGGCGACCACCCGGCGATGGTCGTCCGGCCGATACCAGGGCATGCGCGATTGCGAGAAATCCGCGAAATACTCCGGCGCCATCGCCAGCGCCGCCTGGAACGCGCACCGCGCCTCCGCGACCCGCCCCGTCTCCGCCAGCACGATCGCCAGCATCCGCGGTCCGAACGAGTAGTCGGGGAAGGTGCGGATGATGAACCGCGCGACCTCCTCCGTCTCCTCCATCTGGTGGGAGAAATAGTGCCCCAGGGCCCGATGCGCGTGGCGGATGCGCAACCGCGGATCGCGCGGGCTGAGCCGCAGCGACGCCTTGATCGCCTCCAGCCCCTCCAACGGACGCCCGTCGAAGATCAGCGTCGCCCCCGCCGTGCCATGCGCCGTCGCGTCGTTGTGGTTCAGCTCCAGCGCCCGCTGGCACGATTCCAGCGACCCCGCGTAATCGCCCCGCAGCCGCCGCGCGACGCCCAGCACGCAATGCGCGCCCGAATCCTGCTCGTCCAGTTCCACCGCGCGGATCGTCAGTTGCTCGCCACGCTGCTGCCAGTCCGAAGGCGCATGCAGCGCGAAGATCGACCCGTCGTGCAGATACACCAGCGACAGCCCGTAATACCCCGGCGCGTAGTGCGGATCGAGCGCGATCGCCCGCTCGAAGCAGGCCCGCGCCTCGTTGCTCTCCGGCTCGCCCGGGTGCGAGAAATGCCATACCCCGCGCTGATACGCCGCCCACGCGTCCAGGCTGGCCGGGTGCTTGCGGATCGACCGCGCCTCCTCCGCCTCGTACAGCGCCGGCCGGACCGCGTCGGTGATCAGCGCCGTGATCTCGTCCTGCACGTCGAAGATGTCGGCCAGTTGCCGGTCGTACCGCTCGGACAGCAGGTGCCCCCGTGTCGTCGCGTCCACCAGCCGCACCGTGACCCGCAGCCGCTCCCCCGACCGCCGCACGCTGCCCTCCAGCACGTACCGGACGTTGAACTGCCGCGCGACCTCCTGCACGTCGACCGCCTGCCCCTTGAACGTGAAGGTCGAGTTGCGGGAGATGACCGTCAGCCAGCGGTTGCGGGACAGGTCGGCGATGATGTCCTCGACGATGCCGTCGCCGAAATGCTCGTGCGCGGGATCGAGGCTCATGTTCGTGAACGGCAGCACCGCGATGCTCGGCGTCTCCGGGGACTGCCCCGTGGCCGGCACCGCCGCAGCCCAGTCGGGCCGCACCTCCCCCACGAACCGGTAGCCCCGGCCCGAGACGGTGCGGATATAGGTCTGCTCGTGAACGCGTTCCCGCAGCGCCTTCCGCAGCGCGGAGATGTTGACCGTCAAGTTGTTCTCGTCGACGACGCTGCCCGGCCACACCAGGCGCATCAGCTCGTCCTTGCTCATCGTCCGCTCGCGCCCCTCGATCAGCGCGGCCAGCAGGTCGAACGCCCGGGCGCCCAGGGCGACGGCCTTGCCGTTCTCCAGCAACCGCCGCGCCTTCACCTGAAGCACGAACGGCCCGAATGCGAGCGGGGGCTGTTCCGGCATCAGCGTGCGATCCAGCCGGGCCGAGCGAGGATATGAACGGTCGGGCACGGCACGCCGGCGGGATCCCTTGGTCGCGTGTAACCGATTGTGTCTGATGCAGAGGTGGAGGCAAGCCTGTTTCGGACGCGGCGGTCAGCCGTCATTGCTCGGGTGCGTCCGCCGCCACACGTCCATGAGCGCCGCCTGGTCCACCGCGGTGTAGCGCTGCGTCGTCGAAAGGCTGGCATGGCCCAGCAGTTCCTGGATCGCCCGCAGATCCGCGCCGCCGCCCAGGAGATGGGTCGCGAAGCTGTGCCGCAGCGCATGCGGCGTCGCATGCGCCGGCAGCCCGGCGCCCTGGCGATAGACCCGCATCGTGCGCTGCGCGACCCCCGGGTTCAGCCGCCCCCCCTTCCGCCCGACGAACAGCGGGCTGGTCCGCGCAGGGGCGGGATGATGGTCGAGCCATTCGTGCAGCGCCGCCCGCACCGCCGGCAACAGCGGCACCAGACGCTCCTTCCCGCCCTTGCCGCGCACGCGCAGCGGTCCGGCGGCAGGCACCCCGCCCACATCCAGCGCCAGCGCCTCCGCGATCCGCAGCCCGGCGCCGTACAGCAGCGTGAACAGCGCCACGTCGCGCGCCTGCCACTCCGGCTCCTCGGCATCGCCTGCCTCGGTCGCGACGGCCAGCGCCTGGTGGGGCGTCAACGCCCGCGGGATCGGCGGCCGCGCCCGGGGCGTGCCCAGCAGGCCCGGCGCCGGGTTGTGCACGCCGTGATGCCGCGCCAGGAAGCGGAACAGCGTCCGCACCGCCGACAGATGCCGCGCCCGCGTCGCGTTGATCCGCCCCTCCGACGCGGCGTAGGCAAGCCAGGCGCGCAGATCCCCCTGGCTGACGCGCCCCAGCGCATCGAGGTCCGGCTCCCCTCCCAGATGCGTGGTCATGAACGACATGAAGCCAGCCAGGTCGGCGGCATAGGCCGATACCGTCAGCGGGGAGGCGCGCCGCTCCCGCGCCAGCCAGTCCAGGCAGGCGGCAACGGCCTGCCCCCCGGTCACGCCGGAACCGCGGCGGCGTCCAGCGCGGCGCCCACCGCCCGCCCCAGGAACACCAGCGCATCGGTCGTGGCGCCGGCCAGGTCCCGCGGGTCGCGGCACGCCAGCGCCAGCAGCGCCGGCCCGGCGGCGACGGGGATGCGGACCAGCGCCTCCTGCGCCGCCAGGGCCACCGCCTCCCCATGCAGCACGGCGTCGGGCTGCGCGGGCCGGACCAGGGCGGCCCGCTGCCCCAACGCCGCGGCGACGGTCCCCCGCGGCACGGTCGCGGCACCGGGCCGAGGCGCCTCGGAACACAGCCGCGCGGCATCGAGGCGGAGCAGGCCAGCCAACTCGTACGCGGCCAGCCACGCCGGGTCGGGCGCGCGCATCAGCGCGACGACGGCGTCCTGCACCCGCCGCGCGAACCCCTCGGCGGCGCGGCGCGCCGCGGCGGTGTCGGCCGCAGCACGCTCCGCCTCCGCCGCCCGGTCCCGCGCCAGCGCCAGCATCGCCGCCATGTGATCGGCAAGCCCGGGTCCATGCACCCGCCGCGGCGGCGCGAGAGCCTCGTACAACCCCGGGTTCTGCGCCAGGAAACCGGGGTTCGCCCGCAGGTAGGCGGACACCGCCGCGGTGTCGTCCTGTTGCATTCCGGCGTCGGGGCGGTCATCCAGGGCTATGGTCGGTCTCCGGTCGGGACATCAGCGTCAAGCAGGAGGGAGCGCGTCGGA
>CAXTPG010000149.1:0-8335 GCA_964246015.1 uncultured Acetobacteraceae bacterium
CACGTCGACTGCCCCGGCCACGCCGACTATGTGAAGAACATGATCACCGGCGCCGCGCAGATGGACGGCGCGATCCTGGTGGTCTCGGCGGCCGATGGCCCGATGCCGCAGACTCGCGAGCACATCCTGCTGGCCCGCCAGGTCGGCGTGCCGGCGCTGGTGGTGTTCCTGAACAAGGTCGACATGGTCGACGATCCGGAGCTGCTGGAGCTGGTGGAGATGGAGGTGCGGGAGCTCCTGTCGTCCTACCAGTTCCCGGGCGACGACATTCCGATCGTGCACGGCTCGGCGCTGATGGCGCTTGAGGACAAGAACCCGGAGCTGGGCGAGCAGGCGATCCTGAAGCTGATGGCCGAGGTGGACAAGTACATCCCGCAGCCGCTGCGTGCGACGGATCGTCCCTTCCTGATGCCGATCGAGGACGTGTTCAGCATCTCGGGCCGCGGCACGGTGGTGACGGGCCGCATCGAGCGCGGGATCGTCAACGTGGGTGACGAGGTCGAGATCGTCGGGATCAAGGCGACGGTGAAGACGATCGTGACGGGCGTCGAGATGTTCCGCAAGCTGCTGGACCGCGGCGAGGCCGGCGACAACATCGGCGCGCTGCTGCGCGGCACGAAGCGTGAGGACGTGGAGCGTGGCCAGGTGCTGGCGAAGCCCGGCAGCATCACGCCGCACACGAAGTTCAAGGCCGAGGCGTATATCCTGACGAAGGAAGAGGGCGGGCGTCACACCCCGTTCTTCACCAACTACCGTCCGCAGTTCTACTTCCGCACGACCGACGTGACGGGCGTGGTGGAGCTGCCGGAGGGTACCGAGATGGTGATGCCGGGTGACAACGTGTCGATGGACGTGACGCTGATCGCGCCGATCGCCATGGATGACGGGCTGCGCTTCGCGATCCGCGAAGGTGGCCGCACGGTGGGTGCCGGCGTCGTCGCCAGCATCACCCTGTAAGCGGACGGGACCCGGACCAGCATCATGGACAACCAGAACATCCGCATCCGCCTGAAGGCGTATGATCACCGCGTGCTGGACAACAGCACGCGGGAGATCGTGAACACGGCGAAGCGGACGGGTGCGCGGGTCCGTGGCCCGATCCCGTTGCCGACGCACATCGAGCGGTTCACGGTGAACCGTTCGCCGCACGTCGACAAGAAGAGCCGCGAGCAGTTCGAGATCCGGACGCATCGGCGGTTGCTGGATATCGTCGAACCCACGCCGCAGACGGTGGACGCGCTGATGAAGCTCGATCTTGCCAGCGGCGTGGACGTCGAGATCAAGCTGTAAGGGGGCCGGGTCATGACGATCGGGAACGGCCGGACGGGGCTGGTGGCGAAGAAGCTGGGCATGACCCGGATCTTCAAGGATGACGGAACGCATGTGCCGGTGACGGTGCTGCACCTGGATGAGGTCGTCGTCGTGGATGTCCGCACGCCGGAGCGGGACGGGTACACGGCGCTGCAGCTCGGCTGGGGCAAGGCCAAGGTCAAGAACGTGAGCCAGCCGAACAAGGGCCACTTCGCCCGGGTGAAGGTGGAGCCGAAGGCCAAGCTGGTCGAGTTCCGCTGCGGCGCCGACGCGGTGGTGGAGAGCGGGACGGTGTTGACGGCGGACCACTTCGTGGTTGGCCAGAAGATCGACGTCTGTGGCGTAACGAAGGGCAAGGGGTTCGCCGGCGGCATGAAGCGCTGGAACTTCCGGGGTCTGGAGGCCAGCCACGGCGTTTCGGTGAGCCATCGCAGCCACGGGTCGACCGGTAACCGGCAGGACCCTGGCAAGACGTTCAAGAACAAGAAGATGGCGGGTCATCTTGGGTCGGAGCGGGTGACCACGCTGAACCTCGAGATAGCGGGCGTGGATGCGGGCCGTGGGCTGTTGATGGTGCGCGGGGCGGTGCCGGGCGCGAAGAACGGGTTCGTGCTGGTGCGGGACGCGATCAAGAAGGCGCGCCATGCGGACGCGCCGTTCCCGGCCGGGGTGCGTGCGGCGGCCGAACCGGACGCTGTGAAGGCTGGGGCCTGAGGACGTAGCGATGCAGATCGAGATCAAGACGTTGGATGGGGGTTCGGCCGGTTCGGCCGAGTTGCCCGACGAGTTCTTTGCGGCGACGCCGCGGGCGGACATCATCGCGCGGGTGGTGCATTGGCAGATGGCCAAGCGCCGGGCCGGGACCCACAAGGTCAAGGGCATGGGCGAGGTGTCTGGCACGACGAAGAAGCCCTACAAGCAGAAGGGCACGGGCAATGCCCGGCAGGGCAGCCTTCGGGCGCCGCAGTTCCGCACGGGCGGCGTGGTGCACGGGCCGGTGGTCCGTAGCCATGGCTACGATCTGCCGAAGAAGGTGCGCCGTCTGGGGTTGATCAGCGCGCTGTCGCAGAAGCATGCCGAGGGCAAGCTGGTGGTGCTGGACAACGTGGCCGGGGGGACGGGCAAGACCCGGGACCTGAAGGCCAAGCTGGTGGCGATGGGCTGGAAGAGCGCGCTGATCGTGGACCGGACGGTCGACGAGAAGTTCCTGCTGGCGAGCCGGAACCTGATCGGGTTCGACGTGCTGCCGACCGTGGGTGCGAACGTCTACGACATCATCCGCCATGACGTGCTGGTGGTGACCACGGATGGGATCGAAGCATTGAGGGAGCGGCTGGCATGAGCGTCCGGCAGGTTCTGGTCGCGCGGAAGCGCGCGGCGACGATGTCCAAGGAGTCGATGTTCCAGGTCATCCGCAGCCCCGTCATCACCGAGAAGGCGACGGCCGCGACGGAGCGGGACCAGGTCGTGTTCCGGGTGGCGATCGACGCGACGAAGCCCGAGATCAAGGCTGCGGTCGAGGGGCTGTTCGGCGTGAAGGTGCTGGGCGTGAACACGTTGGTGCAGAAGGGCAAGACGAAGCGCTTCCGTGGCCGGCCTGGTGTGCGGTCGGATGTGAAGAAGGCGTATGTGCAGCTCGCCGAGGGACAGTCGATCGACATGTCCACCGGGTTGAGCTGAGCCCGGGGCTGAGGGTTAGACAATGGCATTGAGGCAATTCAACCCGGTCACGGCGAGCCTTCGCGGCACCGTGCTGATCGACCGCAGCGAGCTGTGGAAGGGCAAACCGGTCAAGACGCTGACCGAGGGCAAGAACAAGACGGGCGGCCGCAACAACCACGGCCGCACGACGAGCTTCTTCCGGGGCGGCGGGCACAAGCAGTCGTACCGCTACGTCGATTTCAAGCGCCGGAAGTACGACGTGTCCGCGACGGTGGAGCGGCTGGAATACGACCCGAACCGGTCGGCGTTCATCGCGCTCATCAAGTACGACGATGGCGAGCTGGCGTATATCCTGGCGCCGCAGCGGTTGAAGGCGGGCGACAAGGTCGTCGCCGGGGCGCGGGTCGACATCAAGCCCGGCAATGCGATGCCGATGGCCGCGATGCCGGTCGGCACGATCGTGCACAACGTCGAGCTGAAGATCGGCGGCGGCGGGAAGATGGCGCGGGCGGCCGGTTGCTATGCGCAGCTGGTCGGCAAGGACGCCGGGTATGCGCAGATCAAGCTGCAGTCGGGCGAGTTGCGGGTTGTTCGGGCCGAGTGCATGGCGACGGTGGGCGCGGTCAGCAACCCCGACAACCAGAACCAGAGCCTGGGCAAGGCGGGGCGCAACCGGTGGCTGGGGCGTCGCCCGCACAACCGCGGCGTCGTGATGAACCCGGTCGACCATCCGCATGGCGGCGGCGAGGGCCGCACTTCGGGCGGACGGCATCCGGTGACGCCGTGGGGCAAGCCGACCAAGGGCTACAAGACTCGCGTCAACAAGCGGACCGACAGCCTGATCATCCGCCGTCGTCCGAAGGGGAAGCACTGATATGGCTCGTTCCGTATGGAAGGGCCCGTTCGTCGACGGGTACATGCTGGGCAAGGCGGAGGCGTCGCGGGCCTCGGGCCGCAACGAGATCATCAAGATCTGGTCGCGACGCTCGACGATCCTGCCGCAGTTCGTTGGCCTGACGTTCGGCGTCTACAACGGGCATAAGTTCCTGCCGGTGCAGGTGAGCGAGAACATGGTGGGGCACAAGTTCGGCGAGTTCTCGCCGACGCGGACCTTCACCGGCCACACCTCGGACAAGAAGGCCAAGCGAGGCTGATATGAGCAAGCCGAAGCATCCGCGCAGCCTGGCCGAGACCGAGGCCCAGGCCGTGCTGCGAAACATCCGCATCAGCCCGCAGAAGCTGAACCTGGTCGCGGGCCTGATCCGCAACCAGCCGGCGTCGCAGGCCGTCGCGACGCTGACGTTCAGCAAGCGGCGCATTGCGCAGCAGGTCCGCAAGGTCCTGGAGTCGGCGATCGCGAATGCGGAGAACAACCATCAGCTCGACGTCGACCGTCTGGTCGTCAGCCGGGCCGAGGTGGGCAAGTCGATCGTCATGCGGCGGTTCATGGCGCGCGGCCGTGGACGGGCGAGCCGGATCGAGAAGTGGTTCAGCCACATCCGTATCGTGGTGAGCGAGCAGACGCAGATGCCGGACGCCGCGACGTCCGCAGGGAAGGCGTAACCGATGGGTCACAAGGTCAATCCGATCGGGCTGCGGCTCGGCATCAACCGCACCTGGGACAGCCGCTGGTTCGCGGGCGCCGATTATTCGAAGCTGCTGCTGGCCGACATCAAGCTGCGCGAGCATCTGCGGAAGAAGCTTTCGGGCGCCGGCGTGAGCCGGGTGGTGATCGAGCGCCCGGCGAAGAAGCCGCGGGTCACGATCTATGCGGCTCGGCCGGGCGTCGTGATCGGCAAGAAGGGGCAGGACATCGAGGTCCTCCGCAAGGACCTGGCCAAGATGGCCAATGCGGAGGTGAGCCTCAACATCGTCGAAATCCGCAAGCCCGAGATCGACGCGACGCTGGTGGCCGAGAACATCGCCCAGCAGCTCGAGCGCCGGGTCGCGTTCCGCCGGGCGATGAAGCGTGCGGTGCAGTCGGCGATGCGGCTGGGCGCGCAGGGCATCCGGATCAATTGCGGCGGCCGCCTGGGCGGCGCCGAGATCGCGCGGACGGAGTGGTATCGCGAAGGGCGGGTGCCGTTGCACACGCTGCGCGCGGATATCGATTTCGGGGTCGCGACGGCGAAGACGACGTATGGGACGTGCGGCGTGAAGGTCTGGATCTTCAAGGGTGAGATTCTGGCGCACGACCCGCTGGCGCAGGATCGCCGCGCGGCCGAACAGGCCCCGCAGCGCTAAGGGATAACGGACATGCTTTCTCCCAAGCGGACCAAGTACCGCAAGGCCCATAAGGGTCGCATCCATGGACTGGCCAAGGGCGGCACGGCGCTGAACTTCGGCGCGTTCGGCCTGAAGGCGCTGGAGCCCGAGCGGGTGACGGCGCGGCAGATCGAGGCGGCGCGGCGCGCCATCACGCGGTCGATGAAGCGTGCGGGCCGGGTGTGGATCCGGATCTTCCCGGACGTGCCGGTGTCGCAGAAGCCGGCCGAGGTCCGGATGGGTTCGGGCAAGGGCAGCCCGGAGTTCTGGGTGTGCCGGGTGAAGCCCGGGCGCATCATGTTCGAGATCGACGGCGTGTCGGCCGAGCTGGCGCGCGAGTCGTTGACGCTGGGTGCGGCGAAGTTGCCGATCCGGACGAAGTTCGTGACCCGGATCGGGGAGGGCTGATCATGACGAAGCCGGCCGACATCCGCGGCAAGAGTGCCGACGAGCAGAAGACGATGCTGCTGGACCTGCGGAAAGAGCAGTTCAACCTGCGCTTTCAGGCGGCGACGGGGCAGACGGAAGGCGTGGGGCGCGTTCGCAAGGTGCGTCGCGACATTGCCCGCGTGAAGACCATTCAGACCGAGCAGGCTCGCTCGGCTGTGAAGAAGTAGAGGAGCAGGGCGATGCCGAGGCGCGTCCTCACCGGGCGGGTGACCAGCGACAAGATGCAGAAGACCATCACGGTCCTCGTCGAGCGTCGGGTCATCCATCCGCTGTACAAAAAGTTCATCCGCCGTTCGAAGAAGTATGCGGCGCATGACGAGCTGAACGTTTGCAAGATCGGCGACACGGTGCGCATCGAGGAGTGCCGTCCGATCAGCGCCCGCAAGACGTGGGTGCTGGTCGAGCGGAACGGCGAGGTGGTCGAGCGTCCGTACGGGTTCGAGGCGCCGGAGCGGGTGACCGCGCATAGTGCGGCGGCGCTGCACGAGACGGCGGTTGCGGCGGGCGAAGCCGTGGCGGAGAGCGGGTCATGATCCAGGTCGAGAGCAACCTAGAGGTCGCCGACAATTCCGGCGCGCGCCGGGTTCAGTGCATCAAGGTGCTGGGCGGCAGCAAGCGGCGGACGGCTTCGGTGGGCGACGTGATCGTCGTTTCCATCAAGGAGGCGATTCCGCGCGGCAAGGTGAAGAAGGGCGACGTGCACCAGGCGGTGATCGTGCGGACCAGCTTCCCGGTGCGTCGTGCGGACGGGTCGGCGATCCGGTTCGACCGGAACGCGGCGGTGCTGATCAACAAGCAGCAGGAGCCGATCGGGACGCGTATCTTCGGGCCCGTGGTGCGCGAGTTGCGGGGCAAGAAGTTCATGAAGATCATCTCGTTGGCGCCGGAGGTGCTGTGATGGCTGCGCGCATCCGCAAGGGCGACACGGTCGTGGTGATCACGGGCGCCGACAAGGGCAAGCAGGGCGAGGTCCTTTCGGTTCGTCCGAAGGATGACCGGGCTGTCGTGCAGGGCGTGAACATCGCCAAGAAGCACGTGAAGCCGCAGGGCATGGGCAAGCCGGGCGGGATCGTGGAGCAGGAAGCGACGATCCATCTGTCGAACGTGATGCTGCTGAACCCGAAGACGGGCAAGCCGACGCGGGTCGGGTTCCGGACGCTGGACGACGGCCGCAAGGTGCGCGTGGCGCGCCCCGGCGGCGAAGTCATCGAGGGCTGAGACGATGAGCGAGACGAAATATACGCCGCGGATGCTGTCGCGGTACCGGACCGAGATCAAGGCGAAGCTGCAGGCGGAGTTTAACTACACGAACCCGATGCAGGTCCCGAAGCTCGAGAAGATCGTAATCAACATGGGTGTCGGCGAGGCGGCGGGCGATCAGAAGAAGCTGGATGCGGCCGTGGCCGAGCTGACGCTGATCGCCGGGCAGAAGCCGGTGAAGACGATTGCGAAGAAGGCCATCGCCGGGTTCAAGATCCGGGCGGGGCTGCCGATCGGGTGCAAGGTGACGCTGCGCAGTGCCCGGATGTACGAGTTCCTGGACCGGCTGGTGACGATCGCGCTGCCGCGGGTGCGGGACTTCCGCGGCATTCCGACGGGCAAGGGCTTCGACGGCCGTGGCAACTTCGCCATGGGCCTGAAGGAGCAGATCGTGTTCCCGGAGATCGAGTACGACAAGGTGACTGACGTGCGTGGCATGGACATCATCTTCGTGACGACGGCGAAGACGAACGACGAGGCGAAGGCGCTTCTGCGGCTGTTCGACGTGCCGTTCGCGATCGAGAAGCCGGTGACCGACAAGGCAGCAGCTTGAGTTCAACGCGTTTGGAAAACCGCTCGCGGCACGCCGCAGCAGGTTCCGAGGAGTAAGTAGAATGGCGAAGACATCGGCGGTGAACCGCAACGCCAAGCGGGAACGCATGGCGGCCCGCGACAAGGGCAAGCGGGCCGAGCTGAAGGCGCGGATGATGGACCGCAGCGCCCCGGTCGAGGAGCGGTTCGAGGCTTCGATGAAGCTTGCGGAGCTGCCGCGCAACGGCAGCGCCGTGCGGGTGAAGCTGCGCTGCGCGTTGACGGGGCGGAGCCGCGGCAACTACCGCAAGTTCAAGCTGTCGCGGAACATGCTGCGGTCGCTGGCCAACCAGGGCATGCTCCCTGGCGTGGTCAAGGCGAGCTGGTAGGAGACGCCCGATGTCCATGAGCGATCCATTGGGCGACATGATCACCCGCATCCGCAACGCGCAGCGCAGCCGCCATGCCGCCTGCGTGGCCCCGGCGTCCAAGCTGCGGGCCAACGTGCTCGAGGCGTTGAAGCGCGAGGGCTTCATCCGCGGCTATTCGGCCGAGGAGCTTCGCCCGGGCGTGGCGCAGCTTCGTATCGAGCTGAAGTACAGCGAGGGTGAACCGGTGATCAAGGAGATCACGCGCGTCAGCAAGCCTGGCCGGCGTGTCTATTCGAAGATCAAGGAGTTGCCGCGGGTGTATGCGGGGCTCGGCGTTTCGATCCTGTCGACGCCGCGGGGTGTGTTGAGCGACGGCGAGGCGCGCGCGGCCAATGTGGGCGGCGAAGTGCTGTTCCGCGTCTTTTAAGGGAGGATGGGCATATGTCTCGCGTAGGCAAATATCCCGTCGAGCTTCCGGCGGGCGT
>CAXTPG010000150.1:0-8181 GCA_964246015.1 uncultured Acetobacteraceae bacterium
GCCTACCGCCGCACCCTCGTCCGCCAGATCAGCCAGCACGCCCACAGCGAGATCGTCGGCCAATTGCCCGAGGGCAAATGGCTCACCCGCGCTCCCAGCCTCCGCCGCAAGGCCGCCCTGCTGGCGAAGGTTCAGGACGAGTGCGGCCACGGCCTGTACCTCTACGCCGCCGCCGAAACCCTCGGCACGTCGCGCGAGCAACTGACCGAACAGCTCCTGTCCGGCCGCGCCAAGTACAGCAGCATCTTCAACTACCCCGCCCTCACCTGGGCCGACATCGGCGCCATCGGCTGGCTGGTCGACGGCGCCGCCATCATGAACCAGATCCCCCTCTGCCGCTGCAGCTACGGCCCCTACGCCCGCGCCATGGTCCGCGTCTGCAAGGAGGAAAGCTTCCACCAGCGCCAGGGGTTCGAGATCATGCTCACCCTCTCCCGCGGCACCCCGGCGCAGAAGGCGATGGCCCAGGACGCGCTCGACCGCTGGTGGTGGCCCGCCATGATGATGTTCGGTCCCCCCGACGGCGCCAGCCAGCACAACGACACCAGCATGGCCTGGAAGATCAAGCGCTTCACCAATGACGAGCTCCGCCAGAAGTTCGTCGACGCCATGGCCCCGCAGGCCGACGTCCTCGGCCTCGCCATCCCCGACCCGGCCCTCGCCAAGCGCGACGACGGCCACTACAGCTTCGGCCCCATCGACTGGGAGGAGTTCCGCCAGGTCCTCGCCGGCAACGGCCCCTGCAACAAGGAACGCCTCGCCGAACGCAACCACGCCCACGCCGACGGCGCCTGGGTCCGCGAGGCCGCCCTCGCCCACGCCGAAAAGCGCCGCGCCCGGAAGCTGGCCGCATGACCGAAGCCCCGACGCCTCTCTGGGAAGTCTTCATCCGCAGCCGCAACGGCCTCGCGCACAAGCACGCCGGCTCCGTCCACGCCGCCGACGCCACCATGGCGCTCCAGGCCGCCCGCGACGTCTACACCCGCCGCGGCGAGGGCCTGTCGCTTTGGGTCGTTCCCAGCAACGCCATCACCGCCAGCGACCCGGCCGACAAGGGCATGCTCTTCGAACCCACCGCCAGCAAGATCTACCGCCACCCCACCTTCTACGAAGTCCCCGACGAAGTCGGGCACATGTGATGAACACGACGAGCATCACGGTCGACGAGACGCCGCTCGTCCTCTTCACCCTCCGCCGCGCCGACGATGCCCTCATCCTCGGCCATCGCCTCTCCGAATGGTGCGGCCACGCGCCGACGCCCGAGGAGGACATCGCCCTCGCCAACATGGGCCTCGACCTGCTCGGCCAGGCCCGCAGCCTCTATGCCCGCGCGGCCGAGGCCGAGGGCGGCGCCCATGACGAGGACCAGTTCGCCTACCTCCGCGACCCCCCCCAGTACCGTAACCTGCTCCTGCTCGAACAACCCAACGGCGACTTCGCCCGCACCATCATGCGCCAGTTCCTCTACGCCGCCTTCATCGACCCATGGTGGCGCGCCATGACCCGCTCGGCCGATCCGGGCCTCGCCGCCATCGCCGCCAAGGCCGAGAAGGAAAGCGCCTACCACCTCCGCCACGCCGCCGAATGGGTCATTCGCCTCGGCGACGGCACCCCCGAAAGCCACCGACGCGCCCAGGACGCGCTCGACCTCCTGCACCCCTATACCGGCGAGATGTTCACCTGCCCCGACGAAGCCCCCCTCGTCGCTGAAGGCATCGCCGCGGACACCGAGGCGCTGCGCCCCGGCTGGGACCGCACCCTGGACGACGTCCTGGCCCAGGCCACCCTAGCCCGCCCCACCGGCGCCTGGTCCCACAAGGGCGGCCGCACCGGCCGCCACTCCGAACACCTCGGCTTCCTCCTCGCCGAGATGCAGCACCTCCCCCGCACCCACCCGGGCGCCGCATGGTGAGCTTGCGCGACCGCGCCCTGGAAGCCGTCTCGGCCGTCACCGACCCCGAGCTGCCCGTCCTCACCATCGCCGACCTCGGCGTCCTCCGCACCGTCACCGAGCACGACGGCGAGGTCGACGTCGCCATCACCCCCACCTACTCCGGCTGCCCCGCCATGAACGTCATCGCGCTGGAGGTCGAGCTGGCCCTGTCCCGCGCCGGCATCCCCGGCCGCGTCCGCACCGTCCTCGCACCCGCCTGGACCACCGACTGGATGACCGAGGACGGCCGCCGCAAGCTCCGCGAGTACGGCATCGCCCCACCCGCCAAGACGTCCGGCCGCCGCGCCCTCTTCGGCGAGGAACACGTCGAATGCCCCCGCTGCGACAGCCCGCTCACGGAACGCATCGCGGAGTTCGGCTCCACCTCCTGCAAGGCCCTCTGGCGCTGCCTCGCCTGCCGCGAACCCTTCGACCACTTCCGGTGTCATTGATGCAAACCGGCACGCGGATGGCAGCAGGTACGTCACCTCCGGACTCGATCCGGGGGCCTCGTGCCGATGGGACGGGGGCCGCCACGCAAGGCGCCTTCCACCCGCTGACCATCACCGAAACCCGCCGCGAGACCGAAGACGCCATCAGCCTCGCCTTCGCCATCCCCGAACCCCTCCGCGCGCGATTCGCGTTCACCCCAGGTCAATACCTCACCCTCCGCACCACGCTGGACGGCGAAGACACCCGCCGCTCCTACTCCATCTGCTCCGCCCCGGGCGACGAACCCCTCCGCGTCGCCATCAAGCGCGTCGACGACGGCCGCTTCTCCACCTGGGCGCACCGCGCCCTCCAGCCCGGCCACGTCATCGACGTCATGCCCCCCGCCGGCCGCTTCACCGCCCCCCCCGGCGCCGGCGCCATCCTCGCCATCGCCGCCGGCTCCGGCATCACCCCCATCCTGTCGATCGTGAAGACGACCCTGACCCGCGACCCCGCCGCACGGGTCGCACTCCTCTACGGCAGCCGCAGCACCGCAACGATCCTGTTCCGCGACGAGCTGGAAGCCCTCAAGGACCGCTTCATGGCCCGGCTCTCCATCGTCCACGTCCTGTCCCGTGAACAACAGGACATCCCCATCCTCAACGGCCGGCTCGACGCCGCGAAGATCACGTCCCTCCTCCCCGGCCTCTTTCCCGGCGCCCTGCCCGACGCCGCCCTCCTCTGCGGCCCCGGCGCCCTCATCCAATCCGCGACCGACGCCCTCATCGCCGCCGGCATGGCCCCCGCCCAAATCCTGTCAGAACGCTTCACCGCCGAAGGCCAGCCCGCCCCCCGCCCGCGTCCCGCACCCCTTGCAATCGCCACCCCCTTCGCCATCGCCACAATCGTCAGCGACGGCATCCGCACCCAGGTCCCGATGGCCGAGGGCGAGGCCGTCCTCGACGCCGCCCTCCGCGCCGGCCTCGACCTCCCCTGGTCCTGCCGCGGCGGCATGTGCAGCACCTGCCGCGCCCGCGTGACTGAGGGCGCCGTCACCATGGACGTCAACTACGGCCTGGAACCCTGGGAAACCGAAGCCGGCTACGTCCTGACCTGCCAGTCCCACCCGACAACGCCCCACGTCACCATCGACTACGACCACGTCTGAACAGAACCGTAGGGTGGGTCCTTCAACCCACCACCCCAACTCCCTGCCCTCAAGCCGCGCAAAGCCCTCGTTCGACGAACCCCAAAGCCCCGACCGAAACCTCCAGCACCCGCTCCCGCACCGCCGCCCCGACCCTGATCGAGGCCGCCCCATCGGTCCACCGAACCGGCTGCGCCCCATGCACCTCCAGGTCATGGAACCCCAGCCCGAGACGCCCATCGTCCAGCCGGACCCCCACGCCCCCCAGCCGCACCTCGGTCACCAACGCGCCCAGCCGCCGCACATCCCCCGCGCGCACGGCGCTCGGCCCCACCAGCCGCACCGTCTCGATCCCCGCCCCGACCACGACGCGGACCACGCCCTCAGCCGCCAACGCCACATCCATCTGCGTGGATGCCCCGCCCGCCCGCGCCGCAAGCACCCCGCGCGCCCGCTCCAGCACCGGACCGTCCTCGACCATCGGCCCGCAGGCCACAACGCCCGAATGCACCCCCGGCCGCCCCTCGGCGAACCCGGCCCGATTGCCCGTGTCCCGATAGCTCTCGCACGCCAGCCCCTCGGCGATCAGCACGTCGTGCCCGTCCAACTCCACATGCCAGTATTCGACCCAGCTCCGCCGCCCCTGCACGACCGAGCCGCCGTTGACCAACCGCCCGACCGGAATCAACGCCCCGCCCCACCACACCGCATGGTCCGGCGACAGGAACAACGGCCGCCGCGGCTGACCCGGCCCGAACGCGTCCGCCGCCACCCGCACCGGCTGCACCCGCCCCGCCCGCGGATGCGCCACCAGATCGATCCGCTGCCGCCCCACCCACGCCACCGGCCGGCACGCCCCGGCCGCCGTCACGACCAGGTCCCCCACCCGCAACGCCTCGACCGCGACCTCGCCCGCCGCCGTCGCGATCCGCGTCCCCGCCGCGAAGCACGCCGTCGCCGCCGCGAAACCCGACTGGATGATCGTCAGCGCCGCGTCATTGCCCTGCGGCGTCCAGTTCGGCTCCTTGCCCGCATTCACCGTCGACGGATCGGGCTCCCAGTTCCAGATGAACACGCCGGCCAGCGCCGGGTTCTTCTGCGCGTCCCAAGCGTCGAAGAACGCCTGGAACAGCCGCGCCTGCAACGCCGGGTCATACGTGGTGCCGCTGCTGCCCGCCGGGTCGGCGGCCGAGTCGGACGCGCTCCGATACCCCAGCTCCGTGAACACCAACGGCTTGCCGATCGACGCCGCGATGCCCTGATAATACTCGATCAGCGACACGCCCCCGGTCGCCTCGAGCGTCGTACGCACCGTCGGAGTCTTCGTCCACCCGTCGACAAGCTCGCTCAGCTTCGGGTCGCCGCTCTCCGAAAGCCCGGCATACTGGTCGATCCCCACCAGATCGACCTGCTCCCAGAAGCTGACCTGCGTCGCGATATCGCCGGTTCCGCGCTCCAGCCGCCCCGGCCCGTACTGCCAGGGGCTCAACCCGTCGTCCCAGATCGCCGAATACACCAGTTGCCCGCTGAACACCGCCCGCACGTCGCGGATGATCCGGGTCCAGTCCTCCAGGTAGTCGCGGCCCGTCAGCCCATCCAGCTCCGTGCCGATATCGAAGATCTGCGCCCCGCCCTCCTGCGCCGCCCGCGCCTGCGCCACGACCATCTCGTCATAGCTGTCGAAGAACGCCTTCGTGTCCGTGGGCATGTAGTACGCGCGCCAATCGCCGTTCCGATACTCGGTCCCGTCGCTCGACGTCAGCATCTCCCGCGACGCATTCGGCGAGAAGTCGATCAACGGCCGCACCGTGACCGTAAGCTTCGCCTCCACCGCCTGCCGGATCGTCCGCGTCAGATTCTCGAGCGTCTCGGTGATCCCGGTCACGCTCTCGGTGCTGCTGTCCGCGTAGACCCTGCTCTTGGACGCATCGATCCCGTAATCGACGGTCAGCGCGACCGAGTTCGACGAAGTCCCGGACACCATCGCCCCGAGCGAGTCGGCCCGCGCGTATGATCCCTCCACGTCCGCCACGTAGTTGAACCCGGCACAGGTCAGGCTCAGGGTCATCGCGGCTCCCGGCGGTCTTGAATTTTCCGTGAGCCCTTATCTAGGCTGCAACCCCCGTCCGTCAACCAGAACGGGTAGCCGCGCTCAAACCCGCTTCGCCATGTTAACCATCACCCAACCAGGCCGATATGGATTGGGCGTGCGACCCGTCTCGACATACCCCGCCTTGCCATAGACGACGATGTTCCGCGCCATGAGCGGGTTCGTATAGAGCCTCACCTCCGGCACGCCCGCCGCGCGCGCCCGCTCCTCCACGAAGCCCAGCATCCACCGCCCGATGCCCCCGCCCTGCGCCTCGGGCAGCACGGCCAGGCTGAAGATCAACAGATGATCCGGCGCCGTCTCCAGCACGACCACGCCCACCGCGGCGTCGTCACGCATCACCATCCAGACCTCGCCGGCCCCGATGCGCGCGCCGTAATCCTGGGTCATCGGCAGCGGCTTGGCGCCCAGCGACAGCACGTAGTCCCGATACGCCGCATCGGTGATCGCCTCGACCGCCACCAGGTCGCGATCCCCGGCCGGGCGCGCCGTCAGCATCAATCCGCCGCCAGCACGGCCCCGCTCCGGTCCCGCAACGCCAGGCCGAACGCCGCAAAGATGCCGCGCGACACCGCATCCGACCCGAAATCGTATTCCGGGTGCCACTGCACCCCCACCGCGAACCCGCCCCCGGTCACGCTCCGCACCGCCTCGATCGTCCCGTCCGGCGCCACCGCCTCGCTCACCAGCCCGGGCGCAAGCCGGTCGATCCCCTGATTGTGCAGCGAGTTCACCCCGATCTCCGAAGCCCCCGCCACACGATGCAGCCACGACCCGGCCACCAGCCGCACCGAATGCGCCTTCCCCGTCCGCACCCGCGGATCCGGATGCAACGGCGTCGAATGGTCCATCCGCCCCGGCAGATCCTGCAATCGCTGATGCAGGCTCCCGCCCAGCGCCACGTTCATCTCCTGCAACCCCCGGCAGATCGCCAGCACCGGAACGCCCCGCGCCACCGCCTCCCGGATCAGCGGCAAGGTCATGCGGTCCCGCTTCTCGTCCTCGGGCGTGCCCTCCGCATGCGCCGGCCCGCCATACAGGCTCGGCAGCACGTTGGACCGGCTGCCCGTCAGGATGATGCCGTCCAGCCGCGCCAGCAGCGACGCCACGTCCGGAGCCTCGCCATTGGCAGGCAACAACACCGGGATTGCATCCACGACCTGGTCCACGGCCCGCACGTAAGTGTCCGACGCCGCATGGTTCGGCATCCCGTACGTGCCGAACAGCTTGGTGCAGCAGGAAATCCCGACGAGAGGCTTCATCGCCCGAGTGTGCCAGAAAACGCGGTAGGCCTGCAACGTTGACCTAAACTCATCCCCCGGAATTGTTCTGGAAGAACCGCGGATCGACGAACTGGAACAGGCTGTCCGGAAACGCCCCCCCCAGCTCCACGTTGCTCAACGTCACCCGGGTCTCGTGCCGCTGCTGGTCCAGCACCGTCCACTGTCGCAACGCCAGCGGATTATCGGCAAAGATCAGCGTCAGCACCCCGTCCTGCGGCGACTTCGTCCGCACCAGCCCCACCTGCACCTGCCCGGGCTGGCGCACGAACGACACGATCGTCACCTCCCCGCTCAACCGCAGATTGTCCTGCAACAGCAGGCCGAGCGGCGTCGAGCTCAACGGGATGTTGCTCGTCTGCTTCAACTGGCTGTCATGGAACACCAGCAGCCCGCCACCCCCCACCAGCAGGAACGGCGCCGGCGGATCATACTGGAACCGCATCCGACCCGGCCGCACCAGCCACGCCTGCCCCTGGCTCGTCCCCCCATCCGGCGCCACCTGCAGAAACCGCGACCGCAGGCTGCGGACCGAGTTCAGATACGCCTCGATCCGCGCGACATCCGCCCGGTCCTGCGCCGACAACGCCGCAGCCCGCGGCTGCGCGGCAGCGGCACCAGGAAAGGCCAGCAACGGCAGGAGCATCAGCGATCGACGGTTCATGTCCCGCCATGTGGCATCGGCACGCCCCCGAGAAAACCCCTACTCCGCGGCAACCGCCGCCGCGCGCGGAGCCGCTTCCCGCCCCCACAACTCCGGCTGCAGCTCCTCCTTGCGGTCCGGGAACGCCACCGCGCAGCACAGCGTCAGCAGCGCCACGCCCGAAAGCACCACCATCACCGCGGAAAGACTCCCCGTCCGCTGATGCAGAATCCCCACCAGCGGCGCCGCCGCACTGCCCAGGAACCCCACGAAGAACCGGACCGAATACATCCGCGCCCGCAACGCCGGCGCGATGTACCGCGCCGTCATCGTCTCGTTCACCGTCACCTGGCCGAAGATCACCGCCGCCGCCACCGCCGCCACCGGCAGCACCGCCCACCCCTGCAGCACGCTCAACGCCAGCAGCGCCGGCGCCAGCACCATGGCCATCGGCATGAACACCCGCCGTAGCGTATGCCGATCGATCAGCCGGCCCACCGTGAACTGAGTCGCCGCACCGCAGATCGTGACCAGGAACGCCGCCACCCCGATCAACGGCAGCAGCGACACATCTCCCGCCAGCCGCTCCTGCAGCAGCTTCGGGATCAGCAGCGTGAACGCGTTGAACACCAGCCC
>CAXTPG010000151.1:0-8150 GCA_964246015.1 uncultured Acetobacteraceae bacterium
ACCCTGCGGTCCGAGTTCATGTCCAACCTGGCCCGCACCAGCCGCCGCGACAGCCACGAGATGATGGCGGAGATCTTCAACAGCCTGGATCGCCAGACCGAAACCCGCTTCGTCTCCGCGCTGGAGGAACGCAACCGGGAGGCGGCGGAGCGGATCAAGGCGTTGATGTTCACGTTCGAGGACCTCAAGCGCCTGTCCTCGCCGCACATCCAGGTGCTGCTCCGCAACGTCGAGAAGGACAAGCTCCCGCTGGCGCTGAAGGGCGCGTCGGACACGGTGCGGGACCTGTTCTTCAAGAACCTCAGCGAGCGCGCCGGGCGGATGCTGCAGGACGATATCGCGGGCCTGGGCCCCGTGAAGCTGCGCGACGTGGACGAGGCGCAGGCGAGCGTCGTGGCCCTGGCGAAGTCGCTGGCGGCCAGCGGCGCGATCGAGATCAACGAGGCCGGTGCCGACGAGATGGTGGACTGATGGACGGATACGCAAGCGTGGCGGGCCTGCTCTACGCCGAGGATTTCGGCCGGGCGCGGCCGCCCCCGCCACCACCCCCCGCCGCCCCGCCCGCGCCCCGCCCGCTGGACCAGGCGGACATCGACGCCGCCTGCGAGCGTGCCGTCCAGGCCGCCCGGGACGCCTGGGCCGGGGACGCGGCGGAACGGCGGACCGCGGCGCTCACGGCACTCGCCGCCGGGCTGGCCGAGGCCGAGGCGGCGGCCGCCCGCAATGCGGAGGAGGTGGCCGATGCGCTCGCCCGCACCATGCTTTCGATGCTGGCCGGAGCACTGCCGCACTTGTGCCGGGCGCACGGCGACGCGGAGGTGCGGGCCCTGGCCCGGCACCTGCTGCCGTTGATTGCCCGCACGACGCCGGTGGTGGCCCGCGTCCATGCCGGCCTGCTTGACGCGCTCCGGCTCGACCTGGCCGAGATGGACGAGGCCGTGCTGGACCGGATCGAGCTGCGCCCCGCCAACCTGCCGCCCGGCGACGCCCGCATCGCCTGGGAGGACGGCAGCCTGGTCCGCGACGGCGCCGCCCTCTGCGCGGCGCTGAACGACGCCCTGGCCCAGCTCGGCCTCATCTTGCCCGAAGCCGCCCCCGAACGGAGCCTCGCCCTTGCCCAATAGCATCGACCTTGCCGACCTCGCCGCCCCCGCCCCGGGCGACCCGCCCCCCGACGGCCCGCGCACCCCGCGCAGCCTGGACGCCGTCTACGACATCCCCGTTACCGTCAGCGCCGTGCTGGGCAACGCCACCATGCAGGTCAGCCAGTTGCTGAAGCTCGGCCGCGGCGCCGTCGTCGAACTGGACCGCAAGCTGGGCGAGGCCATCGACATCTACGTCAACAACCGCCTGGTGGCCCGTGGCGAGGTCGTGATGGTCGACGAAACCCGGCTCGGCGTGACGATGACCGAGATCGTGAAGGGCGAGAGGTCCGGCTGATGCACGTATTGATCATCGGCCAACTGGGCGGCGAGCTGGGAAAGGCCGCCCGCATCGCCGTCTCCCGCGGCGCCAAGCTGCAACAGGCCGACGACGCGCGCACCGCCCTCGCCCGCCTGCGCGCCGACGCCCGCGTCGATCTGCTGTTGGTGGAGCTGCCGCACGACATCGCTGCCCTGGTGCAGGCGCTGGCCGCCGAACGCATCCCCGTCCCCATCGTCGCCTGCGGCGCCGACACGACGCCCGAGGACGCGGCCGACGCGATCGTCGCCGGCGCGCGCGAGTTCCTGCCGCTGCCGCCCGACCCGGAGCTGATCGCCGCCATCCTGGAAGCCGCGTCGGGCGAGAGCCACGCCGTCGTCGCCCGCGATCCGGCCATGCTCGCGACGCTGCGCCGGGCCGAGCAGGTGGCGGGGGCCGAAGCGAGCATCCTGATCACGGGTGAGAGCGGCACCGGCAAGGAGGTCATGGCAAGGCACATCCACCGCCGCAGCCGCCGCGCCCAAGGGCCGTTCGTCGCGCTCAACTGCGCCGCCATCCCCGACAACCTGCTGGAATCCGAACTGTTCGGTCATGAGCGCGGCGCCTTCAGCGGCGCCATCGCCCGCCGCCTCGGCCGGTTCGAGGCTGCGAACGGCGGCACCCTGCTGCTGGACGAGATCAGCGAGATGGACGTCCGCCTGCAGGCCAAGCTGCTGCGCGCGATCCAGGAGCGCGAGATCGACCGCCTGGGCGGCACCGCCCCCGTGCGCATCGACGTCCGCATCCTGGCGACCAGCAACCGCGACCTGCCGACCGAGGTCGCGGCCGGCCGCTTCCGCGAAGACCTGTATTTCCGCCTGAACGTCGTAGCCCTCCGCCTTCCCCCCCTGCGCGAACGCCCCGGCGACATCCCCGCCCTGGCCGAGCACTACGCTCGCCGCTACGCCGAGGTGAACGGCGTCCCCCTCCGCCCCCTGTCCCGCGCCGCCGTCCTGCGCCTGTGCGGCCACGGCTGGCGCGGCAACGTGCGGGAGCTGGAGAACACCGTCCACCGCGCCGTGCTGCTCGCGACCGGCGAGGAGATCGGGCCGGACGCGATCGAGCTTTCGGCGGCCGGGCCCGCCGCCCCCTCCGGAACCGGCACCATCGGCTCGCTGGTCGGCCGCACCGTCGACGAGGTCGAGCGGGACCTGATCATCGAGACGTTGGGCCATACGCTGGGCAACCGCACCCACGCGGCGACGATCCTGGGCATCTCCATCCGGGCGTTGCGGAACAAGCTGCGGGATTATGCGCAGTCGGGCGTCGCCGTGCCGCCGCCGGCCGGGTCCGTCGCCGCGTGATGCCTGCCTTCCCGACACCAGCCTGGTTCGCCCGGGCGCGGCCCATGCTGCCAGGGACCGACGTCGGGCTGGCGCTCGGCGTCGTGCTGCTGCTGGCGGTGCTGGTGCTGCCGCTGCCGACGACCCTGCTCGACCTCGGGCTTGCCCTGTCGGTCACCGCCTCGGTGCTGGTGCTGATGGTCGCGATGTTCCTCAACCGGCCGCTGGATTTCACCAGCTTCCCGACGCTGCTGCTGCTGACGACCCTGCTGCGCCTGTCGCTGAACGTCGCGACGACGCGCCTGATCCTGAGCCACGGGCACGAGGGGCCGGCGGCGGCCGGGCACGTGGTGCAGGCGTTCGGCGGCTTCCTGATGGGGGGCGACGTCGTGATCGGCGTCATACTGTTCGCGATCCTGCTGGTCGTGAACTTCATGGTCATCACCAAGGGCAGCGGCCGCATCGCCGAGGTCGCGGCGCGGTTCAGCCTGGATGCGATGCCCGGCAAGCAGATGGCGATCGACGCGGACCTGTCCTCCGGCCTGATCGACGAGGCGACGGCGCGGACCCGAAGGCGCGAGCTGGAGGAGGAGAGCGGCTTCTTCGGCGCCATGGACGGCGCGGCCAAGTTCGTGCGCGGGGACGCGATCGCCGGGCTGCTGATTACGGTGATCAACATCTTTGGCGGCCTGGCGATCGGGCTGCTGCGGCACGGGATGCCGTTCGCCGATGCGGCGGCGACGTTCACCACGTTGACGGTGGGCGATGGGCTGGTGAGCCAGATCCCCGCGCTGCTGGTCTCGACCGCCGCGGGCATCGTGGTGACGAAGGGCGGCGTCGAGGGTTCGGCCGACGTCGCCATGATGCGGCAACTGGCCGGCAGCCCGAAGCCGCTGGCGATGGCGGGCGGGGCCGCGATGGTGCTGGCGGTGATGCCGGGCCTGCCCACCCTGCCGTTCCTGGCGCTGGCCGGCCTTGCGGGCGGCGGCGCCTGGTTGCGTCACAAGCATCCCGTGCCGGGCCCAATCGCGCCGGCGCCCGCGGTGGCGCCGGCCGAGCCGCCGATCATGGACAGCCTGCGCATCGACGCGATCCGGCTTGAACTCGGGTACGGCCTGCTGACCCTCGCCGGCGGCGACACGCCGCGGCTGACGGAGCAGATCAAGGGCCTGCGCCGCAGCATCGCGGCCGAGATGGGCTTCGTGCTGCCGCCTGTCCGCATCCAGGACAACCTGCAGCTCGACGCCGACCGATACGCCATCCGCGTCAAGGAGATCGAGGCCGCGACCGGGGAGCTGCGCCCGTCCATGCTGCTGGCGATGGACCCCGGCGGCGGCCTGCCCGACATCCCCGGGGAACGCACGACGGAACCCGCCTTCGGCCTGCCGGCGCTGTGGATCGACCAGGCCAAGCGCGACGAGGCCATGCTGCGCGGCTGCACCGTCGTGGATCCCGCAAGCGTGCTGACCACCCACCTGACCGAAATCATCCGCGATTCGATGGCCGAGCTGCTGTCCTACGCCGAAACCGCGAAGCTGCTGGAGGATCTGCCGCGCGAACAGCAGAAGCTGGTGTCCGAGCTGATCCCCTCGCAGATCTCCATGGGCGGCGTGCAGCGCGTGCTGCAGGCGCTGCTGGCGGAACGGGTGAGCCTGCGCGACCTGCCGACGATCCTGGAGGGCATCCACGAGGCATGCGCCTCCGGCCTGCGCGCCATCCCCGCGCTGACCGGCCATGTCCGCGCCCGCCTCGCCCGGCAGATCAGCGACAGCCACACCGGCCCGGGCGGCTTCATCCCGCTCGTCGCGCTCTCCCCCGACTGGGAGGCCGCCTTCGCCGAAAGCCTTGTGGGTCCGCCCGAGGACCGGCAACTCGCCATCGCGCCGTCCCGCCTGGGCGAGTTCATGCAGCGTTTCCGCACCGTGTTCGACGGGCCGGCCAGCGAGGGGGCGGTGCTGCTGTGCTCGGGCCCCATCCGCGCCCACGTCCGCGCCATTGTGGAGCGCCTGCGGCCCACGACCCCCGTCCTGGCGCAGGCCGAGATCCACCCGAGGGCACGCATCCGGACGGTCGGCACGATCTGAAACCGTGAGAGGGCGCGGGAACATTACCTTCCATCCACCCGCTTTAACGCCGCCCGACGGGATGCTACCATCGCTGTAACGGGTGCAGGAACGCCCGATCGCTCGGGTCATCAGGGGAAACGGATGGATACGCAGGTCGGCGTGCTGGCCACTCCGCCAGCCAGCGCCGTTCGGCGCCGGGCCAGCCCGCGCATGGCGTGGCTCTGGACCGCCTTCCTCCTCGCCATCCTCGTCTTCCTCGTCATCTACCCCGTCGTCATGCTTGCCATCGGCGCGCTGACCGGGGGCGATCCGGTCGTCGACGGCTACAGCCTGTCGCGCCTGTCGCTCGCGAACTTCACGACGGTGCTGGGCAACGAGAACGTCCACGCCGCCTTCGCCAACTCGTTGATCGCCTGCACCGGCGGCACCGCCATCGCCGTCATCGTGGGCCTCGCCTTCGCCTGGATCGTGGTCCGCACGGACACGCCCTGCAAGGGGCTGATCGCCGCCACCGGCATGCTCCCGCTGTTCGTCCCGCCGCTCGTCGGCGGCGTCGCGTGGGCGATCCTCGGCTCCCCCAAGACCGGGCTGCTCAACACCGTCATGGCCAGGATCGGCCTCGACCTCCGCATCGACGTCTATTCGATGACCGGCATGATCTTCGTCTTCGGCATCTACTATGCCCCGTACGTCTACATGTTCACGTCGTCGGCGTTGAAGAACATGGATCCCTCGCTGGAAGAGGCGGCCGAGATGTCCGGCGCCAGCAGCGTCCGCACCCTGTTCACCGTCACCTTTCCGCTGATCGCGCCGGCCATCGTCTCGGGCATGCTGCTCAGCTTCATCGTCATGCTGGGCATCTACGGCATCCCCGCCGTCCTCGGCACGCCGGCGAAGATACCGGTCCTGACCACCTACATCTATACGCTGACGAACTGGTCCCCCCCGCTGTATGGCACCGCGGCCGCCGTCGCGCTGCTGCTGATGGTCGTCACCGGCCTGCTCGTCTGGGCGCAGAACCGCGTCCTCTCCGGCCGCAGCTACACGACCGTCGCCGGCAAGGCGTTCCGGCCACGGCCGTTGCGCCTGGGGCCGTGGCGATTCCTGACGCTCGGCCTGGCCCTCGTCTACCTGGTCGTCGTCGTGATCCTGCCGAGCCTTGCGTTGATCGTTGCGGGTTTCCGCAAATTCCTGTTCGTGCGGGACTTCGCAAGCCTGTTCGACATGAAGCAGTACAGCCTCATCCACTTCGACCGGCTGTTCTCCAACCCGCAGACGATGGCGGCGCTGATCAACACGCTCGAGGTCGGGATCATCACCGCCGTCATCGGCGGCGCCCTCTCATTCGCGATCGGCTATACCGTCGTGCGCACGCGTGTGCCGGGCCGCCGCCTGGTCGACATGGTCTCGACCATCCCCGTCGCCATCCCCGGTCTCGTGATCGGCGTCGCCTATCTCTGGGCCTGGATCGGCCTTCCCGGCGGGCTGTACGGCACGATCTGGATCCTGGCGCTGGCCTTCGTCGCGCGATTCATCCCGGACACGGTGAAGGCCCTGAGTACGTCGCTGATGCAGATCCACAAGGAACTGGAAGAGGCGGCCTTCATTTGCGGCCGGTCCCTGCCCGACACCATCCGCACCATCGTCCTCCCGCTCGCCCGCCCCGGTGTGGTGGCCGCCATGACGCTGCTGTTCATCCTGTCGACGCGCGAACTCGGCTCGTCCCTGTTCCTCTACTCCAGCGGCTCGATGGTCATGGCCGTGCAACTGCTCAGCTTCTACGAGGGCGGCAACATGAGCATCACCGCCGCCTACAGCCTGGTGCAGATGATCCTGCTGGGCTGCGCCATCGGCCTCGGCCATCTCATCTCCCGCGGCGCCTCCCCCGGCTCCGTCGGCCGCTCCGGCTAACCAGGAAACGAAGGAGGACACCACGATGCAGCTCACCCGCCGCCACGCGCTCGCCGCCGCTGCCGCGATCGCCGCCGCCCCTGCCCGCGCCCAGGCCCCGTCCGGCTACAACCCGCCCGGCGCCCTGGTCGACGCCGCCCGCAAGGAGGGCCGCATCGTCATGTACACGGCCAGCTTCACCGAGGTGGAGCAGGAAACCGCCGCCGCCTTCAACAAGCGCTTCCCCTTCGTCAAGGTGGAGATCATCCGCGCCTCCGGCGGCCAGCTCATCACCCGCGTCCGCACCGAGGCGGCGGCCGGCAAGCTCGTCGCCGACGTCATCGATCACAGCGACCGCGCCCTGATGAAGGGCATCGAGGACATCTTCGCCGACTACGCCCCGCCCAACGCCGCCGACTACCTCGAAACCAGCCGCATCTCCGACAAGCTCTGGCCGCGCATCACACCCGTCTGGTGCCTCGCCTACAACACCGAGCTGTTGAAGAACCCGCCCAAGAGCTGGATGGACCTCACCAACGCCGCCGCCTACAAGCCCGGCATCATCGGCCAGGTCATCGCTCCCTCCGGCGGCACCACCTGGACCCGCATCATGTTCGAGCGCCAGGTCCTGGGCGACGACTACTGGGCAAAGCAGGCCGCGACCAAACCCACCCTATTCCCCAGCAGCGCCCCCGCCACCGACGCCGTCATCCGCGGCGAGGTCCAGGTCGCCCCCATCATCCGCAACGTCATCTTCCCGAAGCAGAAGGACGGCGCGCCCGTCGAGCTGGTCTTCCCCACCGAAGGCATCCCCGTCGTCCCCTACGCCGCGGGAATCCCCAAGGTCAGCCAGCGCCAGAACGCCGCCCGCCTCTTCCTCGACTGGTGCCTCAGCACCGAGGGCCAGGCCTGGACCATGAAGGAGCAGGGCAACCTCACCTCGTTGAAGACCCCGCCCACGACCCTCGCCGGCTTCGACCCCAAGGTCCACAAGATCTGGCTGCCCGAGAACAAGGCCTTCGAGACGCTGCGCGACCCGTGGACCGAGGAATGGAACAAGACGTTCGGATACCGCCAGTGACCCCTCCCCGTAGGGTGGAGTGCCCCTCGGCACTCCACCAACGCGCCTCCCGGGCACGAGTGCAGGGATGAGCGCCGAACTCCAGGTCGAACGTCTGCAGAAGGATTTCGGCACCGGCCGGGCGGCCGTCGATGGCGTCAGCTTCACCATCGCCGCCGGCGAGATCGTCGTCCTCCTCGGCCCCTCCGGCTGCGGCAAGACGACGACGCTGCGCTGCGTCGCCGGCCTCGAACACCCCACCGGCGGCGCCATCCGCATCGGCGGCGAGACGATCTCCGCACCCGCCCAGGGCATCCTGGTGCCGCCCCGCCACCGCAACTTCGGCATGGTGTTCCAGTCCTACGCCGTCTGGCCGCACATGACGGTGCG
>CAXTPG010000152.1:0-8136 GCA_964246015.1 uncultured Acetobacteraceae bacterium
GAGTCGCACGGCGTGTTCGTGCAGGGGCGTGGCGGGGATGCGGGCAAGGCGCAGGCGGCCAAGGGCGTGTTCGCGGGCAATGGCGGCAATGGCGGGAGCGGCGGCAGCACCGGGACGGTCTCGGTCACCAATGCAGGGTCGATCACGACGACGGGCGATTCGGCGCGGGGCGTTTTCGTGCAGGTCCGCGCGGGGCTGGGCGGCGCGGGCGCGAATGCCGACAGCGTGACGGGCAACAACCCCGGCGACGGCGGCAGCGCCGGCAGCAACGGCGCGATTACGCTGACGAACAGCGGCACGATCCAGACGAGCGGCAGCGGGGCGCAGGGGATCCTGGCGATGTCGCTGGGGGGCAATGGCGGGTCGGGCGGGTCGGGCAGCGGCGCGTTCATCGCGGGCTCGGGCGACGGCGGCTCTTCGTCGCTCACCAGCGGCGGCACGGTGACGGTCACGACGACGGCGGGCAGCGTCGTCCGCACGGGTGGGTTCGGGGCGGCGGGCGTGCTGGCGCAGTCGGTGGGCGGCGGCGGCGGCGACGGGGGCAACGCGAGCGGGATCATCTACGGCGATGGCAGCTCGGGCGGGACGGGGGGCAGCGGCAGCACGATCGCGGCGAACCTCGCCGGGGCGATCACGACGACCAACACGATCAGCCATGGCGCGGTCGCGCAGTCGATCGGCGGCGGCGGCGGCAACGGGGGCAACGTGAACGGGGCCGGGGTGCCGGCGTCGCTGGTGATCGGCGGATCGGCCGGTGACGGCGGCAGCGGCGGGGCCGTGACCGTGGTGACGCAGGGGTTGAACATCACGGCCTCGGGCAGCGGGTCGAACGGGATCGTCGCGCAGTCGATCGGCGGCGGCGGCGGCACGGGCGGGAGTGCGACGGGGATCGCGGTGGGCAGCCCGGTCCTGGGTCTGCTGACCCCGGTCACGATCAGCATCGCGGCCTCGGTGGGGGGCAAAGGGGGCGGCGGCGGCACCGGGCAGGGGGTAAGCGTCTATCTGGGCGACACGACGATCCAGACGGGACGGGCCGCGGCGCGGACGGGGACGCCGCCGGTGGATGCGTTCGGCATCGTGGCACAGTCGGTGGGCGGCGGCGGCGGCCTGGGCGGCGGCGCGTCGGCCTACTCCATCACGGTGCCGGAGGTGACGGGCGGCAAGAGCTTCGAGATCTCGGCCGCCTATGCCCAGGGGGGCTCGGGCGGCGGCGGCGGCGCGGCGGGGAGCGTGCAGGTGCAGCTTGCCACTTCCAGTGGCGGGACGTCCGGCGCGGCGACGGTCCTGACGGCGGGCGCGGGGTCGCACGGGGTGCTGGCGCAGTCGGTGGGCGGCGGCGGCGGGTCGGGCGGGGATTCGTCGGCGATGGCGGCGACGATCGGCGGCAGCTCGAAATACGGGGCCAACGGGGCGGACACGGTGAGTGTCACGGCGTCGTCGTCGGTGGGCGGGGCTGCGGGGGACGGCTCCAACGGCGGGGCGGTCACCGTGAACGGCGCCGGGGGATCGACGCCGCTCACGGTGGGCACGACGGGTGACTACGCATACGGATTGATCGCGCAGTCGGTGGGCGGCGGCGGCGGCAATGCCGGGCTGGGGTCGGCCGATTTCAACTACACGGGCAGCGTCGAGAACTCGAAGGCGACGGTCAGCGTGGGGCGGCAGGGCGGCTCGGGCGGGAACGGCGGGGGTGTCACGGTCAGCCTGGCCAACACGGCGACGATCCGGACGGCCGGGTCGGCCGCGGTGGGCGTGCTGGCGCAGTCGGTGGGCGGGGGCGGCGGCACGGGGACGGGGAGCACGGTGAACGTCGCGACGGGGCTGTTCACGACGACGTTCGGCAAGAGCGCGCAGCTGAAGTTCACCCCGGCCGTCAGTGTCAGCGTGGGGTCGCAGGGCGGGGGCGGCGGGAGCGGCGGGACGGTCAGCCTCACGAACCAGGGCAGCGTGACGACGCTGGGCAACGACGCGCCGGCGCTGGTGGCGCAGAGCGTCGGCGGCGGCGGCGGCATCGGTGGGTCGGCCGGCAACGACGAGACGGATGGCGGGGACGCGAGCGAGGCGCCTTCGGAGAAGCAGGTGCGGACGGCGCGGACGGCGCGCAGCACGGGTGCGCGGAACGAGACGCCGTCGAGCAACCCGATCCTGCCGAACGTCGAGGTCGAGACGACGCTCACGGTCGCGGTGGGCGGCAAGGGCGGCTCGGCCGGCAATGGCGGGGAGGTGACGCTGCGGCACGGCGGCGTGGTGACGACGTCGGGCGACTTCTCGCAGGGGCTGGTGGCGCAATCAATCGGCGGCGGCGGCGGGCGGGGCGGGGTCGCGGCCGGCGGGGGCGAGGGCAACTCGATCAAGTCGGTCATCGGCAGCGGGATCATCAACTCGACGGTGACGCTGGGTGTGGCGAACGGGAATGGGGGTGCGGCGGGCAATGGCGGGTCCGTCAACGTTAACTTCGACGGCGGCAGCCGGATCACGACCGGGCTGCGCGGGCAGGGCAACGTGCTGGGGACGGGGTTCCAGGCGATCGGCGTGCTGGCGCAGTCGATCGGCGCGGGCGGCGGGACGGCTGCGGACGGGACGGTGGAGCCGAACGGGCTGCTGAACCTGGGGGCGGGATACCTGAACAATTCAGGCCCCAGCGGGACGGGCGGCGCGGTGCTGGTCCGGCAACTGTCGAGCAGCGCCACCAATGCCATCCAGACCTACGGCGACTCGGCCCACGGCATGGTGCTGCAATCGATCGGCGGCGGCGGCGGCGTGGCCGGGTTCGGGTCGACGCTGGCGCCGGGGGTGCCGATCTATCCGACGTCGGTGACATTGCAGGTGGGTGGCACGAGCAACGCGAGCGGCGACGGCGGCACGGTGACGGTCGACAGCCCGATCCTGTCGATCACGACGGCGGGGATCGGCGCGTACGGGCTGGTGGCGCAGAGCATCGGCGGCGGCGGCGGCCTGGCCGACGTGACGGGCAGCGTCGCGAGCCTGGGGCGGCTTGGCGGCGGTTCCACGAACGGGAGCGGCAAGGCGGTTGCCGTGACGCTCGACCCGAACAGCCGGATCACGACGACGGGGCTGGGGTCGCACGGCATCATCGCGCAGTCGATCGGCGGGGGCGGCGGCATCGTGACGGCGCTGCAGGCCGGGGTGACGCCGGCGTACAACGACCCGCCGGCGCTCGGCACGTACAGCAACGGCTCCGGGGGCACGGTGACGGTCGTGTCCAACGGGGCGATCTCGACGAGCGGCAACACCGCCAACGGGATCTGGGCGCAGAGCGTCTCGGGCGGCGGCGGGATCGCGGCGATCGGATCGAACATCTATGGCGGGGTGTTCACGCAGACGAGCGTGTCGACGCCCAAGGCTTCGGACGTCACGGTCACGGCGGGCGGGCCGATCACGACGACGGGCGCCTATTCGAGCGGCATCCTCGCCCAGAGTTCCAACAGCCAGGGCTACAGTGCCGGGACGGTCACGGTGAACATCGGCGGCCCCAGCCGGACGGCGGCGGTCAGCGGCGGGACGGGCGAGTTCGGCTACGGCGTGTGGATCATCGACGGGAACGACAACAACAACGTCCATGTCTATCCCGGGTCCAGCCTGACGGCGCTTTCCAACCAGGCGGTGAAGTACAACGGGACCTTCAAGTTCGCTGTCCTGAACGAGGGCACGATCACCGGCAGCGTGAACGGCGGCAGCAAGGCGACCTTCACCAACAACGGCACGTGGAACGCGTCCTCGACCGGCACGGGACAGGCGGTGGCGACGGCGAACGTCGTGCTGGGGCCCAGCAGCAAGCTGGCGACCACGGTCGATTTCGCGAACCGGACGGCCGGGAGCTTCGTCGTGCTGGGCGATGCGGCGTTGGGGGGGCAGTTGCAGCCGGCGCTGCTCAGCGTCGTGTCGAACGTCCGGGTACCGGTGCTGACGGTGACCGGCGCCGCGACGGGGCAGGTCGCGGCGCCGGACAGCGCGTTGTTCGGGTTCCAGCTCCAGCGGTCTGGCGGCACGTACAGCCTGGCCGCGACGTCGCAGCGCTTCGCCGATCCGCGGTTCGGGCTTACGGCGCAGGCGAGCGCGGTAGCCGGGCATCTCGGGTCGATCTTCGAGACATCGTCGACGGGCGAGTATGGCGCGTTCTTCGCCGGGCTCGATTCGTTTGCGGCAGCGCAGCCGGCCGAGTATGCGCGGCGGCTGGGGGAGCTGGGGCCGAAAAGCTCCGCGACCGTCACGTCGCGGCGGGCGGGGGATGCGGCGAGCATCGCCAACGCGTCCATGAGCTGCCCGGTGTTCTCCGGCGCCACGTCGTTCCTGACGGAAGGATCGTGCGCCTATGCGCGGGCGGGGGGGCGGACGTCCTCGGACGGCGGCGGGAGCAGCTCGTTGCGGCTGGACACCGCGACGTGGCAGATCGGCGGGCAGTACGAGGCGGCGCCGGGCTGGTTCGTGGGCGGTTCGCTGGCGTACGAGTCGAATTGGCTGAAGGGCGATGACGGGGTTTCGGGCAGGGGGAACGGGGGGTCGGGTGCCCTGACGCTGAAGCGGCAGGAAGGCCCCTGGTTGTTCACCGGGGCGGTGTTCGGGTCCGTGGGCGGGTTCGACCTGCAGCGGGTCGTGAACATTCCGGGGATCGGGGGGGTGGCGAAGGGTTCGCCCACCACGTCTTCCGTGGGTGGGCGGCTGCGGGCGGCCTACACGGTCGGCGAGGACGCGCTGTATGTCCGGCCCTATGTCAACGTCGACCTGATCCATGCGCGGAGCGGCGGCTATACCGAGTATGGCGTGGCCGGGTACGGCCTGAAATACGACGGTGCCAGCCAGACGACGGCGGTGTTCACGCCGGCGGTGGAGGTGGGGATGCGGAGCAATCTGGGGCCTGCCACGGTGCTGCGGTCCTACGTGTCGGCGGGCGTGGATCTGCGGACGAACGACGAGTGGAAGGTGCGGTCGCGGCTGGTCGGGGCACCTGCAGGGGCCGACGGGTTCACGACCAGCGTGACGCAGGACCGGGCGGCGGCGCGGGTGGGGGCGGGGTTGCAGCTATTCTCGGGCCAGCGGCTGGATGTCAGGGCGCAGTACGACGGCGTGTTCTCGGGCAACGTCACCAGCCATGGGGGGACGCTGACGCTGGGCTGGCGGCTGTGAGGTCAGCGGGAGACGGAAGGGGTGGGGGCGGAGTCCTTTTCGGCTGACCCCAGGGTTGCCGGGGTGGACTGGCCTGTCCCCGCGCCCAGGGACGAGGGGAGACCGCTGAAGGGCGCAGACCGCTCGGCGCCGTCGCTGCGGCCGGCGCGGTCCGCGGGCGCGCCCAGGCCGGCGTCACGGTTGGGCACGGGGGCGGGGGTCAGGACCTTGTCCGGCGCCTGGGCCATCGCGGCGGCGGAGATGGTCAGCAGCAGGGCAGCCAGGATCGTTTTCATGCCGGGTCAACGCGGGGCGGCGGCCGCGGGTTGCAGCCCCGCCCCGGCGCCGCCTACCGTATGCGCGTCCCCGGAGGCCCGCCCATGCGCCCGTTCGCCCGATTGCTCGTTGCCGCCCTGCTTGCCACGGTCCCTGTGCAGGGCTGGGCGAAGACGCTGACCTGGTCGTTCAGCGCGGACATCCTGACGATGGACCCGCATACGTCGCGGGTGACGTTCACCAACGCGTTCCTGGCGAACATCTACGAGACGCTGGTGCGGATGAACGACAAGCTGGAGATCGAGCCGGCGCTGGCGGCGCGGTGGGAGCGGCCGACGCCGACGCTGTGGCGCTTCCATCTGCGGCCCGGCGTGAAGTTCCACAACGGGGATGCGTTCACGGCGGACGACGTCGTGTTCACCTGGGCGCGGCTGAATACGCCGGGGGCCAATCGGGGGCCGCTGTCGGCCGTCACGGGGATCACCGCGCCCGACCCGATGACGATCGAGATCGCGACGGACAAGCCGTTCCCGGTGCTGCTGAACGCGCTGCTGGGCATGGGGATCATGGGGCGGAGCTGGTCCGAGGCGAACAATGCCGCGAAGGCGAGCGACCTGGCCTCATCCACCGAGAACTTCGCGACCCGCAACACGAACGGGACCGGGCCGTTCAGGCTGGTGTCGCGGGCCCCGGACGGGCCGACGGTGCTGGAGCCGCATGCCGCCTGGTGGGACGTGAAGCGCCACAACCTGGACCAGGTGACGTTCATCCCGATCCGCAACGCCGCGACCCGGACGGCGAGCCTGATCAGCGGGGCCACGGACGCGACGGTCGACGTGCCGTTGCAGGACGTGGAGCGGATCAGCCGCGACCCGAAGCTGCAGGTGGTGCAGGGGCCGGAGCTGCGGACGATCTATCTGGGCATGGACCATGCGCGGGACGAGCTGCTGTACAGCGACGTGAAGGGGAAGAACCCGCTGAAGGACCGCCGTGTGCGGGAGGCGCTGTACCGCGCGATCGACATCGCCGCGATCAAGCGCAGCGTGATGCGGGACCAGGCGTGGCCGGCCGGGTTCATGGCGTCGCCCAGCCTGACCGGCGCGCCGCAGGACCTGAACGACCGGTTGCCGTTCGATCCGGAGGGCGCCAAGCGGCTGCTGGCGGAGGCCGGTTACAAGGACGGGTTCGGCGTGGGGCTGACGTGCCCCAATGACCGGTATGTGAACGACGAGCGGATCTGCCAGGCGATCGCGGCGATGTGGGCGCGGGTCGGCGTGCGGGCGAACGTGCAGAGCGAGACGACGGCCGTGTGGTCCCGTCGGACGGCCAATGGCGATGTCAGCCTGTTCATGCTGGGCCATGCGGCGCTGCCGTTGGCGGAGGTGTATTCGACGTTGGCGGAGGTCATCCACTCGCGCACCGAGACGGGGGGCGGGTTGAATTACGGGCGCTACAAGAACGAGCAGGTGGACCGGCTGATCGAGCAGGTGGCGCAGGAGGCGGACGACGCGAAGCGGCTGGCGGCGATCCGCGAGGCGTTCCGGCTGGAGAAGGAGGATATCGGCAACATCCCGCTGCACCAGCAGCCCCTGACCTGGGCGTCGAAGAAGGGCATCGACATGCGCCAGGCGCCCGACAACTATTTCCGGCTGCATCTGGTGAGGGTGGATTGACCATGGACCTGTTGATCACCGGCGGCACGGTCATCACGGTGGACGCCGGGCGGCGGGTGATCCCGGATGGTGCGGTGGCGATCGAGGGCAACCGGATCGTGGCGGTGGGGCCGGCTTCGGAGGTGCCCAGGGATGCGGCGCGGGTGATCGACGCGCGAGGGCATGCGGTGCTGCCGGGGTTGATCGACGGGCATGCGCATGCCGGGCACGGGCTGGTGAAGACGATGGCGGGGGGGGACAGCGCGGCGTGGTCGGAGGCGTGCCGGGTCATCTACACGACGGCGTCGCCGCCCGCGTTCTGGCGCGCGGAGTCCCGGCTTGCGGCGCTGGAGCGGATGATGTTTGGCGTCACCACGGGGATGTCGCTGCTGGGCGGCGGCGACAGCGTGATGCGGACCGACACGCCGGCGCATGGCGACGCGCATATCGAGGGCGTGCGGGAGATCGGGATACGGACCGTCATGGCCGTGGGACCGACCCGGCCGCCGCACCCCGGGGCCTATGCCGAGTGGGAGGGCGGGGTGCGCCGCGACACCAGCGTGTCGTTCGAGCAGCAGCTGGAGACGATCGGGGCGTTGATCGAGCGGTGGCATGGCACCGATGACGGACGGATCGCGGTCGCCACGTTGATGCCGGTGTACCGGCAGGCGGAGCATGACGCGGTCCTGGTCGCCGAGATCGAGCGGCAGGGGCGGGCGGTGCAGGAGCTGGGGCGGCGGCATGGCACGCTGTTCCACCAGGACGGGCATCGCAACGGCAGCCTGGAGATGGCGGCGCGGATGTTCGGGCTGCTGGGGCCGGACGCGCTGATGTCGCATTGCACGGACCTGACGGAGGCGGACATCGACGCGGTGGCGGCGAGCGGGACGAAGATCGTGCACAACCCTTCGGCCATCGCGTCGGTGCGGGGGTATTGCCCGGTGCCGACCCTGCTGGACCGGGGGGTGACGGTGATGCTCGGCAGCGACGGGACGGCGCCGGACCGCAGCACGGACATGTTCCGGCACATGTTCCAGTGCATGCGGCTGCATCAGCGGCAGCACCGGGACGAGCGGCTGATGCC
>CAXTPG010000153.1:0-7938 GCA_964246015.1 uncultured Acetobacteraceae bacterium
CGCTGGACGAGATCATGGTCGCCAACGGCGGCAAGCAGGTGATCTTCGACGCGCTCATGGCCACCGTCGATCCCGGCGACGAGGTCATCGTCCCCGCCCCCTATTGGGGCGCCTACCCGCTGATGACCAAGGTCGTCGGCGGCACTCCCGTCATCGTCACCTGCCCGCAGAACAACGGCTTCAAGCTCCGCCCCGAGGACCTGGAGGCCGCCATCACGCCGCGCACCAAGTGGCTGATGCTCAACTCCCCCAACAATCCCACTGGCACGGCGATGAACGCCGACGAGCTTCGCGCCCTGGGCGAGGTCCTGCTCCGCCATCCCCATGTCTGGATCATGGCCGACGACATGTACGAGCACCTGGTGTTCGACGGCGCCCACGCCACCATGGCGGCCGCCGAGCCCCGCCTGCGCGACCGCGTGCTGACCGTGTCCGGAGTGTCCAAGACCTATGCCATGACCGGCTGGCGGATCGGGTTCGCGGCCGGCCCCAAGGCGCTGATCAAGGCCATGGTCACGATGCAGGGGCACGTCTCGGCCGGCGTCTCCACCATCGGCCAGGCGGCGGCGGCCGCCGCCCTGGACGGCCCGCAGGATGCGGTGCCCGAGATGCAGGCCGCCTACAAGCGCCGCCGCGACATGGTCGTCGACGCCCTCAATCGGGCCCCGGGCATCCAGTGCCACAGGCCCGAGGGCGCCTTCTACGTCTACCCCAGCGTCGCCGGCTGCCTGGGCAAGACCACGCCCGCCGGCACACGCCTCGAAACCGACGACGACTTCGCCCTCGCGCTTCTGGAGGAGGCCCACGTCGCCCTCGTCGCCGGCCGGGCCTTCGGCATGTCTCCCCACGTCCGTATCAGCTACGCCACCGGGGACGCCGCCCTGGCCACCGCGTGCGACCGGATCGAGTCGTTCTGCCGCTCCCTCCGATAAGGCCCGGCCGGGACGAGGACGGTCCCGCGCTCATCGCCCTGATCGAACGCTGCTGGGCGGACTATCCGGGCCTCGTCCTCGATGTGGACGGCGAGGAGCCGCATCTGCGCGCGCTGGCGACACACTTCGCCAGGCAGGGCGGGGCAGTCTGGTGGGCGGGGGATGGCGCCGGCCTCGCCGCGGTCCGTCCCGCCGCGGACGGGGCCTGGGAAATCTGCAAGCTCTATGTCCATCCAGACCTGCACGGGTCGGGGCTGGGCCACGCGCTGCTGGATGTGGCGGAGGGCCACGCGGCGGACGCGGGCGCCGTGTCGTTCGAGCTGTGGTCCGACACGCGTTTTCTGCGGGCGCACCGCTTCTACGAGAAGCGCGGCTATCGCCGGGGTTTGCGCCGTGCCTTGCACGACCAATCGAACTCCGAGGAGTGGCAATTCGTTTCCCCGGTCGGCACGTGCCGAAACCGGCCCTGACAGGCCGCCAGCCGGAGGATCATGATGGGACGCCACGACGACAAGCCAGAGAGCGGCGGGCTGCGGAGCAGCGTGGGCCGCCGTGCCGCGCTGGGGGCTGCGGTCGCGGCCCTGGGCGCGGGGGCGGCGCTGGCGGACCAGCCGGACGAGCTGCGCGGCAAGGCCGCCGGCGACAGGGTGGAGCTGCCGAAGCTGCACAC
This sequence comes from uncultured Acetobacteraceae bacterium, assembly GCA_964246015.1. Lineage (GTDB taxonomy): Bacteria > Pseudomonadota > Alphaproteobacteria > Acetobacterales > Acetobacteraceae > JBBROS01. Next base: position 1,603 of record CAXTPG010000153.1, read on the forward strand.
GGAGAGCGAGGTGGAGGGCGCGATCCCGAACCCCGATCCGCTGGCGCGCAAGCTGGGCATCGCGGTCGTGGGACTGGGGCACTTGTCGCTGGACCAGATCCTGCCGGGGACGTTGACGAGCAAGCATGTCCGGGTGACGGCGCTGGTCAGCGGCGACCGGGCCAAGGCACGCGTCGTCGCGGGCCAGTATGGGGTGCCGGAGGCGAACATCTACGACTATGCCGGCTTCGACAGGATGCGCGACAACCCGGCCATCGACGCCGTCTACATCGTGCTGCCCAACGACATGCACGCGGAATACACGGCCCGCGCGGCGCAGGCAGGCAAGCACGTGCTGTGCGAGAAGCCGATGGCGACCACCGTCGCCGACGCCGAGCGCATGGTGGCGGCGTGCAAGCAGGCCGGGCGCCTGCTGATGATCGCCTATCGGATGCAGTACGACCCGTATCACCGCGCGATCATCGACATGGTCCGTGCTGGCGAGATCGGGCCGTTGCGGGCGATCAGCGCCGTGAACGGGCAGAACGACGCGCCGAACGGACAGTGGCGGCAGGTGCTGAAGCAGGCCGGGGGCGGGTCGCTGCCCGACGTCGGCATCTATTGCCTGAGTGCCGCGCGCTACCTCACGGGCGAGGAACCGGTCGAGATCACGGCGCAGTTGACGCAGCCCAAGGACGATCCGCGCTTCCGGGAGATTGAGGACCTCTGCAGCTTCACGCTGCGGTTCCCGTCCGGCGTGCTGGCGCAGTGCATGAGCGGCTACAGCCACCACGAAAGCCGGCAGCTTCGGGTGATGGGGCGGGACGCGTATGTCGACATGGATCCGGCGTTTTCCTACCAGGGCCTGTCGATGCGGATCGGGCGGAAGGCGGGAGAGGCCTATGCGGTCGAGCGGCGGCGGTTCGGCGAGCGCAACCAGTTCGCGCGGGAGATGGACCACTTCGCGGAGTGCATCCGCGCCGGACGGCAGCCGCACACGCCGGGCGAGGAGGGGCTGCAGGACCAGCGGCTGATCGCCGCGATCTACGAGGCGGCCCGAGGGGGCGGGATGGTGAAGCTGCCCGTGGTGCGGGGGCTGGACACGACGCGGGGGCCGGCGCCGACGGGATCGTAGCGCCTCGGCGTTATGGCGGGGCCGGCGGGACGCCGGCGCTACGAGGGTGACGTGGGGCGGGCTTGGGGGTAAGCCGGGTCATGCCCGATGCTGCATCGCCGCAACCGCCCGTTGCCACGCCGCCCGCCAAGGTGCTTCCGCCCTACACGCACCAGCAGATCCTTCGCGTCGTCACGGGGATCATGCTGTGCATCTTCCTCGCGTCGCTGGACCAGACGGTCGTCATCCCGGCGGTCCCGGCGATCGCGGGCGAGCTGGAGGCGTTCGGGCACCTGTCGTGGATCGTCACCGCCTACCTGCTGACCTCCACCGCGGCGACGCCGATCTACGGCAAGCTGTCCGACATCTACGGAAGGCGGGCGCTGCTGTTGCCGGCGCTGGCGCTGTTCGTCGCCGCCAGCATGGCGTGCGGGTTCGCGCAGACGCTGCCGCAACTGATCGTGGCGCGGGCGTTCCAGGGGCTGGGCGGGGCCGGGCTGTTCGCGATGGCGCAGGCGGCGGTGGCCGACGTGGTGTCGCCGCGGGAGCGGGGGCGGTACCAGGGCTACATGGCGTCGATGTGGGGGGTTTCGTCGATCGCCGGGCCGATCGTGGGCGGGTGGGTGACGGATCACCTGTCCTGGCGCTGGGTGTTCTGGGCGAACCTGCCGATCGGGCTGCTGGCGATGTTCCTGTGCAACGGCGCGCTGAAGCTGATCCGGCATGAGCGGCGGCCGGCGCTGATCGATTGGCGGGGCGCCGCGCTGCTGGTCGCGTGCGTGACGGCCTGGTTGCTGCTGCTGAGCTGGGGCGGGACGGAGTACCCGTGGGTGTCGGCGCCCATCCTGTGGCTGGCGGCGGCCGGCCTGGCGCTGCTGATGGTGCTGGTGTGGCACGAGCGCCGGGCGCCGGATCCCATCCTGGCGCCGCGGGTGTTCGGGAACCCGATGTTCCTGCGCGGCGTCACGATCGCGTTCTGCTCGTCGTTGGGACTGTTCGGGGCGACGTTCCTGCTGCCGTTGTACTTCCAGCTCGTGCTGGGGTTGGATGCGTCGTCGTCGGGGCTGCTGGTGGTGCCGTACATGGGGAGCAACGTGCTGGGCGCGCTGCTGTCGGGGCAGACGGCGCGGCGGATCGGGCGGACGAAGGGGATCGTCGTCGCGGGGCTGGGCGGGTGCGTGCTGGGCTTCGTGGGGCTGGCGCTGATGACGCATGGGGCGGCGTTGTGGCTGGTGCTGGGGACCAGCTTCGTGCTGGGCGTGGGGACGGGGATGACGATGCCGACCGTGCTGATGCAGGTGCAGAACTCGGCCGAGCGGCGGGACGTGGGGGCGGCGACGGGCTCGCTGCTGTTCCTGCGGTCGATGGGCGGGGCGTTCGGCAGCACGGTGGTGGGGACGCTGCTGGCGATGCGGTTCAGCGCCGGGCTGGAGGCGGCGGGGATCACGCAAGCGGTCGATCTAGGGGCGTTGCGGCGCGGGGCCGAGGGCATGGGGTCGCTGGGGTCGCTGGGGCTGGACGGGGCGCGGTCGGCGCTTGCGTCGGGGTTCCAGCTGGGGTTCGGCGTGTGCGCGGCGATCACGGTGGTTGCGTTCGTCGTGGCGCTGGGGATGCGGGACGTGCCGCTGCGGTCCCACGACACACCGCGGGAGCTTGCTCACTAAAACGTTGTGCCGGGCAAAGCGGAGTGCCTGGTGAACCCGGGCGAGAGGCCCCCGTTAAGACCTGCGGAACCCCACACTCAGGAGGCACGCATGGGCCTGTTCTCGAAGCCGATCAAGAACCTCGACGACCTGTTCGTCCACACGCTGCAGGACATCTACTACGCCGAGCAGCAGATCACGAAGCACCTGCCGACCATGATCGAGAAGGCGTCCAACCCGGCGCTGAAATCCGCGTTCCAGAAGCACCTGACGGAGACGCAGGGCCAGGTGAAGCGGCTTGAGCAGGTGTTCCAGATGCACGGCCAGCCGGTGAAGGGCGTGACCTGCGCCGCCATGGACGGGATCCTGGCGGAGGCCAAGGAGGTCATCTCCGACTGCGCCGACCCGGAGGTGTGCGACGCGGCGATGCTGTCGGCCGCGCAGGCGGTGGAGCACTACGAGATCACGCGGTACGGCTCATTGATCGCGTATGCGCACCAGCTGGGCCGGGACGACTGCGCCAGCGTGCTGAAGCAGACCCTGGACGAGGAGAAGGCGACCGACCGGGCGCTGACGGATTTGGCGGAGAGCCGGGTCAACCGCAAGGCGGCTTAGTCCGGGCCGCCTAGTCCGGGCGGCATAGAGCCGGCGGGACGTCGGCGCTACGAGAAGGCCCTCTCCTGCGATGCGGGAGAGGGCCTTTTGCTATTTGCGCCACCAGCCTCGCTTCTTCTCGGCCGGGGGGGCGTCCGGGGCGCCGATCAGGACGGGGACGATCAGTGGCGCCGCGACCGGCTCCGGCACGGGCTCGGGGGCTACCGGCTCGGGCGAGGGCGGGGGCGGTTCCGGGACGACGATCTGGACCGGGGTTGCGGGGGCAGGTTCGCGGGCTTTCACGGGCGGAGGGGGGGCGACGCGGGCCTGTTCGGCCTGTTCCACCGCGTCGAAGAAGTCGAAGGCGTTGCTGCCGCCGAACGGGTCGGCCGGGGTGGGGCCTTGGTAGACGGGAGGTTGATAGACGGGGGGTTGATAGACGGGGGGTTGATAGACGGGCTGCTGATATGCGGGCGGCTGATAGGGCGGGGGCTGATAGGCGGCCGGTGCGCGCGCCGGCTCGTCGGGCGTCCCGTCCGTCTCGGCCGCCTCTTCGCCCGCGGCCAGGGGTTCGCCCCGGCGGCGGCGACGGCCACCACGGCGGCCGCGGCGCTTCCGCTCGCCATCCTCCCCCATCGGCTCGGTCGTCTCGCCGTCGGGCGGGGTGGCAGGCGTTTCGGCCGGCGCAGGCGCTTCGGCGGTCACTTCGCCCGGCTCCTCGCCGGGTTCCGTGCTCGGGGCCGCATCGGCCGGTGCGGCCTCGGCGGCGCCGTCCTCGCGGCGGCCGCCGCGGCGGCGGCGGCGGCGCTTCTTGCTGCGGCGCTGCTCGCCCTCCTCGGCGGTTTCGCCGGGGCGGTCGGCCTCGTCGTCGTCCTGGGCTGCCTCGACGGGTTCGGGGGCTTCGGGCGCGGCGATCTCCTCGTCGGGGTCCTCGAAGGCCTCGGGCGGTGGCAACTGGCTGATCGGCGCGGGCAGTTCGGAGACGGCCTGCGCGCGCACCCGCTCGATCCGCATGTCCGGCGCCCGCAGCGAGTCGTCGGGGGCGAAGGTGACGTGCAGGCCGAAGCGCTGCTCGATCTCCGACAGGCGCAGGCGCTTGTGGTTGAGGATGTAGAAGGCGATGGCGCCGGCGACGTGCACGACGATCTCGGCGGAGCGTCGCTTGCCGCCCTCGTCCTCGATGCCGCGCAGGACGGCGAGGGCCGCGCTTTCGGTGCTGCGGACGTGGCCGGTTCCGCCGCAGGCCGGGCAGGCGATGAAGCTGGTTTCGGTGAGGGACGGGCGCAGGCGCTGGCGGCTCATTTCCAGGAGGCCGAAATGGCTGATCGAGCCGATCTGGATGCGGGCGCGGTCGTTCTTCAGCGCGTCCTTCAGCTTCTTCTCGACGGCGCGGTTGTTCTTCGACTCATCCATGTCGATGAAGTCGATGACCACCAGGCCGGCCAGGTCGCGCAGCCGGAGCTGGCGTGCGGCTTCCTCGGCGGCTTCGAGGTTGGTGCGGAGCGCCGTCTCCTCGATCCCGCGCTCACGGGTGCTGCGGCCGGAGTTGACGTCGATGGCGACGAGGGCCTCGGTCTGGTTGATGACGAGGTAGCCGCCGGAGCGGAGCTGGACGTTGGGCAGCAGCATGGCATCGAGCTGGGCCTCGACCTGCGCCTTGGCGAAGAGGGGCTGCGGGTCCTTCCAGAGCTGGACCTTCTTCGCGTGGGTCGGCATCAGCATGCGCATGAAGTCGCGGGCGGCGCGCCAGCCGGCCTCGCCATCGACCAGGATGTCGTCGACGTCGCGGGAGTAGACGTCGCGGATGGCGCGCTTGATGAGGCTCGCTTCCTCGTAGATCAGGGCGGGCGCCATGCTTTTCATGGTCAGCTCGCGGATCTGGTCCCACTGGTTCAGCAGGTATTCGCAGTCGCGGATGATCTCGGGCTTCGGGCGGTTGGCGCCGGCGGTGCGGACGATGAGGCCCATGCCGCGGGGGAGGTCCAGCTCGGACGTGATCTCCTTGAGGCGGCGGCGGTCGGCGGCGGAGGTGATCTTGCGGGAGATGCCGCCGCCGCGGGGGGAGTTGGGCATCAGGACGGAGAAGCGGCCGGCCAGGGAGATGTAGGTGGTCAGGGCCGCGCCCTTCGTGCCGCGCTCCTCCTTCACGACCTGGACCAGCAGGATCTGGCGGCGGCGCATCACCTCCTGGATCTTGTAGTTGCGGAGGAAGCGGGGCGTGGTGCGGCGGTCCGGGCGCTCGTCGCGCTCCTCGGAATCCTGTTCGCCGCCGAGGCTTTCGGGCGGTTCCGCCTCCGGCTGGATGTCGGCGTCGTCCTGCGTTTCCGGATCTGCGTCGTTGGCCGGGGCGTCACCGGGGGCTGCGTCGACGGGTTCCATTGCCTCGGGGGCCAGGTCGGCGCCCTCGTCGGCGAAGAGCGCCTGGGCCTCCTCGGGGGCGACGAGGATGTCCTGGGCGATCGGGGCGGCCTGCGCGACCTGGTCGGGCTCGGGCAGGGCGGCTTCGGCGGCGTCCGCTTCGGGCTCGGGGTCGGCTGTTACGTCGCTTTGGGCGGCGTGCCCGGCGTCCGTCACGGCGGCGGGGGGCTCGTCGTGCGAATCGTCATGGACGTCGTCGGCGCCGGGGTGGTCGTGGATTTCGTCCTGCGGGCCGTCGTCGGGGTGGGCGGCCTGGGGCTCGGGCCGGCGGCCGCGGCGCTCGTGGCGGGCGGCCTCGCGCTCCTCCTCCTCTTCCTCCTCCCGGGCTTCGGCCTCCTGCATCTCCAGCAGGCGCTTCCGGTCGGCGACGGGGATTTGATAGTAGTCGGGGTGGATTTCGCCGAAGGCCAGGAAGCCGTGGCGGCCGCCGCCGAACTCGACGAACGCCGCCTGGAGGCTCGGCTCCACGCGGACGATCTTGGCGAGGTAGATGTTGCCCTTGAGCTGCTGCTTGGTCGACGTCTCGACGTCGAAGTCTTCGAGGCGGTTACCGTCCAGGACCACCACGCGGGTCTCTTCCGCGTGGGT
>CAXTPG010000154.1:0-7935 GCA_964246015.1 uncultured Acetobacteraceae bacterium
TACGACTTCATCGAGAAGCCGTTCAAGTCGGACCGGCTGCTGCTGATCGTGCGGCGGGCGCTCGAGGCGGCGCGGCTGGCGCGGGAGAATGCGGAGCTGCGGCTTCGGGCCGGCTTCGATTCGGAGCTGACGGGGACCAGCCCGGCGATCCTGGGGCTGCGGACGGCGGTCGAGCGGGTGGCTCCGACCGGGTCGCGGGTGCTGATCAACGGGCCTGCCGGGTCGGGCAAGGAGGTCGCGGCGCGGATGGTGCATCAGCGGAGCCGCCGGGCGGAGGGGCCGTTCGTGGCGCTGAACTGCGCCACGCTGAACCCGGCGCGGTTCGAGGAGGAGCTGTTCGGGGTGGAGGCGGGTGCCGACGCGACGGCGACGCCGCGGCGGGCGGGGGTGCTGGAGCGGGCACACGGGGGGACGCTGCTGCTGGACGAGGTGTCCGACATGCCGCTGGAGACCCAGGGCAAGATCGTCCGGGCGTTGCAGGACCAGACGTTCGAGCGGCTGGGCGGGTCGCAGCGGGTGAAGGTCGACGTGCGGGTGCTGGCGACGACCAACCGGGATCTGCATACCGAAATCGCGGCTGGGCGGTTCCGGGAGGATTTGTACTACCGGCTGGCGGTGGTGCCGATCAAAATGCCGTCTTTGCGGGAGCGGCGGGAGGATGTGCCTGATCTGGCTCGGCATTTCCTGGAACGGTCGGCGGAGTCGTCGGGGATGCCGCAGCGGGAGCTGTCGACGGATGCGATGACGGCGCTGCAGGCGTACGAGTGGCCGGGGAACGTGCGGCAGTTGCGGAACCTGATGGACTGGCTGCTGATCATGGCGCCGGGCACGGCGGCGGACCCGATCCGGGCGGACATGCTGCCGGCGGAGATCAGCCAGGGGGCGCCGGCGTTGCTGAGTTCCGATCCTTCCGCGGATCTGATGGCGCTGCCGTTGCGGGAGGCGCGGGACATGTTCGAGACGCAGTACCTGCAGGCGCAGTTGATGCGCTTCGGGGGCAATATCAGCCGGACGGCGGCGTTCGTCGGCATGGAGCGGAGCGCGTTGCATCGGAAGCTGAAGCAGTTGGGCGTGAACTCCGACGACCGAGGGGCCGCTTGAGCCGCATCGCCTATGTGAACGGGGCGTATGTGCCGCAGCGGGATGCCTCGGTGAACGTCGAGGACCGCGGGTATCAGTTCGCCGACGGGATATATGAGGTGGTGCACCTGCACCGGGGACGGTTCACGGATTGGGACCTGCACTTCGCGCGGCTGGAGCGGTCCCTGGGGAAGGTGCGGATCCCGATGCCGATGGGGCGGGCGGCGCTGGAGCGTGTGCTGATGGAGGTCGCCCGGCGCAACCGCGTGGAGAACGGACTGCTGTACATGCAGGTGACGCGCGGCGTGGCGCGGCGGGAGCATGCGTTTCCGGCGCCGGGGACGGCGCCGAGCCTGGTGGTGACGGCGCGGCGGATCAAGCCGTACCCGACCGACATCGATGCGTGGACCATCACGGTGGCGTCGCATCCGGACGAGCGTTGGGCGCATTGCGACATCAAGTCGGTGGGGTTGTTGCCGAACGTGCTGGCGCGGCAGTCGGCGCGGGAGCGGGGGGCCTCGGAGGCGATCCTTGTCGATGCGGGCGGGATGGTGACGGAGGGGGCGGCGACGAGTTTCTGGATCGTGGACGCGGAGGGCGTGCTGCGGTGTCCGCCGCAGACGGACGCGATCCTGCCGGGGTGCACGCGGGCGGCGCTGGAGGCGGAGATGCGGGCGGAGGGGATCGCGTTCGAGGCCTTGGCGTTTTCCCTGGAGGAGGCGTTGGCGGCTCGGGAGGCGTTCATCACGAGTGCGACCAGCTTCGTCAAACCGGTGGTGGCGATCGATGGCCGCGTGGTGGGGGATGGGCGGCCCGGGGACGTGACGCGGCGGTTGTTTGCGCTGTTCACGCGGCATGTGCAGGGCGGGTTGGGGAACGCGGCTTAGCGGGATGCTGAAACACACCGCATCGAGGGAGCCTTGTCCTCTGCTGCGGGGATCAGGCGGTCAGCATCCGTTTCAGGCGGGTGATGGCGGCGGGGAGGCCCCGGACGGTCAGGACACGGCCGGTTTCGTCGTAGTCTTCCGCAAGGACGCGGGCGGATTCGTAGATGTCTCCCAGCATGCCCTGCTTGGCATAGGGCAGGGTCAGGCGGTCCTCGATCATCGATGACTCGAAAAAGGCGATGATGGTGTCGCGGAGGGCGGCGACGTCGTCGGGGGAGGCGGCGGAGAGTTGGATGGCGTCGGGGTGCTTCTCGGCTAGCGCCGCGCGGGCCGGGGCGTCGAGGCGGTCCATCTTGTTCAGCAGGAGGCGGTTGGGGACGGTGTCGGCGCCGATCTCGTGCAGCACGCTGCGGCTGACGTCGAGCTGCATCTCGTAGGTGGGGTCCGACGCGTCGACGACGAAGAGGAGGAGGGAGGCTTCCAGCGCTTCCGCGAGGGTGGAGCGGAAGGAGGCGACGAGGTCGTGGGGGAGCTGCTTGATGAAGCCCACGGTGTCGGACACCAGGATGCGGGGGCGGGTTTCCGGCTGCAGGGCGCGGACGGTGGTGTCGAGGGTGGCGAAGAGCTTGTCCTCGACCAGGACGGCGCTGCCGGTGAGGGCGCGCATGAGGGAGGACTTCCCGGCGTTGGTGTAGCCGACGAGGGCGACGCGGAGCTGGTCGCGGCGGGCGGCCCGGCGCTGGTCGTTGTCCGCCTGCACGGTGGCGAGCTGGTCGCGGAGTTCGGACAGGCGGTCGCGGATCTTGCGGCGGTCGAGGTCGAGGTCGGTTTCGCCGGCGCCGGGTCCCTGCTGGCGTCCGCTGCCCATGGTGGATTCGCGGAGGCGGGGGGCGACGTATTTCAGCCGGGCCATCTCGACCTGGAGCTTGGCCTCGCGGCTGTTGGCGTGGCGGTGGAAGATTTCGACGATGACGCCGGTGCGGTCGAGGACCCGGGCGCCGGTCGCGCGTTCCAGGTTGCGGGCCTGGCTGGGGCTGATCTCGTGATCGACGATGACGTATTCGGGTTTCTTCCCGCTGTCCTCGGGGTCCGGGAGGGGTTTTGCGGGGGTTGCGCCTTCGAAGCGGGCGCGGGCCTTGGTCTTGGTCGCGGTGGCCATGGGGGCGACGACGCCGGTGCCGCCGGTGAGGGCGGCGAGTTCTTCCAGCTTGCCGGAGCCGAGGAGGGTGGCGGCGCCGATGCCGTCGCGGCGCTGGGAGACGGTGCCGGCGACGTCGTAGCCGAGCGTCTTCACGAGGCGGGCGAGTTCATCGAAGCTGGCCTCGTGGGCGTCGTCGTCGACGTCGGGGAGCTGGATGCGGACGAGGATCGCCTGCGGGGTGGGGGCCTTGGTTTCCATGGGCGGGGGGTTAGCACGGCGGGGCGGCGGGGGTGAAACCGCCGCCCGTCCGGTCAGCGGGCGAGGTGGGTGTCGAAGAAGCGTGCGATGTCCGTGAAGGCTTCCTTGGTCTCGGGGATCTTGGGGTCGATCTGGTATTGGGCGTGGGACATGCCTTCGTAGACGTTGAGGTCGGCCACGACCCCGGCCCGGCGCAGCTTGCGGTGGACGCGGACGGTGTTGGACAGGAACAGGTCGCGGGTGCCGCTGGTGAGGATGGTGGGCGGAAAGCCGTGCATGTCGCCGTAGATGGGGGAAAGCTGGGGGTCCTTAAGGTCGCGGCCGTTGGCGTAGAGCAGGGCGGCGCGGCCGAGCCAGCCGTTCCAGGTGACCAGGATGTTGTCGACCCATTCGTTGGTCCGGTAGGTGTCGCCGATGTCCGCGAGGTCCGACCACGGGGTGCCCGGGGCGATGGCGGCGGGGAGCGGCAGGCCTTCCTGGCGGGCGCGGAGGACCATCGCGAGGGTCATGCCGCCGCCGGTGGAGGTGCCGAAGATGGCCATCTTGCGAGGGTCGGTGGTCTTCACGACCTCTTTCCAGACGGCCATTGCGTCGTCCATCGCGGCGGGATAGGGCGCGTCGGGCGGCATGCGGTAGTCGATCGAGATGACCTTGTAGCCGCCGAAGCCGGCCATCATGAGGGCTTCGGGCAAGGCGGCCTCTCCGGGGGCGAAGACGTAGCCGCCGCCGTGGACGTGGATGAGGACCCGGTCGCGGTTGGCGGCGGGCATCTCGTCGGGGGTGACGATGAAGGCCTTCACGCCGGCGATGGTGGTGGGCTGCCAGGTGACGCCGAGCAGCTTCGTCATGGCGGGGACGGCGGCGCGGCCCAGGGCGGCGCGGCGCTCGATGAGTTCCTTCCAGGCCTCGGGGGTCTTCGGGTCGGCGTTCATATGGGGTGGGAAGGGGGCGGCGATCATGGCCTTGAGGCCGGGGCTGATCTCGTCGTCGGGGAGGGGGAAGGTTCGGGCGGGGGTGGTGCGGGGGCCGGGGACGGCGTTGGCGGCGGCCTGGGCGGCGGCGAAGGCGTCGGCGGGGGTTTGGGCGTGGAGGGTGAGCGGGAGGGTCAGGAGGGTGGCGGCCAGGAGGGTGGTGCGGATGTTCATGGTGTTTGCTCCCCGTTGTTTTGGGGGAGCGTAAGGGATGGGGTGGGGGGTGTTCAATAACGCCCATCACTCAGGTTCTGGTTGGGGCCTGATACGCTGCAACATGCGATCGACAGCATCGCGCGCTTGCCGATGCTGCCGATCGAGGACGCGCGCTTGCGACGCTTGGCGGCCTACGGCTTCGGCTCGCTGGTAGACCTCATCGGCAGAGTTGATGCGTCCGGCGGCTTCGAGGCCTGCCAGGAAATCCGCGGTCGTGATCGGGATCAGGCGCTCGCGATCCTCGCTGCTGACGATGAACGAGCCGCGCAATGCGCGATCATCCTCCATGATCAGCAGGGCGCGCTCATCGGTCGCCAGGCGCAGGCCGTACCGGATGGCTTCGATGGCGGCGCGCTCGCCCAGGTCCCGTTCGCGGTGGTGAACGTTCGCCTCCCTTGCGACGAGGAAGTTTGCGTAGGCCTCGGTTACGGCCACTGCGACCTGGCTGGCGTGTTCCTGGACCCAGACTGCGATACTGGCTGCGCCGAGCGCGCTGCTCTTCACAGTTGCCTCGTACAGTACGGCGTCGGGAATGAAAATTGGCGTGTCGGGGTAAAGTAGGTAATCGAGACAGTCGGCCGCCGCCAAGGTTATGAGCGGGCCAGTGTCAGTGACGATCAGTACAGCCCTAATATCGTCTGGCATCAGGCCTTCCGCTTGAGAGGGTGCGGATGATGAGGGCGCCAAGCGATCGAGGATTGGCCTGAAATCGTGGTAGCGGGAGTTTGTACTCTCTCAGTCCGAGCAGCATGTCACCGAAACTCAAGTCTCTGCCGAGACGCCGCCCGGCTTCGGGACGGCTGATGTCGCCGCGGCTGACAGCCTCGAATATGGAACGCACATCCTTCTCCATTGCAGCACCATAGCGAGGGAGGAGCGGTATCTCCAGTTCGACAGATCTTGTCTCTGGGGTTGGTGCAGGATGTCATTAGGCTTTTGCAACGGATTGACGCCGGCGGGAGCGGCCGGGGAGGTTGCTGACGGGTTGGACCGGGAGTGGGTCAGGGGTGGCGGAGGTGTTGGGTCAGGAAGGGTAGCACGGCATGCCAGTATGCTTCGGGGGCGTAGCGCTCGAGGTCGGTGTGCGCGGCGCCTTCGACCGGCCAGAACTGCTTGGGTTGTGGGGCGCGGTCGAAGAGGGCCTTGGCCTCGGTGAGAGGGGTGCGGTCGTCGGCGGTGCCGGATGCGAGGAGCAAGGGGGTGCGGATTGTGGCGATGCGGTCGATGGGGCGGAGGTCGCGGGGGTGGACGCCGAGGATGGGCGGGAGCAGCAGGTTGAAGAGGGGGACGAGGATGGGGGTGGCGATCGGGCCGAGCGTGCGGCCCAGGCCGGTCTTGAGGCGGTTGGCGAGGGCGCTGTCGATGTCGGGGTAAACGCTTTCGAGGACGAGGGCGTCGATCTGGAGGGGCTCGGGGCCCAGGAGGGTGGCGGCGCCGCCCAGGGAAAAGCCGATGGCGCCGATGCGCTCGGTGGGAAGGCGTGCGTGGAGCCAGGTGGCGGCGGCGGCGGCGTCGAGCGCTTCGAGGCGGCCGAGGGTGATGCGGCGACCGGGGCTTTCGCCGTGGGCCTGGAGGTCGATCAGGAGGGTGGCGAAGCCGTGCTGGTGCAGGATCCGGGCGCGGGGCAGCATTCGGCGGCGGTTCTCGCCGATGCCGTGCAGCAGCAGGACCGCGCCGCCGCCCGGCTGGCCGGGTGCCCACCAGCCGTGAAGCATCGATCCGGAGGCGGAGGGGAAGGCGACCGCTTCGACGCCGGGCAGGCCATCCGGCAGGGCGCCGAGGTTCGATGGGGCGGGAGCCGTAAGCGTGAGGCCCACGGCGAGGATTGCAGCGCACAGGAGGGCGCTGCCTGCGGCGAGTGCCGTGAGCAGAAGCAGCCAGGGGCGGCGCATGGGCGCTTAGCGGCCGTTCATCTCCCGCCATTCCTTGAACAGGTCGAGGTTCTTGGGGTCCGTCGGGGGATAGAGCCCCACGATCGTGTGGCCGGCCTTCACGCGTTCGGTGACGAAGTCCTCGAAGGCGGTCATCTCGACGGTTTCGGTGGCGATGTCGTCGGCGATGGCGGCCGGGATGACGATGACGCCGTCGGTGTCGCCGACGACGATGTCGCCGGGCCAGACGGGGGCGTCGCCGCAGCCGATCGGGACCTGCATGTCGATGGCCTGGTGCAGGGTGAGGTTGGTGGGGGCGGAGGGCCGGGCGTGGAACGACGGGAAGTCGAGGGCGGCGATCTCGGAGGCGTCGCGGAAGCCGCCGTCGGTGACGATGCCGGCGGCGCCGCGCATCATCAGGCGCGTCACCAGGATGTTGCCGGCGGAGGCGGCGCGGGGGTCCTTGCGGCAGTCGATCATCAGGACGTGGCCCGGCGGGCAGCGTTCGATGGCGGCGCGCTGGGGGTGTTCGGGGTTCTTGAAGACGTCGATCGTGTTGATGTCCTCGCGGGCGGGGATGTAGCGGAGGGTGAAGGCGGGGCCGACCATGCTGCCGTGGCGGGTCGAAAGCGGCAGGACGCCCTGGACCATCTGGTTGCGGAGGCCGCGCTTGAACAGCGCGGTGGCGATGGTGGCGGTGCTGACGGCTTGCAGCTTCGCGCGCGTCTCGGGGTTCATCAGTAGATCGCGGGTTCGGGGACGGGGGCGCCGAACTCGGTGCGGAGGAAGTCGAAGTCGCAGCCCTCGTTCGCCTGTTGCACGTGCTGGCTGAACATGTGGCCGTAGCCGCGTTCGTAGCGGCGGGTGGGGGGTGTCCAGGCGGCCCGGCGGGCGGCGAGTTCCTCGTCGGAGACCTCCATGCGGATGGTTCGGGCGTCGACGTCCAGCGTCACGATGTCGCCGGTGCGGAGCAAGGCCAGCGGGCCGCCGATCCAGCTTTCGGGGCTGACGTGGAGGACGCAGGCGCCGTAGCTGGTGCCGCTCATGCGGGCGTCGGACATCCGCAGCATGTCGCGGTGGCCTTCCTTCAGCAGGCGTTTAGGCATGGGGAGCATGCCCCATTCCGGCATGCCGGGGCCGCCCTGGGGTCCGGCGTTGCGGAGCACCAGGACGTGGTCAGGCGTGACGTCGAGCGTCTCGTCGTCGACGGCCTTCTTCATGCTGGGATAGTCGTCGAACACCAGGGCCGGGCCGGAGTGCTTGAGGAAGCGCTGGTCCATGGCGGCGGGCTTGATGACGCAGCCGTCGGGGGCGAGGTTGCCGTGCAGGACGGCCAGGGAGCCTTCGCCGTAGATGGGGTTGGAGACGGGGCGGATGACGTCGTCGTCGTAGGTGCGGGCGCCCTCGATGACCTCGCCCAGGGTCCGGCCGCTGACGGTCATGCAGTCCAGGTGCAGGTGGTCGCGGATGTTGTGCATCAGGGCGCGGATGCCGCCGGCGTAGAAGAAGTC
>CAXTPG010000155.1:0-7840 GCA_964246015.1 uncultured Acetobacteraceae bacterium
CCGCGGGGGGCGGCGGGGCCGGCGGGGCGGGGCGCGGGCGGGGGTTGCGCGGCGGCGGGCGCGCGGAGTGTGGCGGCGGTGGGTTCGCGCGGGGGCGCGGGGGCGCGGGTTGCCGGGGCCTCGGGGGTGGAGGCCGGGCGGGCCGGGCGCGTTGCGGCGGTGGGGCGGGGCTGCTTGCCGGGCTCGGGCGGGCGGCTGGGGCGCGGGCCGGCGTGGCGGTCGCGAGCGGGGCCGCGCGGGATGGCGGGGTGGGAGGGGGGCTTGGAACGCATTGCCGGGTTATAGGGGGGTTGGGGGCGGATGTGTATGGCGGTGCGTGCGCGTCAGGCCATCGCGCCCAGGTCTTCCTCGATGTGGCGGGCCAATTCCCGGGCGGCCTGGGACACGGCGGCGTTGGCGCGCCACAGCACCAGCTCCACGGGCGGGAGCGGCGGCAGGCCGTCGCGGGCGCCGAGGCGGCGGAGGCCGTGGACGGACACGGACTCGCCCAGCACGATCACGCTCGCGTCCGCCAGGGCCATGGCCTGGAGGCCGGCGATGCTCTCGGACACGCAGGCGATGCGCCAGGGACGGCGGATGCGGTTGAGGGCGGCGATGGCGTAGTCGCGGTACAGGTTGTTCTCGGGGAGCATGCCGAGGGGAAGGGGGTCGGTTTCGTGGACGGTGCCGTCCTCGGCGCCCAGCCAGGCGAGGGGCTCCTTGCGGACGATGGTGACGGAGGCGTTGGCGGGGCGGACGTCGGGCATGAGGGTAGCGAGGGCGACGTCGATGCGGCCGGCGGCGATGTCGTTCGCAAGGACGCGGCTGAGGGCGCAGTGGACGGTGACCTCGACACCGGGGAAGGCGGTGCGGAAGCGGGCGAGGGTGCGGGGCAGGAGGAAGGCGGCATAGAGGTCCGGGCAGCCCAGCGTGACCCGGCCGGCAACGGGGGCGACGAGGCTTGCGCGCGCCTCGTCGTGCAACAGCAACAGGGAGCGGGCGTAGGGGAGCAGGGCTTCGCCGTCGGGGGTGAGGCGCAGGCGGCGGCGGTCGGGCTGGAAGATGGCGCGTTCGGCCGCGGCCTCCAGGCGTTTGATCTGGAGCGTGATGGCGGGCTGGGTGCGGTGCAGGCGGCGGGCGACGCGGGTGATGCTGCGGTCGTCGACGAGCATGACGAAGGTGCGCAGGAGGGCGATGTCGAGCGTTCCGGCCATGGATCGTCATAAGTAATACTTTGCTTGCTGCAAAGCACTATGAATTGGCGCTTGGCCATGCGGGCGTGCAACGTCCGGGTATGGCGGAGCTGCTTCGGATCGAAGGGCTGCAGAAATCGTTCGGCGGCGTGCAGGCCGTGGCGGGCTGCACGCTCGGGTTCGCGGGCGGGGCGGTGACGGGGCTGATCGGGCCCAACGGCGCCGGGAAGACGACGCTGCTGAACCTGGTGTGCGGGATCGAGCGGCCGGACCTGGGGCGGGTGGTGTTCGGCGGGCAGGACATCACGGGGTGGGCGGCGCATCGGGTGGCGGGGGCCGGGCTGGTGCGGACGTTCCAGATCGTGCGGGCGTTCGCGAGCCTTTCGGTGCTGGAGAACCTGATGCTGGCGCCGCCGGGTCAGGTGGGGGAGCGGCTGGTGGGCGCGCTGCTGGCGCGCGGTGCGGTGCGCCGGACGGAGCGGGCGAATGCCCGGCGGGCGCGGGAGATGCTGGGGCGGGTGGGGTTGTGGGGGCATGCGGACGCTCCGGCGGGGAGTCTGTCCGGCGGCCAGCGGAAGCTGCTGGAGCTGGCGCGGGCGCTGCTGCTGGAGCCGCGGATGATCATGCTGGACGAGCCGGCGGCGGGGGTCGCGCCGCCGCTGCTGGCGACGATCATCGCGCTGGTGCGGGGGCTGCGGGACGAGGGCATCGGGTTCGTGCTGGTGGAGCACGACATGGGTTTGGTGGGCGCGCTGTGCGACCACGTGCACGTGCTGGCGGAGGGGCGGCCGCTGGTTTCGGGGACGTTCGCGTCGGTGACGGCGGATGCGCGGGTGGTCGACGCGTATCTGGGGGTCGCTGCGTGATCGGCGCGGCGCTCGAGGTTTCGGGGCTGCGGGCGGGGTACGGGTCGGGGGACGACATCGTGCGCGGGATCGATGTCTCGGTGGCGCCCGAGACGGTGCTTGCGGTGATCGGGCCGAACGGGTCCGGCAAGTCGAGCTTCGTGCGGGCGGTGGCGGGGCTGCTGCCGGCGCGGGCCGGGCGGATCGGCGTGGTGGGGCGGGACGTGACGGCGTTGCGGGCGGCGCAGCGGGTGGCGGCGGGGCTGGCCTATGTGCCGCAGGAGCGCAACGTGTTCGCGTCGATGTCGATCAGGGAAAACCTGCTGGTTGCGACGGAGTTCCTGCGCGGGCGGCCCGGCGTGGGGCCGGAGCGGACGGAGTCCGTGCTGGCGCTGTTCCCGGACCTGGGCACCCGGCACCGGCGGTTGGCGGGGGATCTGTCGGGCGGGCAGCGGCAGATGCTGGCGTTCGCGTGCGCGATGCTGGCGAACCCGGAGGTGCTGCTGCTGGACGAGCCATCGGCCGGGTTGTCGCCGCGGCTGGTGGCGGAGGTGATGGGGTGCGTCGCGCGGGTGCGGGCGGCGGGGGTGACGGTGGTGCTGGTGGAGCAGAACGTGCAGGCGGCGCTGGGTGTGGCGGACCGGGTCGTGGTGCTGGTGGGCGGGCAGGTCCGGCTGGAGGCGGCGGCGGCGGAGATACGGCCTTCGGAGCTGGGCGGATTGTTCTTCGGTCCGGCAGCCGCGTAGGGATGGCATGGCAGCTTCTGCTGAACGGCGTGGTTTCGGGCTTGCTGCTGGCACTGCCGGCCATATCGCTGACGTTGGTGTTCGGGGTGCTGAAGTTCAGCAACTTCGCGATCGGGGCGATGCTGAGCTTCGGGGCCTATGCGGCCTACGTCGCGAACGTCGTGCTGGGGCTGCCGATCGGGGTTGCCGGGGCGGTCGCGTTCGCGGCGACGGCGGGGGTCGCGGCGGCTTCGGACTGGCTGGTGTTCGCGCGGTTGCGGGGGCAGGGGTCGATCGTGCTGCTGGTCGCGTCGTTGGGCGTGTCGCTGATGCTGGAGAATGTGTGCCGGTTCGCGTTCGGGAATGCGACGCGCAGCTACGACCTGGCGGTGACGCGGCCGTGGCGGTGGATGGGGCTGCGGATCAGCCAGGAGCAGGTTGTGTCGGCGGGGGTGGTGGTGGCGGCGCTGCTGGCGTTCCAACTGGTGATGTACGCGACGCCGCTGGGCCGGGCGATGCGGGCGGTGGCGGACCAGGCGGCGCTGGCTTCGGTGCGGGGGATCGATGCGGCGCGGACGCATCGGGTGGTGTGGCTGCTGGCGGGGGGGCTGGCGGGGGTTGCGGGGGTGCTGGCGGGGATGGACCGGGCGGTGGAGCCGCTGCTGGGGTGGAGCTACCAGATCCCGGTGTTCGCGGCGGCGATCCTGGGGGGCCTGGGCAATCCGCTGGGGGCCGTGGCCGGGGCGCTGGTGATCGGGATCGCGGAGGAGATGTCGGCGCTGGTGCTGCCGACGAACTACCGGCAGGTGGTGAGCTTCGGGTTGATCGTCGTGCTGCTGTTGTTCTGGCGGCGCGGGCTTCTGGGCGCGCGGGCGGTGCGTTCGTGAAGGGGAGCGCCTGATGGCGTATGCGATCACGCTGCTGCTGCTGGTGAGCATCGCGACGCTGGTGGGGATGGGGCTGAACCTGCAATGGGGGCTGGCAGGGCTGGTGAACTTCGGGGTCGTCGGGTTTGTGGCGGTGGGCGCCTATGCGACGGCGCTGCTGGCGCCGCATCTGGGGTGGGCGGGGGCGGTCGTTGCGGCTGCGGCGGTGTGCTCGGGTTTGAGTGGGGCGCTGGCGCTGCTGTCGATCCGGCTGGACGACGACTACCTGGCCATCGTGACGCTGGGGTTCGGGGAGGTGGTGCGGCTGCTGCTGCTGAACGAGAGCTGGCTGACCGGGGGCGCGCTGGGGATCGCGGACGTGAAGCGGCCGTTGGCGGCGCTGGCGGGGCCGGGGTGGGACGACGCGGCGCAACTGCTGTTCGGGCTGGTGCTGACGGGGTGCGTGCTGGGGGTGCTGGAGCTGCTGGTGCGGTCGCCGTTCGGGCGGGCGTTGCGGGCCGTGCGGGACGACCCGGTGGCGGCGGCGGCGGTCGGCAAGAACGTGCTGTCGCTGCGGGTGCGGGCGTTCATGGTGGGGGGCGCCGTGATGGGGCTGGGGGGTGCGCTGCACGCCTTCTACATCACGTATATCGACCCGAGCCAGTTCACGCCGATCGTCACCGCCTATGCGTTCATGGCGGTGATCGCCGGGGGGCGGGGGTCCAACCCGGGGCTGATCCTGGGGGCCGGGGTCATCATCTCGTTGCTGGAGGCGACGCGGTTCCTGAAGGACGCGGTGCAGTGGCTGGACGGCGCGCAGGTGGCGGCGCTGCGGCTGGGTGGCGTGGGGCTCGGGATCGTGCTGCTGCTGCTGCTGGCGCCACGGGGGCTGATGCGGGAGCCGCAGGTGCGGAGCGGGACAGTGTTGCGGGAGGATGGGTGATGCCGCGGGTGCGAACGATCGGGCCGGAGGAGCTGCCGCCGGATGCGGCGCGGACGTATGCGGCGTTCGTCGCCTATGGGCCGTTCGCGGACCAGGCCTCGGTGCTGGCGCATGTGCCGCCGGCGCTGGACCATCTGTGCCGGATGCTGATGGAGCTGAAGGCCCGGCAGGGGGTGCCGTGGCGGTATATCGAGCTGTGCATCGTCGTCGCGTCGAAGCTGAACGGCTGCGATTACTGCGTGGCGAGCCATGGGCCGGTGCTGACGGTGGAGGGCGTTCCGGCGGACGCCGTGGCGGGGCTGCCGGGCACGGAGCATCCGGCGCTGACGGACGTCGATCGGCTGGTGGTCGAGTTCGCGACGCAGGTGACGCAATCGGCCGGGCGGATGCGGGACGGGATCTTTGCCCGGATGCGGGAGCATTTCACGGAGGCGCAGGTGGTTGAGCTGGTGCTGAGGACGTCGCTGGCCGGGTTCTACAACCGGTTCAACGACGCTTTACAGATCGATGACGGCCGCGCGGCGGCCTTGGGGCAGATCGACGACGGCCGCGCGGCGGCCATGGTAGGGGAGTTTCAGGGATGACACAGGGTTCGATCGGCCGCCGGGGCGTTCTGGCGGGGACTGGGGCGCTGGCAGGCATCGGAGGGGTGCGGGCGCAGGGGGCGGAGGTGCCGATCGGGCTGGTGCTGCCGTTCACGGGCGCCACCGGGTCTTATGGGCCGGACATGAAGAAGGCGGCGGAGCTTGCGACCGCGATGGTCAACGAGGCCGGCGGCGTGCTGGGCGGGCGCAAGCTGCGGCTGTTCATCGAGGACGAGGAGACGAGCGCCACGGCCAGCGTCGTCGCGACGCGCAAGCTTCTGGAGGCGAACAAGGTCGTGATGGTGGGCGGGTTCTGGGGCAGCCCGCCCGCGTTGGCGGCCCGGCCGCTGATACTCGCGGCCAACCGGGTGCAGATGGTGTCGTGCTCGGCGCCCGCGGTGACGGACGGGGACACGCGGGGGCTGATCTACCGGTTCCAGGCGGCGGCGAACCAGTGGGGGTCGCCGTGCGCGAAGATGGCGCAGCGCGTGGGGGCGAAGTCGGTCGCGATCCTGGCGCAGCAGAACCCGTTCGTGATCTCGATCGTGGAATCGTTCCGGACGGCGTGGACGGCGGCGGGCGGGACGCTGACGAAGACGGTGATCTACAACCCGGACCAGCCGTCGTACCGGGCGGAGGTGGAGCAGGCGTTCGGGCCGGAGCCGGATGCGGTGCTGTGCCTGTCGCTGCTGACGGACATGGTGGGGATTGTGAAGGAGGCGTATCGCGGCGGGTTCAAGTCCAAGATCCTGGGGCTGGGCACGGGTGCGGACGCGGACGGCGCGTTCCTGCGGACGGCGGGGCCGGAGCTCTCGGCGGGGATCCACCACGTGCAGCCGGCGCCGCCGCTGGACAGCCCGGCCTACAAGCAGTTCGTGCGGCGGATGGGTGCCGCCGATGGCACGGTGTTCCTGTTCGCGGGCAACATCCACGACCAGATCTGCACGGCGGCGCTGTCGATGGAGCATGCGAAGTCCGAGGACCCGGTCGTGTGGTCGAAGTCGATGCGGGCCGTGTGCAACCCCCCGGGGGAGGAGGTGGACGACATCGCGAAGGCGCTGGGGATGGTGCGGCAGGGAACGAAGGTGAACTTCGTCGGCGCCGGGGCGACGTGCGACTTCGACGAGCGGGGGGACCAGCTTGGGCGGTCGTTCGTGCTGCAGGTGATCGAGGGGGGGCGGAACAAGATCCTGGGCATCGTGACCTGAGGGCGCCGTGGCGGGCGTGAAGCCGATCCACCTGTGCGGGTTCCTGATCGCGGGGCCCGTCGTGCACAGCCATGCGGTGTGGCGCAATCCGCGGCATCGGACGGAGTTCCTGTCGTTGCAGCACTATGTGCGGATCGCGCAGACGCTGGAGCGGGGGTGCTTCGACTTCCTGTTCTTCGCGGACCGGCTGGCGATCGCCGACCGGTATGGCGGCAGCCACGCGACGGGGATCGGGCGGGGGGACCAGGACGCGACGCGGCTGGACCCGGTGCCGCTGCTGGGCGCGCTGGCGGCGGTGACCCGGCATATCGGGCTGGGGGCGACGCGGTCGACGACCTATGACGCGCCGTACAACGTGGCGCGGGAGTTCGCGACGCTGGATCACCTTTCCGGCGGGCGGGCGGCGTGGAACGTGGTCACGTCGATGAACGACGGGGAGGCGATGAACTTCGGCGCGGTGGCGCATCTGCCGCACGATGCGCGGTACGACCGTGCGGACGAGTTCATGGAGGTGGCGTTCAAGCTGTGGTCGAGCTGGGACCCGGATGCGCTGGTGCTGGACCGGGCGGCGGGGGTGTATGCGGACCCTTCGAAGGTGCGGCGGATCGATCATGTGGGCGCGTGGTTCCAGTCGCGCGGGCCGTTGAACATCCCCAGCAGCCCGCAGGGGCGGCCGGTGATCATCCAGGCCGGGTCGTCGGGGCGGGGGAAGGCGTTCGCGGCGCGGTGGTCGGAGGTGATCTTCGCGTTGCAGCCGAGCATGGCGCGGATGCGGGCGTTCACGGGGGACGTGCGGGCGGCGCTGCAGGCGGCGGGGCGGGCGCCGGACGCGGCGCGGGTGATGATGAGCGTGATGCCGTTCATCGGGCGCACGCGGGCGGAGGCGGAGGCGTTGCGGGACGAGCACGACGCGTTGGCCGATCCGCTGGTTGGGCTGTCGACGCTGGGATCGCACACGAACGCGGATTTTTCGTCACTGTCGCTGGATGGGGATGTGGCGGCGATCGAGTCGAGCGGCAGCCAGGGCAACCTGGCTGCGTTGAAGAGCATCGCCGGCGGGAAGCCCATGACGATCGCGGAGGCGGGGCGGATCTATGCGCAGGGGGTGATGTGCCCGCGGCTCGTGGGGACGGCGCGGGACGTGGCGGACGAGCTGATGGCGATCGCGGACGAGGGGGCGGCGGACGGGTTCGTCGTGTCGCCGGCGTATCTGCCGGAGACGTTCGAGGCGTTCGTGGACGGGGTGGTGCCGTTGCTGCAGGCGGCGGGGCGGGTTCGGCGCGGCTATGAGGGGGCGACGTTGCGGGCGAACCTCGGTTTGTAGCGCAGATCCGGCGTCAGGGGGATCGCTTGAAGGACCAACGAGCGCGCGTCTCGTCGAAACGCGAACCACGGAGGTACAGAGATCACGGAGAAAGCCATGGAGGCAGCGTGCTTCAGGGTTGGAGTGACCCCCTGAATTGAGACACGGAATTAGGGCACACTGTCATGAGGAGG
>CAXTPG010000156.1:0-7763 GCA_964246015.1 uncultured Acetobacteraceae bacterium
GCCGACACGCTGTGCATCATGGACCGCGGCGACATCGTGATGAACGGGCCGCCGGACAGCCTGGACGAGAACGAGGTCCGGCGGCGGCTCAGCGTGTGACCAGGCTTCGGTCGACACCCCCCGCCATGAAGTCGTCAGCCGAAGACAGGGGAACAGCGAACCGGCGCATGCCGGCATCACCGGCGACATCGTGCACGGCCCTGTCGACGTAGGCCCACCACCCACCGGGCGTGGAACCTCCCGTCCGGAACACGCCCTTGCAGCCTGATCGTTATGCCCAATAATCGGTCGATGAAAACCCAAGTCGGCATCATCGGCGCAGGCCCCGCCGGCCTCTTCCTCGCGCACATGCTCCACCGCGCCGGCATCGAGTCCGTGAACCTCGAATCGCGCAGCCGCGTGGACGTCGAGGGCACCGTCCGCGCCGGCGTGCTCGAACACTGGGTCGTCCAGCTCATGAACGATATGGGCCTCGGCGCCCGCATGATGCAGGACGGCCACTTCCACTCCGGCATCACCCTGCAATGGGACCGCATCCGCCACCACGTCGACATCGAGGATCTCACCAACGGCAAGCGCGTCTGCGTCTACGCCCAGCACGAGGTGCTGAAAGACCTCGTCCACGCCCGCCTGGCGGACGGCGGCACGATCGTCTTCGACGCCGTCGCGACCGCCATCGACGGCGTCGACGGCGACACCCCCGCCATCCGCTTCCGCCGCGCCGGCGGCCCCGAGGAAACGCTCCACTGCGACTACGTCGTCGGCGCCGACGGCTTCCATGGCCTGGGCCGCCAGACCATCCCCCGCGCCCGCCGCACCGAATACCAGAAGGTCTACCCCTTCGGCTGGCTCGGCATCCTCGCCCGCGCGCCGCTGTCGTGGCACGAGCTCATCTACGCGAACCAGGGCGACGGCTTCGCGCTGCTCAGCACCCGCTCCCCCGACATCCAGCGCATGTACGTCCAATGCGACCCCACCGACGACCTGGCCGCCTGGCCCGACAGCCGCGTCTGGGACGAGCTGCACGCCCGCCTGTGCACGCAGGACGGCTGGACCCTGACAGAGGGCGAGGTGTTCCAGAAGAACATCGTCCCCCTCCGCTCCTTCGTCTGCGACCCCATGCAGCACGGCCGCCTGTTCATCGCCGGTGACGCCGCCCACATCGTTCCGCCCACGGGCGCGAAGGGCCTCAACCTCGCCGTCGCCGACGTCCTCGTCCTCTCCCGCGCCCTCGTCGCCCGGTATCGCGGCAACACCACCGACGCGCTGGACCGCTACACGCAGACCTGCCTTCGCCGCATCTGGAAGGGCGAGCGTTTTTCCTGGTACATGACCACCATGCTCCACCGCAACGACGCCGAGACCGCCTTCGAACGCCGCATCCACCTCGCCGACCTCGACCTCGTCCGCACCAACCGCGCCACCGCCCAATCCCTCGCCGAGAACTATGTCGGCCTCCCCTTCGACGACGCTCCGGCACTGTAACCAAGGGTTCATACCCGCCGCCCACGACCAGTGTATCCCGGACGCTCACGAATCCGAGAGCGTCGCCCCCGATGTCCCGCCGTTTCGCCGCCCCAAGCGAGCTGCTGGCCCTCAGCAGCACCCAGTTCCTGGTCGTCGACAGCCTCATCCTCGTCTACCTGCTGACCTTGCCCACCTACATCGATCCGGTGGCGCTGCAATCGCTCGAGGCGACGGCCCTGCCGCTCGCCCGCGCCACGGCGGACATGTCGCTCAACGTGGGCCAGGCCATCACCCGCACCTGCTGACCAGCACCATCCGCTTCGCCTTCTGACCGACTTCTGACCCCGCGGACATGGTTGAAGCCGCATTCCGCGACGGCGGGACGACATGGCCGGCCGGGACAAGCCCGGCCATGACGCAATAGGACGACATTCTCTCGATGCGATGTTTTGCAGCATCCTGCTAGGCTCTGCGCCCAGGAGGGAGGCCGGCCGTTGGTGTGCCCGATCCCAGGGACACGCGATGCACAGCCCCGACCACACCCCCGCTTCCCACCCCCCCCCGCTTCACCCCCCCGCGCCTCACCAGCGCGCCCGCGGCGAGCTCCGCCTGTCGTTCAAGCGGCGCGATGGCCGCACCGTGATCGACGGCCTTCGCCAGGACGGGTGCCTCAAGGCCCGCTTCCCCCACGCCGACGCGCCCGCATGGCCCGGCGCCGTCACTCTCAACAGTGCAGGCGGCGTCGCCGGCGGCGACCGGCTGGCTACCACGATCACGGCCGGGCCGGGCACGGCGGCGACCGTCGCGTCGCAGGCGGCCGAGCGCATCTATCGCGCCATCCCCGGCCTCGTCGCCACCATCGACACCACGCTCCGCGTCGCCCCCGGCGCCGCCCTGGAATGGCTGCCGCAGGAAACCATCCTGTTCGACCGCTGCGCCATCCGCCGGACGCTCGCGATCGACCTCGCCCCCGACGCCTGGTTCCTGGGCGTCGAGAGCCTGGTGTTCGGCCGTGCGGCCATGGAGGAGGAGGTGCGGACGGCCGCCATCCACGACCAGATCACCCTCCGCCGCGACGGCCGCCTGGTCCTGCACGACGCCATCCGCCTCGATGGCCCGGTCGCCGCCCTGCTGGACCGCCCCGCCATCGGCCGCGGCGCCCGCGCGGTGGCGACGCTCGTCCACGCGGCGCCGGGCTGCGAGGACCGGCTCGATCCGCTGCGCCACGCGCTGGCCGCGTTCGACGCCGGGGCGTCATGCTGGGACGGGCTGCTCGTCGCCCGCATCGCCGCCCCCACGGGTGCGGAGTTGCGCCGGGCCGTCGTTACAGGCTTGAACATCCTGCGCGGGGGCCGCACCCTGCCCCGCGTATGGATGTGCTGAGGACCGTATGTTTCTGACGCCGCGGGAGAAGGACAAGCTGCTGGTGAGCATGGCCGCGAACGTTGCGCGCCGACGGCTGGAGCGGGGCGTGAAGCTGAACCATCCGGAGGCCATCGCCCTCATCACCGACTTCGTGGTCGAGGGCGCGCGGGACGGGCGCAGCGTCGCGGATTTGATGGAGGCGGGGGCGCAGGTGATCGGCCGCGGCCAGGTGATGGAGGGGATCGCGGAGATGATCGCGGACGTGCAGGTGGAGGCGACGTTCCCGGACGGGACGAAGCTCGTGACCGTGCACGAGCCGATCCGATGATCCCCGGCGAGATCGTCACCGCAGAAGGCGCCATCCCCCTCAACGAGGACCAGCCCCGCACCACCATCACCGTCGCCAACACCGGCGACCGCCCCATCCAGGTCGGCAGCCACTACCACTTCGCCGAAACCAACCCGGCGCTGCGCTTCGACCGCGCCGCCGCCCGCGGCCAGCGCCTCGACATCGCCGCCGGCACCGCCGTGCGGTTCGAACCGGGACAGGAGCGGGACGTGACCCTCGTGCCCCTCCGCGGCGCCCGCATCGTCCACGGCTTCCGCGGCGACGTGGGAGGACCGCTATGATCTCCCGCCGCGCCTACGCCGACATGTACGGCCCCACCACAGGCGACCGCGTCCGCCTCGCCGACACAGACCTGTGGGCGATGGTCGAGCACGACCACACCATCTACGGCGAGGAAGTGAAGTTCGGCGGCGGCAAGGTCATCCGCGACGGCATGGGCCAGTCCCAGCGAAGCCAGGCCGAGGGCGCCGTCGATACCGTCATCACCAACGCCCTCATCATCGACCATTGGGGGATCGTGAAGGCCGACGTCGCCATCCTCGACGGCCGTATCCACGCCATCGGCAAGGCCGGCAACCCCGATACCCAGCCCGGCGTCACCATCATCATCGGCCCCGGCACCGAAATCATCGCCGGCGAGAACAAGATCCTCACCGCCGGCGGCATCGACGCCCACATCCACTTCATCTGCCCGCAACAGATCGACGAGGCGCTGGCGTCCGGCGTCACCACCCTCGTCGGCGGCGGCACCGGCCCGGCCACCGGCACGTCCGCCACCACCTGCACCCCCGGCCCCTGGCACCTGGCCCGCATGCTGCAGGCCGCCGAAGGCCTGCCCGTCAACATCGCCCTCTCCGGCAAGGGCAACGCCTCTCAACCCCAGGCGCTGGAAGAGATGCTCCGCGCCGGCGCCTCGTGCCTGAAACTGCACGAGGACTGGGGCACCACCCCCGCCAGCATCCGCTGCGCCCTCGCCGTCGCCGACCGCTTCGACGTCCAGGTCATGATCCACACCGACACCCTCAACGAATCCGGCTTCGTGGAAGACACGATCGCCGCGTTCGAAGGCCGCACCATCCACGCCTTCCATACCGAGGGCGCCGGCGGCGGCCACGCCCCCGACATCATCAAGGTGGCCGGCCTCCCCTACGTCCTGCCCAGCAGCACCAACCCCACCCGCCCCTACACGTCGAACACCCTCGACGAGCATCTCGACATGCTCATGGTCTGCCACCACCTCGACCCCTCGATCCCCGAGGACGTCGCCTTCGCCGAATCTCGCATCCGCCGCGAAACCATCGCCGCCGAGGACATCCTGCACGACATGGGCGCCCTTTCCATGATCAGCAGCGACAGCCAGGCGATGGGCCGCGTGGGCGAGGTCGCGATCCGCACCTGGCAGACCGCCCACAAGATGAAGCAGCAGCGCGGCCCGCTCCCCGGCGACGGCCCGGCCGACAACGCCCGCATCAAGCGCTACATCGCCAAATACACCATCAACCCCGCCATCGCGCAGGGCCTCAGCCACGAGGTCGGCAGCATCGAGCCCGGCAAGCTCGCCGACCTCGTGCTCTGGTCCCCCGCCTTCTTCGGCGTGAAGCCGGACCTGGTGCTGAAGGGCGGCATGATCGCCGTGGCGGTGATGGGCGACCCCAACGCCAGCATTCCCACGCCGCAGCCCGTGCACTACCGCCCCATGTTCGGCCAGTACGGCCGGGCCATGCAGGCCACCAGCCTCACCTTCGTCAGCCAGGCCGCGCTGGACGACGGCATCGGCGCCCGCCTCGGCCTGCAACGCCGCCTCTCCGCCGTCCGCAACACCCGCGGCGGCATCGGCAAGCGCAGCATGATCCTGAACGACGCGACACCCGTGATCGAGGTGGACCCGGAGACCTACGAGGTCCGCGCCGACGGCGTGCTGCTGACCTGCGAGCCTGCGACGCTGCTGCCCATGGCGCAGCGCTATTTCCTGTTCTGAGGGGGGAAACCAAGAATGCGCGCCGTGCTGCTCTACTCCGCCGCCGTCCACATCGCGGCCCTGGGCCTTCTGGCCGCCTTCGCCTTCCGCACCTGGCACGACGCCCGCCGGCCCAAGGAGTTCTCCTTCCCCGAGATGACGATGCTGGCCGCAGCCCTCGGCGGCGCCATGGCCGTCGTCGCCACCATCCTCACCTGGCCCGGCCGCGGCTTCGGCCCGGCGCTGCTCACCGGGCTGGTGGCCGGCGTCCTCGGTGCCGCGTCGTTCCTGCTGTGCCTCGGCGCCTGGCCCGAACGCCCCACCCATGGCGGCCCCATGAGCCAGAGCGGACGCATCGCCGGCTTCGTCTTCGTCGGCACGTTCCTGGTGCTGGAACTCGTCGCCTTCCTGTTCCTGGCCGGGGCCGCCGGCCGGGCATGACTCCCGCAACCCTACCGGTCACGCCCAAGACCGACACCAGCGCGGTCATCAAGGCCCTCGACTGGGTCTACGACCGCATCGTCCCGGAAGAACCCCGCCCGCGTCTGTCCGACAAGCAGATCGACGCGGCGATCCGCTCCGCCTGCCTGATGGCAGGCACCAGCGGCTTCGTGACGGGGCTCGGCGGATTGCTCACGCTGCCGGTCGCGATTCCCGCGAACATCGTGAGCGTGGCGGCCGTCCACATGCGCCTCATCCACACGATCGCCGCCGGCCGCGGCTACGATACCGCGGACAACACCGTGCGGGCCCTGATCTACGCCTGCCTCGCGGGCAACGCGGCCACCGAGGTGTTGAAGGACGTCGGCCTCCAGCTCGGCACCCGGCTGGGCCAATCGGCCATCCAGGCCATCTCCGGTCCCGCTCTGGCGCGGATCAACCAGGCCGTCGGCTTCCGGCTGCTGACGAAGGCGGGCTCGAGCGGGGTCGTGAACATGACGAAGGTGCTGCCGCTGGTCGGCGGCGTCATCGGCGGCACCGTCGATGCAGCCTCGACCCGGGCCGTGGGCGCCGTCGCCAAACGGCTGTTTCCGGCCATGCCCGTCCCGGGGGACGGCCCCATCATCGAGCATGAAGGGGAAGCCGCATGATGCGCGCCGCCGCGGTCCTGCCCGCAGGCGCCTGGACGGACACCCCCGTCGACACCGTCCTGATCGACTTCGACCGCCGCCATCGCCGCCGCATCCAGCTCACCACCGAACGCGGCGCCGACCTCCTGCTCGACCTGCCCCAGGCCGCCCGCCTGCGCGACGGCGACGGCCTCCGCCTCGATGACGGCCGCATCGTCCGCGTGCAGGCGCGGCCCGAGCCCCTGCTGGACATCCACGCCCACGACGCCGCGGGCCTCGTCCGCATCGCCTGGCACCTCGGCAACCGCCACCTTCCCGTCCAGCTCCTGGGTGACCACATCCGCATCCGTGCGGACCATGTGATCGCCGACATGGTCCGCGGCCTGGGCGGCCACGTCCACGCCCTCGACGCTCCCTTCGACCCCGAATCCGGCGCATACGCCGCAGCCGCCCACCACCACCATGACGACGATGACGGGTAAGGGAGAGGCGGGAAGCCTCGCCAAACTCCTCACCTGGCTCTCCCCCGCCTTCCCGACCGGCGCCTTCGCCTACAGCCACGGCCTGGAATGGGCCGTCGAATCCGGGGACGTGACGACCGAGGCCGCCTTGCTCGACTGGCTCGACGCCGTCCTCCGCCACGGCGCCGGTCGCACCGACGCCATCCTGGTGCGCCATGCCCACCGTGCCGAAACCGCGGAGACGCTGGCCCGGGTCGCCGAACTCGCCGAAGCCGCGCAACCCACGCGTGAGCGCCGGGCCGAAACCCTGGGCCAGGGCGACGCCTTCGCCATCGCCGCCCGCGTCTGGGGCGCTCCCTTGCTGGACCAGCAGGCCGGCCCCGTCGCCTACCCCGTCGCCGTCGGCGCCCTCGCCCGCGCCCATGCTGTGCCCGAGGACGCGGCCGCAATCGGCCTGCTGCACGCCTTCGCCGCGAACCTCGTCGGCGCCGCCGTCCGCCTGGTCCCGCTGGGCCAGACCGCCGGGCTGCGCGTCATGGCCGCCCTGGAACCGGCACTCCACGCCATCGCCGCCGACACGCGCGCCACCCCGCTCGACGACATCGGCGGCGCCTGCTTCCGCTCCGACATCGCCGCCATGCGCCACGAAACCCAGTATACGAGGCTGTTCCGCACATGACCCCATACAATGGCCCGCTCCGCGTGGGCGTCGGCGGCCCCGTCGGTACCGGCAAGACGGCGCTGATGGACGCGCTGTGCAAGCGTTTCAGCCCGCACTACGACATCGCCGCAATCACCAACGACATCTATACCAAGGAAGATGCGGAGTTCCTGACCCGCGCCGGCTCCCTCCCGCCCGAGCGCATCATGGGCATCGAAACCGGCGGCTGCCCCCACACCGCGATCCGCGAGGACGCCAGCATCAACCTGGCCGGCGTGGCCGAGATGCGGCGGCGCTTCCCCGCGCTGGACGTCATCCTCATCGAAAGCGGCGGCGACAACCTGGCTGCCACCTTCTCCCCCGAGCTCGCCGACATCACCATCTACGTCATCGACGTCAGCGCCGGCGACAAGATCCCCCGCAAGGGCGGCCC
>CAXTPG010000157.1:0-7660 GCA_964246015.1 uncultured Acetobacteraceae bacterium
AAGATCGCCAAGGAGCCGATCAGCCTGGAGACGCCGATCGGCGACGAGGAGGACAGCCATCTTGGCGACTTCATCGAGGACAAGGCGGCGATCATCCCGCTGGATGCGGCCATCCAGGCGAACCTGCGGGAGGCGACGACGCGGGTGCTGAGCAGCCTGACACCGCGCGAGGAGCGGGTGCTGCGGATGCGGTTCGGGATCGGGATGAACACCGACCACACGCTGGAAGAGGTCGGCCAGCAGTTCAACGTGACGCGGGAGCGGATCCGGCAGATCGAGGCGAAGGCGCTGCGGAAGCTGAAGCACCCGAGCCGGAGCCGCAAGCTGCGAAGCTTCCTGGACGATTGAGGGCGGTTTTTTGTCGTGACCGGGCTTGATCCGGGCGTGCCGGGCGTGCCAGCACGTCGGGTGTGATGCAGCTCCGTTCCCGTCCCGCCATTTCCGGGATTTCGTGTTGCGGGAGCCCCGGGGTTCCGCTGGCACGAGGTCTCCGGGTCAAGCCCGGGGATGACGTGCCGCTGGGCGGGGATGACGTGGTCCCGGGCGGGGATGACGCGTGGTCCGGCCGCGCTTGCGCTGGGCCGGATCGATGAATCCCTCCACCCGCGTCGGCGTGACCGTCAGCTTCCTGCGGATGGACCAGCGTCCGCCGCCGGGGCCGCCATTGCCGGGCGACGCGTCGCTGGTCCGTCTCGCGCGGTGCAGCGTGCCGTTCTACCGTTACCTGTATGATACCGTGGGGGCCGCCTATGTGTGGTGGCTGCGGCGCACGCTGCCGGATGCGGCGCTCGATGCCATCCTGGCGGAGCCCGGCGTGTCGGTGCATGTGCTGTATCGAGGCGGGGAACCGGCCGGGTTCTTCGAGCTGGACCGGCGGGCGCTGCCGGTGGTGAACCTCAGCTATTTCGGGTTGCTGCCGCATGCCGTGGGGCAGGGGGTGGGGACCGCGTTCCTGATGGCGGCGGTGCACGCGGCGTGGGATGCGGGGGCGCGGGTCGTCACCGTGAACACCTGCACGGCCGATCATCCGCGGGCGATGCCGGGGTATCAGCGGGCCGGGTTCCGGGTGGTGCGGCGGGTCGAGGAGACCTGGGACGTGCCCACCCGGCTCGGCCTATCCATCCCGCGCCACCTGCTCGTATAAAGGAGCGACTGCGCGGGAACGGCGCAGACCGGAGGAACCCTGATGCGCCACGCCCTGCTCGCCGCCCTGTTGCTGACCGCCGCCCCTGCGTGGGCGCAACTGCCGGGGACCATCAAGATCGGCGTGCTGAACGACCAGTCGGGGCCGTTTGCCGACCAGTCCGGGCGGGGCGGGGTGATCGCGGCGCAGCTCGCGGCGGACGACTTCAAGAAGGAGGCGCCGGAGCTGAACGTCGAGATCGTGTATGGCGACCATCAAAACAAGCCGGACGTGGGCAGCGGCATCGCGCGGGCCTGGGTCGACCGCGACAACGTGGTGGCGATCGCCGATGCCGTGAACTCGGCCGTGGGGCTGGCCGTGAACGACGTGATGCGGGAGCGGCACCGGACGTTCATCGCCAGCAACGTCGGCACGTCGGACCTGACGGGCAAGGCCTGCGCGCCGACGACGGTGCAGTGGACGTTCGACACCTGGGCGTTCGGCAACAGCGCGGCGCGGGCGCTGAAGGATGTGGGGCCGTTCTACTTCGTGGGCTTCGACTACGCGCTGGGCCAGGCGCTGGAGCGGGACACGACGGCCGTGCTGACGAGCCTGGGCGGGAAGGTCGCGGGTTCGGTGAAGCATCCGCTGGGGACGACGGACTTCTCGTCGTATCTGCTGCAGGCGCAGTCGTCCGGGGCGAAGGTGATCGCGTTCGCGTCGACGGGCACGGACTTCATCAACGCCGTGAAGCAGGCGGCGGAGTTCGGCGTGACGCGGACGGCGACGCTGACGGGGCTGTTCACGCAGATCACGGACGTCGAGGCGCTGGGGCTGCAGGCGGCGCAGGGGCTGACCTTGACCGAGGCGTTCTACTGGGACCTGAACGACGAGACGCGGGCGTTCGCGAAGCGGTTCGCGGAGAAGATGCCGGGGCGGGTGCCGACGGAGAACCATGCGGGCGTCTATTCGTCGGTGCTGGCGTATCTGCGGGCGGTGAAGTCCGCCGGGAGCATCGAGGGGGAGCGGGTGATCGACGCCATGAAGAAGGCGCCGATCGAGGACAAGCTGTTCGGACGCGTGACGGTGCGGCAGGACGGCCGGGCGATCCATGCGATGCACGTGTTCAAGGTGAAGGCGCCGGGGCAGTCGACGTCGCGGTGGGACCTGTATCAGCACGTGGCGACGATCCCGGCGGAGCAGGCGTTCCGGCCGATCGAGCAGGGGGGCTGCCCGCTGGTGAAGTAGGGGATCATCAGGAACTCCGGCCCGTCCACACTCGTTGCCCCGTGCATGACGAGGGTTGAGGGTGCGGGATGTTCGGAACGATCTGGAATACGCTGAAGGAGACCTTCGGCGACTACATCGAGGACAACTGCCTCAGCCGCGGGGCGGCGATCGCGTATTACACCATCCTGTCGATCGGGCCGGTTCTGGTCATCTGCATCGCCATCGCCGGCCTGGTGTTCGGGCAGGAGGCGGCGCAGGGGGCCATGGTCGGGCAGTTGCAGGGGTTGATGGGCGACCAGGCGGCCGAGCTGATCCAGACGATGATCAAGAGCGCGAGCGACAAGAGCAGCGGCATCATCGCGACCGTTCTGGGCGTCGGCACGCTGCTGGTGACGGCGAGCGGGGTGTTCGGGGAGATGCAGTCCTCGTTGAACGCGATCTGGAAGGCGGAGCCGAAGGGCGGCGTGACCGCGATCCTGAAGGCCCGGGCGGCGAGCCTGGGCCTGGTGGCGACGATGGGCTTCCTGCTGCTGGTGTCGCTGGTGGTGAGCGCGGGGCTGCATGCGCTGGGGGATTACCTGAACGCGTTCCTGCCGGGGGCGGAGCTGCTGCTGCAGGTGCTCAACTTCCTGATATCGCTGGCGATGGTGTCGGCGCTGTTCGCCGCGATCTACAAGATCCTGCCGGACCGGCAGCTGTCGTGGAAGGATGTGGGGGTCGGCGCGGTCGCGACGGCGTTCCTGTTCACGGTCGGGAAGACGCTGATCGGGCTGTATATCGGCAGCAGCTCGATCGCGAGCAGCTACGGGGCGGCGGGGGCCTTCGTCATCGTGCTGGTCTGGATCTACTACTCGTCGCAGATCTTCCTGCTCGGGGCGGAGTTCACGAAGGTCTGGGCAGCGCATCACGGCAGCGCGGAGGCGTTCGCGGCCCGGGTTGCCCCGGCTGCCGACAGCCGTCCGCCGGGGCCCGCGACGGCGGTGCAGAACATCGTCGCGCATACGGCGGCACGGCGGACGCCCATCGGGGTGTTCGAGATCGCGGCGCTGGCGACGCTGTTCCTGGTCGTGCGGCCGAAGCGGTAGGGGTCAGCGGCGGCCGAACAGCGATTCGATCTCGGCGCGGCTGAGCGTCAGCACCGTGGGGCGGCCGTGGCTGCAGGTGGCGGCGCGGGGCGTCGCCTCCATCTGCCGCAGCATGGCGTCCATCTCGGGCTGCGAGAGGCGGCGGCCCGCGCGGATGCTGCCGTGGCAGGCGAGGCGGGCGAGGACGGCGTCGAGCTTGGCGTGCAGCGGGGTCGCCTGGCCGCTCTCGGCCAGCGTGTCGGCGAGGTCGCGCAGGAGTGGCGCCGGGTCGGGGGCGCCGAGGGCGGCCGGGAGCGCGCGGACGATGACGGCGCCGGGGCCGAAGCTTTCGAGGTCGAGGCCCAGGGCGGCGAGGTCGGGGGCGGCATCGACGAGGCGGGCGGCGGCTGCGGGCGGGAGATCGACGACGGCGGGCAGCAGCAGCGGCTGGCTGCGGACCCGGCCTTCGGCGTGCTGGGCGCGCAGGGCCTCGTGGGTGAGGCGTTCATGGGCGGCGTGCTGGTCGACGAGCACGAGGGCGCCCTGGGCGGAGACGGCGAGGATGTAGGTGTCGAGCACCTGCGCCACCGCGGCGCCCAGCGGGTGGTCGGGACGGGGCAAGGCGGGTTCCAGCGCGCGGGCGGCAGGACCGGTGGCGAGCGGAAGCTGCATCTCCGCGAAGCCCTGGGGTGCGGGGCGGGGCAGGGCAGGGCGGGGCAGGGCGGGGCGGCTGGAGACGAGCTGGAGGTGCGGCCGGGGCGCGAAGGAGGGCGCGCCGTGCCCGGCGCCGACGCCCAGCGCCTGGCGCAGCCCGCCGATCACCAGGGCCCGGATGGCGGCCGGGTCCTGGAAGCGCAGCTCGGTCTTGGCGGGGTGGACGTTCACGTCGAGCGTGTCGGCGGGCAGGTCGAGCACGAGGGCCACGACGGCGTGGCGGCCGGCGGCGATCACGTCGCGGTAGGCGACGCGGATGGCGGTGCGGAGGACGGGGTCGGTGACGGGGCGGCCGTTGACGACCAGCGACTGCATCGCGGCCGTGGCGCGGGTGTGGGTGGCGGCGGCGGCGAGGCCGGAGAGGCGGAAGGGTCCGCGCTCGGCGGCGACGGGCAGCAGGGCGGCGGCGGCCTCGGGTCCCAGAAGGGCGGCGGCGCGGGCGGCGGGGTCCTGCGGCGGGAGGTCGAAGGCGGTGCGGCCGTCGATCGTGCAGCGGAAGGCCGTGTGCGGGGCCGCGAAGGCGAGGCGGATGACGGCGTGCTCGGCGTGCTCGGCCTCGGTGCGGGGGGATTTCAGGAACTTGCGGCGGGCAGGGGTGGCGAAGAACAGGTCGGTGACGGCGACGCGGGTGCCCGGGGGCGCGGGCGCGGGCGTGACGGCGCCGACCCGGCCGCCTTCCACGGTGATGCGATGGCCGTGTGCGGCGCCCTGGGGGCGGGACGTGATCTCGAGCCGGGCGGCGGCGCCGATGCTGGGCAGCGCCTCGCCACGGAAGCCCAGCGTGGCGATGCGGACGAGGGTCTCGTCGGCGAGCTTGCTGGTGCAGTGGCGTTGGACGGCCAATGCGAGGTCCTCGGGACCCATGCCGTGGCCGTCATCCTCGACCAGGATACGGTCGATGCCGCCGCCTTCCAGGGTGACCGCGATGCGGGTGGCGCCGGCGTCGAGCGCGTTCTCGACGAGTTCCTTGACGGCGGCGGCCGGGCGCTCGATCACCTCGCCGGCCGCGATGCGGTTCACGAGCCGCTCGGGGAGGAGGCGGATTCGAGTCATGGGGAGAGTATAGCATGGAGGGTCCGGGGGCGCGCCTGTGGGGCGAGAACCACCACCAAGGCCGCCAGGAGCACCGAGGCTGCACGGCCGCTTCGTGACCTCGGTGGTGAATCCTGCTTCATCCCACTGGACCCAGCGAAGGAGAACGACTTTGGACGAGGGTGCGAAGACGGCGGTGTTGGCGGCGGTGGATGGGCTGCGGGAGGACGGGGTGGCGCTGCTGGCTTCGCTGGTCCGGCATCGGAGCCTGCTGGGGGAGGAGGCGGGGTGCCTCGACGCGATGGCGGCGGTCTGGGAGGGGCTCGGGCTTGCATCGCGGCGCGTGCCGACCGATCCCGACGCGCTGCGGCATGTTCCGGGGTTCTCGCCGCCGCTCATCTCCTATGCCGGGCGGGACAACGTGGTCGCGGTGCATCGGCCGCGGGCGGCGGCGGGGCGGAGCCTGATCCTGCAGGGGCATGTCGACGTGGTGCCGGAGGGGGCGGCCGACCTGTGGACCACGCCGCCGTTCGAGCCTTCGGTGCGGGACGGGCGGATGTATGGGCGGGGGGCGGGGGACATGAAGGCGGGCCTCGTGTCGATCGCGATGGCGATGACGGCGTTGCGGCGGGCCGGGCTGCAGCCGGCGGCGGAGGTGCAGTTGGCGGCGGTCATCGAGGAGGAGTGCACGGGCAACGGCGCGCTGGCGGTGATGCACGCGTTGCCGAAGCCGGATGCGTGCCTGATCCCGGAGCCGGGACCGGGCCATGCGGCGCTGTATGTGGCGGAGGTGGGCGTGGTGTGGGCCTGGGTGACGATCACCGGGAAGCCGGCGCATGTGCGGGAGAAGCATGCGGGGGTGAACGCGATCGAGGCGGCGGCGGTGCTGATGGAGCGGTTCCGGGCCTACGAGTCGGACGCGAACCGGGCGGAGCGGCGGCACTCTGCCTTTGCGGCGGAGAACCATCCGATCAACGTCAACATCGGCACGATCCAGGGCGGCGAGTGGAACAGCAGCGTGGCGACGCGGGCGAAGCTGGGGGTGCGGGTGGGCGTGATGCCGGGCCAGTCCTGCCACGACGCGGCGCGGGCGATCGAGCGGCTGGTGGCCGACGCCGCCGTGGATGCACGGCTGCAGGGGGCGCGGATGGAGGTGGCGTTCCAGGGGTTCATGGCCGATGGCTGCGTGTTCCCGCCGGAGCAGGCGATCTCCCGCGCCGTGGCCGCCGCGCACCGGCGGGTCAGCGGGGATGCGGTGCGGCACTACACGGCGCTGGGGCTGACGGATGCGCGGTTCTACACGTTGTATCAGGGCACGGAGGCGACCTGCTATGGTCCGGACGCCGACGCCATCCACGGGATCGACGAGAGCGTGGGGCTGGATTCGATACATGACGTGACGCGGGTGCTGGCGTTGACCATCATGGAGTGGTGCGGGGTGGAGCGTCTGTGATGGCGGAGCGCGCCGAACGACGGATGACCGAGGCGGAGTTCCTGGCCGCGAGCGAGGGGCAGGACGGGCGGTGGGAGCTGGTGGACGGGGTCGTCACCATGATGGTCGGCGTTCGTCGCAGGCATGACCGCATCGCGGTGAACGTCGTGGCGCTGCTGGGCGATCAGCTCGCCGGCCGCACCTGCGAGCCGTTCACCTCGGACACGTTCATCCGCATCCCCGGCGGGAACTACCGTATTCCGGATGCGGGCGTGGATTGTGGCGAGCCGGACGCCGATGACCGTTGGGCCGCGGAGCCCCGCCTCGTGATCGAGATCCTGTCCCCGTCCACCCGCACCTTCGACATGTTCGGGAAGCTCGACGAGTACAAGTCGGTACCCTCGATCACGTATATCCTGCTGATCGATCCGGAGGCGCCGCAGGTGACCCTGTGGACGCGGGCCGGTTCAGGCGGGTGGGGCCATGCCACGATCGCAGGGCTCGACCGGGTGATCGATCTGCCCGCGGTCGACGTGACGCTGCCGCTCGCCGATCTTTACAGACGAGTGAGCTTCGCGCCGCGCCTGATCACTTGACGCCTTTCTTCGATCCGATCCGCTCGTCCCACATGCGGAAGGCCACGACCATCCTGTCGGGGGTCAGCGGCAGCTCGATCGGGTTGCCGGCGATCAGGGCGGCGTATTCGGGGCGGCCGTAGTCGCGGATGGCGGCCTGGCTCTTTTCCGGGGCCATGGACAGCGGGACGTTCTTCACGGCGGGACCGGGATAGAGGTAGCCCTCGTCGTAGCTGACGGCCTGCTGGGCGGGTTCCAGCACGAAGCGCATCATGGCCAGCAGCACCTGCAGCCGGTCGTCGGGCACGCCCTTCGGCACCGCCATGAAGAAGGCGTCGGACACCCAGTGGAAGCCTTGCAGGGCGGCCACGCGCGCCTCCTTCGGGACGATGCCGAGCACGCGCGGATTGATGTCCCAGCCGGTGGTGGTGACGATCATGTCGCGGGAGCCCTCGCCGAACTCCTTCATCGTGGCGCCGGTGCCGCTGGG
>CAXTPG010000158.1:0-7506 GCA_964246015.1 uncultured Acetobacteraceae bacterium
GCTGCTTCCGCGCCACCAGCGGCGTCCAGCCCTTCACCGGCGCCATGCGCGACGGCGACCGCCCCGCGATCCTCCCCCCCGCCAGCGCCCTCCGCCGCCTCGTCGAAACCTTCGGCCACGCCGTCCCCGCCTTCGCCGATGCGCCCATCGCGGCCGTATGGGCCGGCCTCATCGACATGACCCCCGACGCCCTCCCCGTCCTCGACCGCGCCCCCGGCGACGGCGTCGTCGTCGGCATGGGCTTCTCCGGCCACGGCTTCTGCCTCGGTCCCGTCACCGGCCGGATCCTGGCCGCCATGGTCCGCGACGAAACCCCCGCCTTCGACCTCACCCCCTTCCGCCTCGCCCGCTTCGACAACTGGAACCAGCCCAGCGAGCCCGTCACCCTCCACGGCTGACCCGTGTGTTGTCACGGAAGGGGTGCTAGGGATCAGCCACGGACCGACGCCAGCCGGCACGGGACAGGAGCCTGACACGACACGATGGAAGTGCTGCTCGCCATAGCCGGGTGCGTTCTGGGCTATCTCGGCTGGCGCAAGGGACAACGCGCCCTGGCCGAAGTGGCCGCGCTGCGCGCCTGGATCGCGGCGCAGGGACTGGGCGGACCCGCAGCAGTCGCACCCGCCGCGCACCCCTGGGCGGGCCAGCCCGCCGGTCTGCCGGCCGAACCGCCCGAAACCGCGGATAGCGCGCCCGCAACCAGCCTCCCACCCGAACTCCACCCGGATGCGACGCCCCAGCCCGCCCCGGCCCCGCCCCGCACCCGCATCGACATCGAACAACTTCTCACCCAGCGCTGGGGAATCTGGCTCGGCGCCCTCGCCCTCCTACTGGCAGGCGTCTTC
The DNA here is from genome assembly GCA_964246015.1 of uncultured Acetobacteraceae bacterium. GTDB lineage: Bacteria > Pseudomonadota > Alphaproteobacteria > Acetobacterales > Acetobacteraceae > JBBROS01. The sequence continues at coordinate 846 of CAXTPG010000158.1, forward strand.
CTCGTCCGCACGGCCGTCGAGCAGGGGTGGCTCGGCCCCGCCCCGCGCTGCGCCCTCGGCGGCGCGCTGGGCCTGGCGCTCATCGGCGCAGCGGAATGGCTCCGCCGACGCGCCTCCCCACCGAAGCCCCAGGCAATGCCCCTCGCCGACCAGGCGCCCGCCGCCCTCGCCGCCGGCGGCGTCGCGGTGCTGTTCGCCGCCGCCTACGCAGCCGGCCCCATGTACGAGCTGGTCCCCGACCTCGCCGCCTTCGCGCTGCTGGCCGGCTCCGGCGTCGCCGGCCTCGCCCTCTCGCTCCGCTTCGGCCCGCTGGTCGCGGCCGTCGGCCTCGTCGCCGCCTTCGCCACCCCGGCGCTCGTGCAGACCGACGACCCCTCCCTGCCCGGCCTCTTCGCCTACCTCTTCGTCGTCTCCGCCGCCTGCTGGGCCGTCGTCCGCATCACCGCCTGGACCTGGCTCGGCTGGGGCGCGGCCCTCGGCGGCGCCGCCTGGGTCCTGCTCTCCGCCCTCCCCGCCGGCACCGCCGCCTGGGCCCCCGGCCTCTTCGTCCCGGCCGCCGCCGCACTCACCCTGGCGCTCCTGCCCGCCGCCGCCCTCGACCATCCCGCAGGCCGCCGCTTCGCCTGGGCGCCCATGGTCATGCTCGGCCTCGCCGGCCTGGTGCTGGAAAGCGTGACCGGCGACCCCTGGGCCCGTGCCGGGCTGCTGCTGCTGGGTCCCGTCGCCATCGCCAAGGCCTGGACCGAGCCCCGCCTGGCGTGGCTCCCCATGGTCGGCGCCGGCCTGTCCATCGCCGCACTGCTCGCCTGGGCAGTGCCGGGCTTCGACACGACGGCGGAATCCATCACGATCGAGGGCGTCGTCCAGGCCGTGCTGCCCGGCGCATGGGCGCCCGACGCGATCCTGCCCTTCCTGGAGGCCTGCGCCGCCGTAGCGCTGCTGCACGCGGCCGCGGGGCTGTGGAACGAACGCCGGGACCCGGCCCCCCTGCCCTGGGCCGCGCTGGTCGCCGGCGTGCCGGTGCTGGTGCTGGCCGTCGCCTACCTGCAGGTCGGCCGGTTCCAGCCCCACGCCGCCTGGGCCACCGCCGCCGCCGCCCTGGCCACGGCGCTCGTCGGCGCGGCCGGCATGGCCCGGCGGTCGGACACGGCCCCCCTCCAACGCGCCCCCCTCCAACGCGCCCCCCTCCAACGCGCCGGCATCCACGCGGCCGGCGCCGTCGCGGCCCTGGCGCTCGGCTGCGCCATCGTGCTCGACGCGGCGTGGCTCACCGTCGCGCTCGCGCTCATCCTGCCCGCCCTCGCCTGGATCGAGCGTGCGTCCGGCGTCCCGGCACTGCGGCGCGTGGCCCTGATCGTCGCCTGCGTCGTCCTGGTCCGCCTCGTCGCCAACCCCTGGCTGCCCACCTACGCCTTCGGAACGATGCCGATCCTGAACCTGCTGCTCGTCGCCTACGGCATCCCCGCCTTGTGCTTCGCCGCCGCCGCCGTCCTGTTCCGCCGCGGCGGCGACGACCGCACCGTGGCGGTGCTGGAGGCCGGCGCCTCCCTCTTCACGGGCCTGCTGCTGGTCCTGCAGGTCCAGCACGCGGCCCATGGCGGCGTCTTGCGCGCCGAACAGGAACCGGGCTTCGTCGAGCTCGCCTGGTGGACCACCCTGCTGGGCGCCTTCGCGGTGCTGCTGCACGAGGGCGCGCGCCGCTTCGCCCGCCCCGTGCTCGCGGTCGCCTGGCGCATCGCGGGCGGCCTGGCGCTCGCCGCCGGAATCGTGCTGCTCGCCATCAATCCCTTCGTCAGCAGCGACGGCATGGGCCGCAACATCATCCTGAACGCCGCCCTGCCGGCCTACCTGCTCCCCGCCGCGCTGGCCGTCGCGGCGCTCGCCCGGGGCGCGACGCCCCGGCGCCTCCTGGGCGGCTACGCGCTGCTGGCCACGCTGATGTGGTGCTCCGTCGTGGTCCGGCAGGCCTTCCACCCCGGCCGGACGGCGCTTTGGAACACCGGGGTCGAGGACGCGGAGCTATGGGCCCTGTCCGGCGCATGGTTCGCGCTGGCGGCGGCGGTGATGACGGCCGGGCTATGGTCGGGCCAGCGGGCGCTGCGCCTGGCCGCCCTCGCCCTGGTGGCGCTGGTCGTCGCCAAGGTCTTCCTCGTCGACATGGCGGGCCTGCAAGGCCTGTGGCGCGTCCTGTCCTTCCTCGGACTGGGACTGGGGCTGATCGCGCTGGGCGCCTTCTACCGCCGCTTCGGCGCGAAGGCCCAGCCCTAGCTCTGGAAGTGCGGCCGGCCCTCCCGGTCATAGTAGATCGTCTCCTCCGACCCGCCGACGTTGCCGTTGATCCCCGACACGGGAATATGCGCGACCGGATGCGGCCCGGCGCAGGCCCCGAGCATGGTGACACAAGCAAGCGCGGCAATCCGGACAAGTGCGATGCTGGGACGCATGGGACGGTCTCCGATGTCTCCTCCTGCTTCGCCCCGGCACCCGCCGCGGTGACATCCTCGCACCGACGTGACCGCATCCCACGCCATGGGATGCCCGCCGCCCCGGCGTATCAGAAAGGAGCGCACGATCGCGCCGCTTTCGGAGGACGCACCATGAGGACATTCACAAAGACGGGGCTGCTGGCGACGGGCCTCGCCGCCATGCTCGCCGGCGGCGTCGCCGTGGCGCAGTCCGCGGCGCCCCCACCCCCGCCCGGCGCCGACGCGCCGCCCCCGGGCGGCCCGCGCGGCCCGATGGCCGACCGCGGCGGACCCGAGGGCTGGGGCCACGGCCACGGCCGCGGCCACCACATGCGCCCGCCGCCGCCGACCAAGGCCGCCTTCTTCCACTTCAGGAAGGGCGACGCCCGCGTCACCATCAAGTGCGCCGATGACGAACCCATGAAGGCCTGCGTCGAGGCCGGCTCGGCCCTGCTCGACAAGCTGGCCGCGCAGCCGAAGTGACATCAGCCCTCCCCCGCGCGCGGGGGAGGGCTTTTCCCGGGCCGGCGCCACCTTATCTCCGGTGGCATGGACACGAACGAATTCGACAAGGCCGTCGTCGCGGCGGTGTTCCAGCAGGCCGGGCTGGTCGGCTGGGCCGACACGTCCCTGGTCGACGCGGCGCGCGAAGCCGGCCTGGACCTGGCCCGCCTCCGCATCCGCTTCCCCGGCAAGGACGCGCTGCTGCTGCGCTTCGGCACCATGGCGGACCAGGCCGCCCTCGCCGCGTCCCAATCCGAGGGCAGCCCCCGGGAACGCCTGTTCGACCTGCTGATGGCCAGGTTCGACCAGTTGCAGCAGCACCGCGGCGGCATGCTCTCGCTGATCGCCGCCCTCCGGACCGACCCGGCCACCACCCTCCTCCTCTACGGCGCCACGCTTCGGAGCATGCGCTGGATGCTCGACGCCGCCGGCATCCCAACCGGCGGCGTCACCGGCGTACTCCGCGTCCACGGCCTGCTCGCCGTCTGGGCCTACGCCCTGCGCGCCTGGGAACGGGACGAGGGCGCCGACCTGCCCGCCACCATGGCCGCCGTCGATCGCGCCCTGGACCGCGCCATCCAGGCCGAAGGGATGCTCCCCGGCCACCGCCGCCCGGCAGAACCGGAAGCGCCGGTCGTCGCCGCCCCGGCGATCGCCGCTGCCGCCGACGGTCACGCCGTGCTATAGCCCCGCCGCCAACGCCACCCATAGGAGCATCCCCATGTCCGACTCCCCCGTCGATCACGCCAAGGCCGCGATGCACGAAGCAGCCACCGCCACCAGGACCGGCATGGACACCGCCGCACACACCGCGCAGGACATGGGCCGGCAGATGATGGAAAAGGGCATGGCCGGGATGGCCGAGTTCTCGAAGCTCTTCGCCGACATGAAGATGCCCGCCATGGGCGGCATGGAGACCTTCATGTCCGCCCAGCGCCGCAACATGGAGGTCCTCTCCGCCGCCAACCGCGTCGCACTCGAAGGCGCCCAGGCCGTCGCCAAGCGCCACATGGAGATCATGCAGCAGACCATGGCCGAGATGACGGAGACCATGCGCGACTTCGCCAGCCCCGAAAGCCCGCAGGTCCGCGCCGCCAAGCAGGCCGAGATGCTGAAGCTCGCCTACGAGCGCGCCGTCGCCCACATGAAGGAACTCGCGGACCTCATCCAGCGCTCCAACGGCGAGGCCCTCGGCATGCTGAACCAGCGCTTCACCGAGGCGATGGACGAGGTCAAGCAGCTCGCCGCCAAGGGCGCGTCGCACGGCTAGTCCGCTGCTGACGAACGGAACTGGCCGGGCACAAGCACCGAAACACCGTCATGCCCGGGCCTGTCCCGGGCACCCATGTCGGCCCGCATCCGCCGGCCGACGCGGGCAGTACGAAAACCCGGTCAGCGCCAGGGCGGTGGTGGCAACGGCGTGTGCATGAGCACGCTGTCCCCGCAACCTGCCGGAACACCCCTCGCGGCCACGCCGAAACGCGCGCACGTCGCAATCATCGGCGGCGGCGTCATCGGCAGCGCGATCGCCGCCTTCCTCGTCGAGGGCGGCGCCCGCGTGACCGTGATCGAACGCGACACCACCTACGCCACCGCCTCCTCCTCCCTCTCGGTCAGCTCCATCCGGCAGCAATTCTCGACCGAGGTGAACATCCGCCTCTCCCAGTTCGGCATCGAATACCTCCGCGGCGCCGACGTCGGCCTGCGCGAACCCGGCTACCTCTTCCTGTCCGGCGAGGCCGGCCTGGACGCACTGCGCGACAACAACGCGATCCAGCGCCGATGCGGCGCAGATGTCGTCCTGCTCGACCCGCCCGCCCTGCAGGCCCGCTTCCCCTTCCTTTGCACCGACGGCGTCGCCGCCGGGTCGCTGGGCCTCTCCGGCGAGGGCTGGTTCGACGGCCCGGCCCTCGCCCAGCGCTTCCGCACCCGCGCACACGCCGCCGGCGCCACCTGGCTCCACGCCGAAGCCACCGCCCTCGACCGCCACGGCGCCCGCATCGCGGCCATCCGCCTGGCCGGCGGCGACCGCATCGAGGCCGACTGGATCGTGAACGCCGCCGGCCCGCAGGCCCGCCGGGTCGCCGCCATGGCCGGCATCGCCCTGCCGGTCGAGGCCCGCAAGCGCGCCGTCTTCGTGTTCCACTGCCGGGCCGACGTCGCGGCCGGCTGCCCCCTCGTCATCGACACCGGCGGCGTCTGGTTCCGCCCGGAAGGCGACCGCCTCCTGGGCGGCTGGTCCCCCCCGGACGACGCCGAGGACCTGAACCTCGACGTCGATCACGCCCTGTGGGACGATCCGGTCTGGCCCGCCCTCGCCGCCCGGGTGCCCGCCTTCGAGGCAGTGCGGGTCGGCGCAAGCTGGGCCGGGCACTACGAGTACAACACCTTCGACCAGAACGGCCTGCTCGGCGTGCTGCCCGAAGCCCCCAACCTCGTCTTCGCCAACGGCTTCAGCGGCCACGGCATGCAGCAATCCCCCGGCGTCGGCCGCGGCATCGCCGAGCTGATCCTTACGGGAGGCTACCGCTCGCTCGACCTCTCCCCCCTCGACGTCGGCCGCGTCCAGGCCGGCCGCAGGCTGCTGGAACGGGAAATCATATGATCCGGATGCTCGACGCGGCCGCGGTCGAGGCCGCGCTCCCCTTCGATCGCCTGGTCCCCGCCCTGCGCGCCGCCTTCGCCGCGCCCTGCACCGCGCCCTCCCGGCACCGCCACGACCTGCCGCACGGCGCAACCCTGCTGCTGATGCCCGCCTGGAGCCACGACTGGCTGGGCATGAAGATCGTGACCGTCCACCCCGGCAACGCCGCGCGCGGACTCGACGCCGTCCACTCCACCTACATGCTCGCCCGCGCCGCGACCGGACAGCCCACTGCCCTCCTGGACGGCGACACCCTCACGGCCCGGCGCACCGCCGCCGCCTCCGCCCTCGCCGCGTCCTACCTCGCGCGCCCCGGGTCGCGCCGCCTCCTGCTGCTGGGCGCCGGCCGCATCGCATCGCTGCTGCCCGAGGCGCACCGCACCGTCCGCCCCATCGACACGGTCATGGTCTGGAACCGGGGCGCCACCCGCCGCGCAGCCCTGGTCGCACGGCTGCAAGCCCAAGGCTTCGACGCCCGCCCCGTCGACGACCTGCCCACCGCCATCCGCGACTCCGACATCGTCAGCAGCGCGACTCTCGCCACCCGGTCGCTGATCCAGGGCGCCTGGCTCCGCCCCGGCATCCACCTGGACCTCGTCGGGGCGTTCACACCTGCCATGCGTGAGGCGGATGACGCCGCCATGGCCCGCGCCGCCGTCTACGCCGACACGCCCGCCGCCCTCCATGAGTGCGGAGAACTCTCCGGATGGCCGGAATCACGGCTCGCCGGCACGCTGGCATCCCTATGCGGCGCCCCCGCCAGCCCCCGCGATCCCACCGGGATCACCGCCTTCAAGTCGGTGGGAACCGCCATCGAGGACCTCGCTGCGGCCGTCCAGGCGACCGCATGAAAGTTCGCTGAGAACGCCGCATAATTTTTTCCGGGGTACATCGGAATTATCTCTTGCGCCCCGGGGGATGTGGTCCTATTTCCGCGTCCACGCAGCAACGCACGTGCCTCTGGCCCTGGGGGGTTACGCAACGACGTCAAGCGTTCTGGCACCTTCTGTTTCGCTGGTTCGTTCGACCGTTTCGTCAACCCCGCCCC
>CAXTPG010000159.1:0-7196 GCA_964246015.1 uncultured Acetobacteraceae bacterium
GATCACCGGGGCGTCGCAGGGCGGGGTGTTCCGGCATTCGGCGATGGAGCAGGCGCTGACGGCCAACTGGTCGGCGGACGCGATCAAGGACATCGTGACGCCGGCGGACGGGCTGAACGGGGATATCCATGCGAGTCCGGAGTACCGGGCGCATCTGATCGGCGTGATGGCCCGGCGGGCGGTCGCCGCCGCCTGATGGTTATCGACAAGCCCGAGGTGGTCGAGCAGGCGCGCGCCGTGCTCGACCGCTACGAGCGGGCGTTGATGGCGAACGACACGCCGGTGCTGGACGAGATCTTCTGGGCCGATCCGCGGACGGTGCGGTTCGGGATCACGGAGGTGCTGTTCGGGCATGATGCGATCCGGGCGTTTCGGGCGGGCATCAGGTCCTATGCGCAACGGGTGCAGAAGCGGGTCCAGATCACGGCGTTCGGGGACGACATGGCGGTCACGAACCTGATCTACGAGCGGGTCGGGACCGGGCTGATCGGGCGCGAGACGAAGATCATGGCGCGGTTCCCGGACGGGTGGCACGTCGTGTCCGCGCACGTGTCGTTGCTGGCGGAGGCCGACGCGGCGACACGGCGTGTCTAGGCATGTCTGCGTCATCGGCGCCGGGATCGTGGGCGCCGCGACGGCGATCGAGCTTCTGCGGGACGGGCATCGGGTCACCATGCTGGAGCCGGGCAGCCCGGGCGGGGAGCAGGCGGCAAGCTATGGCAACGGGACCATCCTCAATCCCGGGTCGGTCGTGCCCATCTCGATGCCCGGCCTGTGGCGGAAGGTGCCGGGCTACGTGTTGGACCCGTTGGGGCCGCTGACGATCCGGTGGTCGTATCTGGCGCGACTGGCGCCGTGGCTGGTGCGGTTCGTGCGGGCAGGCGCGACGGTGAGGCGGGTGGAGGCGGCGGCGCGGGCGTTGCGTCCGCTGCTGGCGGATGGGCCGGAGCGGCATCGGCGGTTGGCGGACGAGGCGGGGGTGGGCGACCTGGTGCAGCGCCGGGGCATCCTTTACCCGTTTCCCGATCGGGCGGCGTTCGAGGCGGATGCGCTGGGGTGGCGGCTGCGGCGCGACAACGGCGTGCAGTGGACGGAGCTGGACGAGGGCGCGTTGCGGCAGCAGGAGCCGGCGTTGGATCGCCGCTACACGTTCGCGGTGTTCGTGCCGGCGGGCGGGAACGTCGCCGACCCCGGCGCCTATGTCGCGGCGCTGGCGGCGCATGCCGGGGCGCTGGGGGCCGGGCATGTGCAAGGGCGGGCCACGGGGTTCCGGATCGAGGCGGGGCGGCTGCGGGCGGTCGTGACCGAAGGCGGCGAGGTGGGGTGCGACGCGGCCGTGATCTGCGCCGGGGCGCGGTCGGGCGCGTTGGCGCGGCTGGTGGGGGACAGGGTCAGCCTCGAGACGGAGCGCGGCTATCACATCGTCGTCGAGGATCCCGGCGTGGAGCTGCGGCACCCGATGCTGACCAGCGACACCAAGGTGGCGGTGGTCTCGACGCGGACCGGGCTGCGCGTTGCGGGCACGGTGGAGCTGGCGGGGCTGGAGGCGGCGCCGGCGTGGGAGCGGGCGCGGGCGCTGCGGGCGGTGCTGGCCAGGACCGTGCCATCGGTTGCGAAGGACATCCCCGACGACCGCATCAAGCTGTGGATGGGGCATCGCCCGAGCACGCCGGACGGGTTGCCGGTGATCGGCCTGGCGAGCGGGTGCCGCGACGTGGTGCATGCGTATGGGCATGGGCATGTTGGGCTGGCCGGGGGGGCCATGACGGGGCGGCTGGCGGCGGATCTCGTGTCCGGCACGCCGCCCACGATCGATATCGGGCCGTTCGACCCGCAACGATTCAATTGAGGAACGCCGCCATGACCGAACGCCTCTTCGACGCCAGCGATCTCGAGGTCCTGAAGCAGTGGGACACGCCGACGATCTGCAACGGGCTGGAGCTGATCGTGCCGGAGCGCCGGGCGATCGGGTTCACGGTTGAGCCGATGGTGGCGGCGGACCGGACGTTGAAGCCCATCGTGGGGCTGGCGCGGGTGGGGATGATCCGGGCAAAGGAGGCTCCGCGGGGTCCGGTGGCGAACCGGCTGGACTGGTATGACTACGTGGAGAAGGCGGACCTGCCGACGGTGATCGTCCTGCAGGATCTGGATGACCGGCCGGGCTATGGCGCGTGGTGGGGCGAGGTGCATACGGCGGTGCACAAGGCGCTGGGTGCGCTGGGGTGCGTGACGAACGGGTCGTTCCGGGACCTGGATATGCTGGCGCCCGGCTTCCAGATCGTGGGCGGGCGGATCGGGCCCAGCCACAGCCACGTGCACATGGTGGATTTCGGCAAGCCCGTCGACATCTTCGGGATGAACGTCGTGCATGATGACGTGATCCATGCGGATTTCCATGGGGCTGTCGTGATCCCGGCGGAGGCGGTGCGGAAGCTGCCGGCGGCGATCGACCTGTGCACGCGGCGGGAGAAGGTGATCCTGGACCTGTGCGCGAGTCCTTCGTTCAGTGCGGCCAAGCTGCGGGAGGCGGTGAAGGCGGCTGGGGAGATCCATTAGGTGACGAAGAAGATCGACGTCGCGGCCCTGCCTGTGCGGGCCGGGTCGCTGTATCCGCCGCCGTTCGATGCGCCGTGCCTGGCGCGGGAGCGGCGGCGGCTGGGGGATGCGGCGGGGTTGACGCAGTTCGGCGTGAACCTGCTGCGGCTGCCGCCCGGGGCATGGTCGAGCCAGCGGCACTGGCAAACTGAGTCGGACGAGTTCGTCTTTGTCTTGAGCGGCGAGGTCGTGCTGGTGACGGATGCCGGGGAGGAGGTGCTGCGGGCGGGGGATTGCGCGGGGTTCAAGGCGGGGGAGCCGAACGGGCATTGCCTGCAGAACCGGTCGGGCGCGGAGGCGACGGTGCTGGAGGTGGGCACTCGGGTGCCGGGGGATGGAGCCGTATATTCGGACATCGACATGCTGGCGCCGGGGGCGGGGCCTTCGGGGCGCTATACGCGGAAGGATGGGACGCCGTATCCGGTGCGGACGCGGTGAGCGGGGGGTGGGCGTCATAGCGCGTCGCGTGACTGTCCTGGCCCGAACACCCGGAGAATGCGCACATCCCCGGCTGTTCGATTGTCGTTCGTGTCCGGGATGACGTCGTACATGACGCGGTAGCCGCCCCTGCATGGAAGCTCCCGCACGCCGTGGTGTTCGCCGACGGCATAGAGGCAGGGTTGGTCGATCAGGCGGGTGATCGCTGTCCTGATGGCGGTCAAGGTTTGTCTTGCCCGCCGGCCGGAGCCGGGCTGGGTCAATCAAAGCCGAACCGACGTGAGGTCATTACGCGCTCGGGGCGCGTAGATCAGGTTCCGCTTGATCAGCGCCTGCGAGTCACGGGGGGAGGAAGCTCATGGGGCGTGCCGATGCTTTCGAGCCATGCGTCCATGTCGGCCGCGGCGACGAAAAACCCTGCGTCGAGTTCGGCGCGCGCTTCGGCGATGCGGTCGGCCTCCCATGCGAGGCGGCGCTGCCGGTCGGCGTCACTCTCGTTCGGCGGCATATGGGGGCTTGGCTGCATGGAGGGACGCTACCACGGGTTGATTGGTTGGCCAGCCCGGGTTTCGTGTAAGACGATGGACAAGGAGGGACTTGTGCGATGACCAGCAAACGCCGCCTGTTCGGCACCGATGGCATTCGCGGGACCGCGAACCAGGGCGCGATGTCCGGGGAGACGGCGTTGCGGCTGGGCCAGGCGGCCGGGTTGATGTTCGTGCGGGGGGCGCACCGGCACCAGGTGGTCATCGGGAAGGATACGCGCCTTTCGGGGTACATGATCGAGCCGGCGCTGGTGGCGGGGTTCATTGCCGCGGGGATGGACGTGACGCTGGTGGGGCCGTTGCCGACGCCCGCGATCGCGATGCTGACGCGCAGCCTGCGGGCGGATCTGGGGGTCATGATCTCGGCGTCGCACAACACGTACGAGGATAACGGGATCAAGCTGTTCGGGCCCGACGGGTTCAAGCTGTCGGACGAGACGGAGATGGAGATCGAGGCGTTGATGGACGCCGACCGGTCCGCCCGGCTGGCGGCGCCGGATCGGCTGGGGCGGGCGTCGCGGCTGAACGATTCGGGGGGGCGGTATATCGAGGCGGCGAAGGCGACGTTTCCACGGGGGACGACGCTGGACGGCCTGAAGATCGTGGTGGATTGCGCGAACGGCGCCGGATATCGGGTGGCGCCGACGGTGCTGTGGGAGCTGGGGGCGACGATCGTCCAGGTGGGCGTCGAGCCGGACGGGTTCAACATCAACCGGGGCTGCGGCAGCACGGTGCCGGAGTTCCTGCGGTCGAAGGTCGTGGAGCACAAGGCGGACCTGGGCATCGCGCTGGATGGGGACGCGGACCGGTTGCTGCTGGTGGATGAGCGGGGGGAGCTGGTGGATGGCGACCAGATCCTGGCGTTGATCGCGCGGTCCTGGCGCCGGACGGGGCGGCTGCAGGGGGCGGGGGTGGTGGCGACGGTGATGTCCAACCTGGGGCTGGAGCGGTACCTGGCGAAGGAGGGGTTGAAGCTGCACCGCACGAAGGTCGGCGACCGGTATGTCGTCGAGCATATGCGCGCGCACGGGATCAACATCGGGGGCGAGCAGTCCGGCCACGTGATCATGTCGGACTTCGCGACCACGGGCGACGGGCTGGTGGCGGCGTTGCAGGTGCTGGCGGTGCTGGTGGAGGTGGGGCGGCCCGCGAGCGAGGTGTGCAACGTGTTCGACCCGCTGCCGCAACTGCTTCGCAACGTGCGGTTCGTCGGGCCGTCGCCGCTGGAGCGGCCGCGGGTGCTGGCGGCGGTGCGGGACGCGGAGGCCCGGCTGGGGCGGGGCGGGCGGCTGCTGCTGCGGCTGTCGGGCACGGAGCCGCTGGTGCGGGTGATGGCGGAGGGGGAGGACGAGGCGCTGGTGACGGAGGTGGTGGCCGGGCTGTGCGAGACGATCCAGGCGGAGGCGGAGGTGGCGGCGTGACGAGCGGTTTCGGGGTGGGGACAGCGCGGTCGGAGCATCAACCCGCCCCCGGCCCGTCCCTTTCCAGGCAGGGGGGAAGATGCCGCGCCGTTCGCCGGGTGGGAGAGGGTTGAGATGCGGGGGCGGGTGCTGATTGTCGCGGGGTCGGATTCCGGGGGCGGGGCCGGGATCCAGGCGGATCTGAAGACCGTGCTGGCGTTGGGGGCGCATGGGGCGACGGCGGTGACGGCGGTGACGGTGCAGGACACGCTGGGGGTGCATGGGGTGCATCCGGTGCCGCCGGACGTCGTGCGGCGGCAGATGGAGGTGGTGCTCGCCGATATCGGGGCCGATGTCGTCAAGACGGGGATGCTGGGGGATGCGGCGACCATCGCGGCGGTGGCCGGGGTGCTGCGGGGACGCGGACTGCCGGTCGTCGTGGATCCCGTGATGGTGGCGAAGGGGGGTGCCCGGTTGCTGGACCCGGGTGCGGTCGCGGCGTTGCTGGCGTTGCTGCCGCTGGCGGCGGTGTTGACGCCCAACGTGCCGGAGGCGGCGGCGCTGCTGGGGCGGCCGATCGGCGACCATGCGGCGGCGCTGGAGGCGGCACGGGCGTTGCTGGCCCTGGGGGCTGGGGCGGTGCTGCTGAAGGGCGGGCATCTGCCGGGGGCGATCACGCGGGACATCCTGGCGACGGCGGAGGGGATCGAGGTGCTGGAGAACCCGCGGATCGAGACGCGGCACACGCACGGGACGGGGTGTACGCTGGCGAGTGCGGTGGCGGCCGGGCTGGCGCAGGGGATGGCGCTGGGCCCGGCGGTACGGCGGGCGCGGGCGTATGTGCAGGCGGCGATCGCGGCGGCGCCGGGCTTCGGGGCGGGGCATGGGCCGCTGGACCACGGGGTCACGATCGACCCGGTGCGGCTGGGGGCGTTCCGATGAGCGGCGAGTCGGAGCTGCGCGACCGGCTGCGGAAGATCGAGGCGTTGTTCGCCGGGGCGGCGACGCCCGGGGAGCGGGATGCGGCGGGGGCGGCGCGGGAGCGGCTGCGGCGGCGGCTGTCGGAAATTCAGGGCAGCCGGCCAGCCGAGGAGATGCAGTTCTCCATGCCCGACCAATGGTCGCGGCGTCTGTTCGTCGCGCTGTGCCGGCGGTACGGGCTGCAGCCGTACCGCTACAAGCGGCAGCGGCATACGACGGTGGTGCTGCGGGCGGACCGCGGCGTGATCGAGACGGTGCTGTGGCCGGAGTTCACGGAGCTGAACGCGGCGTTGCGCAGCTACCTGGACGAGGTGACGCTGCGGGTGATCCGGGAGGAGGTGCACGCCGACACGAGCGAGGCGGCGGAGCGGGCGGAGGTCGGGCGGATCGGGTGACGTGCGGGCGTGGTGGGGTGCGAAGGGCACCCCACCCTACGGGATTTCGGGCTTAGGCGGCCTTGGCTTCGCGGCGGCGGCGGTGGAGGATGAATTCGGTGTAGCCGGCGGGCTGGTTGCGGCCTTCGAAGATGAGGTCGCAGGCGGCCTGGAAGGCGGGGCCTTCGGCGTTGGTGGCCATGGGGGTATAGGCCGGGTCGGCGGCGTTCTGGCGATCGACGACGGCGGCCATGCGGGTCATCGTCTCGCGCACCTGGGATTCGGTGACGATGCCGTGGAACAGCCAGTTGGCGATGTGCTGGCTGCTGATGCGCAGGGTCGCGCGGTCCTCCATGAGGCCCACGTCGTGGATGTCGGGCACCTTGGAGCAGCCGACGCCCTGGTCGATCCAGCGGACGACGTAGCCGAGGATGCCCTGGACGTTGTTGTCCAGCTCCTGCTGCACGTCGCTGGGGGCCCAGTTGGGGCGGTCGGCGACGGGGATGGTCAGCAGGTCGCGCAGGGTGCCGTCGGGGGTGCCGCGGGGGTCGCCGGCGAGTTCGGCCTGGCGGGCGGCGACGTCGACCTGGTGGTAGTGGAGCGCGTGCAGCGTGGCGGCGGTGGGGGATGGGACCCAGGCGGTGCTGGCGCCGGCGCGGGGGTGGCCGATCTTGGTTTCGAGCATTTCCGCCATTCGGTCGGGCGCGGCCCACATGCCCTTGCCGATCTGCGCGCGGCCTAGGAGGCCGCAGGCGAGGCCGATGTCGACGTTGCGGTCCTCGTAGGACTTGATCCAGGCGGTGCCGCGCATCTCGTTCTTGCGGATCATGGCGCCGGCTTCCATGGAGGTGTGCATCTCGTCG
>CAXTPG010000160.1:0-7152 GCA_964246015.1 uncultured Acetobacteraceae bacterium
ACCGACATCCAGGCCGCCTACCGCCCCGGCCACCGCCTCGGCAACCAGGTCCTCACCGGTCTCGTCCGCTCCATCTTCGGCAACCGCGTCCGCGACATGCTCTCCGGCTACCGCGTCTTCTCCCGCCGCTTCGTCAAGTCCTTCCCCGCCCTTTCCAGCGGCTTCGAGACCGAAACCGAGTTCACCGTCCACGCCCTGGAGCTCCGCATGCCCATCGGCGAGGTCCCGACCCGCTACAAGGACCGCCCCGCCGGCTCCACCTCCAAACTCCGCACCTACAGCGACGGCTTCCGCATCCTCCGCACCATCGTGCTGCTGGTGAAGGAGGAACGCCCCCTGCCCTTCTTCCTCGCCGTCGCCGGCGCGCTCACCCTCCTGGCCCTGCTGCTCAGCCTCCCCGTCCTCGTCGACTACATGCGGACCGGCCTCGTCCCCCGCCTGCCCACCGCGGTCCTGGTCACCGGCCTCATGCTCCTCGCCGCCCTCTCCACCACCTGCGGCCTGATCCTCGATTCCGTCGCCCGCGGCCGTAAGGAAATCAAGCGCCTCGCCTACCTCGCCATCCCCGCCCCGCTTCGCCCCCTCTTGCCTCCCCCCGCTCCGCCCAGATAGGGGTGATGCAATGCTTTCATCGAATTCGCTAGGGTGGTACGATTACACGATGCTCAACATCGAAGCCGTCACGGACGTTGTAGGCAAGGCGACGCGCGCGGCCTTCCAGGCGGCCGAACCCATCTCTGTTCGCGCAGTTCCTGACATCGATCATTATGGAAGCGATGCGCTCCGCGTGACACTCGCATACGACAAGCCGTCGCTCGACCTGCTGCTCGCCGGCGATGGCGGAATCGACGTACTGGCCCGGATCCAGAAGGAATTGCAACTCGCCGGAGAGGAGAGATTCGCGTTTGTCCGATTTCTGACCAAGCGCGACCTGGAACTGGATGGCGAACCCGAACCCTGAACACCTTCTCGACCAAGCACGAGCGCTCTTCTCGATGGCCGCACCTGGCGCGCCCCGGCAGGCCGATCTGCGACGCTCTATATCGAGCTCCTACTACGCCCTCTTCCATTTCGTCGTCTCGGCACTCGCCGACGAATTCATCGGCTTCAACGCGCGACGCACCGCCAGATACGCCCTCGTATACCGAAGCCTCGATCATCGCCCGTTGCGGGACATCTGCCTCGAAGTCATCAAGCCCACGCCCTCCCGTCGCTTCCTTCAAATCACGCCATCCGGAGGATTTGCCACAGGACTGCAGGCGTTCGCGGCCGTCGTGGCAGAGCTTCAGCAGCGGCGGCACGACGCCGATTACGACCCGCAGCAACGATTCTTCGTCGCCGACGCGCAGCACGCGCATCGGGAGGCATCCGCCGCGATCAGTCGCTTCCACGGCGTCGACGACGACCAGCGCAAGCTCTTCCTCACCCTCCTCCTATGCCCCCCAAGATGATCCGCTCCCTCCTCCTCGCCCTCCTCCTCGCCGCCCCCGCCCACGCCCAGCTTCCAACCCGCCTCCAGCCCCGCATCGTCGGCGGCCCCGGCCCCGGATGCATCCAGGGCGCCATCGAACTCCCCCCGGAAGGCCCCGGCTATCGCACCATCCGCATGTCCCGCAGCCACTTCTGGGGCCACCCCGACACCATCGCCGCCCTCCAACTCCTCGCCCGCCAGGCCCAATCCGCCGGCATTGGCGACCTGTATATGAACGACATCAGCAAGCCCCGCGGCGGCCCCTTCCCCGGTGTCCACGCCAGCCACATGCTCGGCCTCGACGCCGACGTCTGGCTCGACATCCGCCCCAAACCCCCCATGACCCCCGCCCAGCGTGACGCCGTCGAGGTCGAAACCCTCGTCCGCCCCGACGGCCGAGGCGTCGTCCCCGCCCTCTGGACCCCCCAGCACGTCACCCTCCTCCGCCTCGCCGCCACTCTTCCCGGTGTCGACCGCATCCTCGTCAACGCCGCCATCAAGCAGCAGCTCTGCCGCGACGCCACCGGCGACCGGACCTGGCTCCGCCGCATCCGCCCCTGGTACGGCCACGCCAGCCACATGCACATCCACTTCCGCTGCCCCGCCAACCAGCCGGAATGCGTCGACGCCGCCCCCCCACCCGGCACCGAGGCCTGCGACGCCTCCCTGCAATGGTGGTTCGACCAGCTCGACCAGCCACCCAAGCCCCCCGGCCCGCCACCCCCCCCGCCCCGCCTGCCCGCCGCCTGCGCCGCCATCATGGCGGGGCCCAAAGGTTGACGGCCCAACGCCCCGCCACCTGGCTCGACCGCACGCACCCCGGCATCGCCGCCGCCGGCTTCGCCACCTTCGTCAACCTCTACGCGACCCAGGCCCTCCTCCCCACCCTCGCCGACGCCTTCCAGACCAGCCTCGCCCAGACCGGCCTCACCATCACCGCGTCCCTCGTCGCCGTCGCCCTCGTCGCCCCCTTCGTCGGCGGCATCTCCGACGCCGTCGGCCGCCGCCGCCTCATACTCGGCGCCGCCCTCCTCCTCGTCATCCCCACCCTCGCCGCCGCCGGCGCCCCCACCCTGCCCCTCCTCATCGCCTGCCGCTTCGTCCAGGGCCTGCTCCTCCCCTTCATCTTCGCCGTCACCGTCGCCTACGTCGCCGACGAGTTCGACGGCGCCGACACCGTCCGCGCCACCACCAGCTACGCCATCGGCACCATCGTCGGCGGCTTCAGCGGACGCCTCATCGCCGGCTGGACCGCCGACTTCCTCGGCTGGCGCGCCGCCTTCATCGTCCTCGCCGCCGTCACCCTCGCCGCGGCCCTCGTCGTCCTCCTCCGCCTCCCCCCCGAACGCCGCTTCCGCCCTGTCCGAGGCTGGCGCGGCAGCCTCGGCGGCTTCCAGGACCACTTCCACAACAGACAGGTGCTCGCGACCTGCATCGTCGGCTTCGCCGTCCTGTTCTCCATCGTCGCGACCTTCACCTACGCCAACTTCCTCCTCGCCGCCCCGCCCTACGGCCTCGGCCCGGCGCAGCTCGGCTCCGTCTTCGTCGTCTACCTGTTCGGCGCCGCCGCCACCCCGCTCGCGGGACGCCTCACGATCCGCATCGGCCGCACCCGAACCGTCTGGATCGGCTGCGGCATCGCCGCCGCCGGGCTGCTGCTGACGCTTGCCCACCCCATCGCCCTCATCATCGTCGGCATGGCCTTGGTCGCCGTCGGCATCTTCACGCAGCAGGTGCTCTCGATCGGCTACGTCGCCCTCGCCGCCCGCCAGGCCCGCTCCAGCGCCGTCGGCCTCTACGTCACCTGCTACTACGTGGGCGGCGCCGCGGGCGGCATCGCACCCGCCTGGGTCTGGACCCATCTCGGCTGGCCCGGCTGCGTGGCACTCGTCTTGCTCGTGCAATTCGCCGCCTTCGCGGTCACGTGGCTGGTCTGGCCCCGCGACACGGCTTTACGATGACGGAAACAGCCCCACGTACCCGCCCGCGTCTGAAGGAACATTGATCGCATGAACGTCGCCTTCGCACCCGACCTGCAGAAATTCGCCATCGGCCAGCCCGTCTCCCGCAAGGAAGACCCCGTCCTGCTCCGCGGCGAAGGCCGCTACAGCGACGACCTGGACCTCCCGGGCCAGCTCCATGCCGTCATCGTCCGCAGCCGATACGCCCACGGCATCATCCGCGGCATCGAAACGGCGGACGCCCGCGCCATGCAAGGCGTCCACCTGATCCTCACCGCCGCCGACCTGCGCGACGGCGGAATCGGCCTCATGCAGGCCTCCGCCGGCAAGCACCGCGACGGCACCGCAACCCCGCGCCCCCCCCAGCCCCCGCTGGCCGAGCACCGCGTCCGCTACGTCGGCGACCCCATCGCCGTCGTCGTCGCCGACACCCCCAAACAGGCCCGCGACGCCGCCGAGGCCGTCATCCTCGACATCGACCCCCTCCCCGCCGTCACCCAGGCCCGCGCCGCCGCCGAACCCGGCGCGCCCCTCCTGCACGACGACGCCCCCGGCAACCTCGCCATGCTCTACCACCACGGCGACACCGCCGCCGTCGACGCCGCCTTCGCCGCCGCCGCCCACGTCACCCGCCTGTCGATCCGCAACAGCCGCATCGTCGTCGCCGCCATGGAGCCCCGCTCCGCCATCGGCGCCTTCGATCCGGAGGACGCCCGCTACACCCTCCGCCTCGGCTGCCAGGGCGTGTGGGGCATGAAGGGCTCGCTCAAGGACGTCATGGCCGTCCCCGCCGACAAGATCCGCATCCTCACCGGCAACGTCGGCGGGTCATTCGGCATGAAGGCCTCCGTCTACCCCGAATACCCCTGCCTGCTGCTCGCCGCCCGCCTCCTCGGCCGCCCCGTCAAGTGGACCGACGAACGCTCGGAAAGCTTCCTCTCCGACAGCCACGGCCGCGACCACGAATGCGACGCCGCCCTCGCCCTCGACAAGGACGGCCGCTTCCTCGCGCTGCGCATGGAGGTCTTCGGCAATCTCGGCGCCTATCTCAGCAACGCCACCACCATCCCCGCGACCCAGAACACCACCAAGAACGCCATCGGCGTCTACGCGACCCCGCTGATCGAGGTCACCTCCCGCTGCATGTTCACCAACACCACCCCCGTCGGCCCCTACCGCGGCGCCGGCCGCCCCGAGGGCAACTACTACATGGAACGCCTGGTCGAGACCGCGGCCGCCGAGATGGGCATCGACCGCGTCGACATCCGCCGCCGCAACCACATCCAGCCCGAGCAGATGCCCTACAAGACCCCCGCCGGCACCGAATACGACAGCGGCGAGTTCCCCACCGTCCTCGAAAAGGCCCTCGCCCTCGCCGACTGGGACGGTTTCACGGAGCGCGCGAAGGACAGCCGCGCCCGGGGCAAGCTGCGCGGCCGGGGCATCGGCCAGTACCTGGAGGTCACGGCCCCCCCCAGCAGCGAGATGGGCGGCATCCGCTTCGAGGACGACGGCACCGTCACCATCGTCACCGGCACGCTCGACTACGGCCAGGGCCACGCCTCGCCCTTCGCCCAGGTCCTGTGCGACCGCCTCGGCGTCCCCTTCGACAAGGTTCGCCTGCTGCAGGGCGACAGCGACCAGCTCATCGCCGGCGGCGGCACCGGCGGCAGCAAGTCCATGATGGCCAGCGGCGCCGCGATCGTCGAAGCCAGCGCCATCTGCATCGAGCAGGGCCGCAAGGCCGCCGCCGAAGTCCTGGAAGCCGCCACGGCCGACATCGAGTTCGAGCGTGACGAAGCCGGACGCGGCCGCTTCGCCATAGCCGGCACCGACCGCGGCATCGACATCATGGCCCTCGCCGCCCAGAAGCCCGGCCTGCTCGACGTCCAGCACATCCACGAGCTTTCGCCCTCGGCCTACCCCAACGGCTGCCACGTGGTCGAGGTCGAGGTCGATCCCGACACCGGCGTCGTCGAAGTCGTGAAATACAACACGGTCAACGACTTCGGCGTCCTAATCAACCCGATGCTGGTGGAAGGCCAGGCCCATGGCGGCATCGTCCAGGGCATCGGCCAGGCGCTGCTGGAGGCGATGGCCTACGACGAGGACGGACAGCTCATGACCGGCTCCTTCATGGACTACGCCATGCCGCACGCCATGGACGCGCCGGGCTTCACGTTCATGAGCCACCCCGTTCCCAACAAGACCAACCTGCTTGGCGTGAAAGGCTGCGGCGAGGCCGGCTGCGCCGGCGCCCTCCCCAGCGTCATGAACGCCCTCGTCGACGCCCTCCGCCCCCGCGGCATCACCCACATCGACATGCCGGCAACCCCCCAGCGCGTCTGGGCGGCACTCCACCCCCCAACTCCGACCCAGTAGGGTGGAATGCTCGTCCGCATTCCACCGACACCCGCACCCCGGCAGCGTGCTGAACACCTGTAGTTCATACCAGCGACTCCCTCTCCCATCGGGAGAGGGCTGAAGTGAGGGCTCGCCGCGGGCTTCCTTGCCGGCGGCATCGTCCTGGACGGCGTCGTCGCCCACGCCCGCATCACGTCCGTCAATGGCTCCATCGGCGGTGTGTTGCCGAATGGGGAGGCCGGCTTGCTCTGCGTCTCCGCCACCAATGCGGTGCGATCTGTCGTTGGGGTTTCGCGGGTGTCGACCGTCAGCGGGCCCAGTGGCCCCTCCACCCGCGTCTGGCTGCGCTGCCCGGCGTAGCCTGGTGGTCCGAACCCAACGCTCGACTCCCGGGCGTTGGAAACATTTGGCCCACCAAACAAGACCGGTGGTGAGGATCTAGCGGCTCTTTCCGTCAGATTCTCACCACTAGTTCGCCACCCGGACGCCCTCCCACCGCAACAACCCGTCCGGCCGCGGCGACAACCCGGTGACCCCCGCCCGCACCCCCCACAACCAGGTGAAGTGGTACAGCACCATGTGCGGCCGGTCCCCGAGCCACATCCCCGCCGCCTCGGAATACAGCGCCGCCCGCGCCGCCACATCCGTCGTCTGCGCCGCCCGGGACAGCACGTCGTCCAGCGCCTTGTT
This sequence comes from uncultured Acetobacteraceae bacterium, assembly GCA_964246015.1. Taxonomy (GTDB): domain Bacteria; phylum Pseudomonadota; class Alphaproteobacteria; order Acetobacterales; family Acetobacteraceae; genus JBBROS01. The sequence continues at coordinate 6,487 of CAXTPG010000160.1, forward strand.
GCAATACCCGCCCCAGTTCAGGAACCCCCGGCACCCCACCCAGATGCTGATGTTCCCGTCGGGGTCGGGACGCCCGCTCCAGATCCCCATCGTCGCCTCGTAATCCCCGGCCTTCGCCGCCGCGACCATCGTCGCACTCTCCATCTGCGTCAGTTGCACGTCGATCCCCGCCTCCGCCGCCATCGCCTGGATCACCTGGCCCACCTGGCTCGTCACCGGGTCGTTGCCGACGATCAGCCCAACCCGCACCCGCTCATGCCCCGCCGCCCGCAGCAGCGCACGCGCGCCCGCCAAATCCCGCTTCGGCACCGGATGCGCCGCAGAATAATACCGGCTACCCGGCGCCTCCGTCTGGTTGCTCGGCACATACCGCCCCTCATACACCACCTGGTTCAGCGCCTCCCGGTCGATGCTTTTCTCGAACGCCTCCCGCACCCGCGGGTCCCGCGCGAAGGGCGTCTCGCTCCGCGGCCCCTTGGCCAGGTTGAACGACAGCATCTGATACCCCAGCGACGCCGACCGCAGCACCCGCAGCCGCCGGTCCGCCTCCACCGCCGCGACATCCGTGGGCGCCAGCCGCCCGACGATGTCGAACCCGCCGGATTGCAGGTTCACCCGCCGCACGTTCGCATCCGTCGCGATCCGGAACTCGATCCGGTCCAGCGA
>CAXTPG010000161.1:0-7112 GCA_964246015.1 uncultured Acetobacteraceae bacterium
CACCACCAGCCGCGGCGCATCGAACCCCAGCGGCCCGCTCCCCGCCAGGATGTCCACCCCGCCATCCGGCCCCGGCGGCGACACCCGCGCCCGATACCCTTGCGCCTCCAGCAGCGCCGCCACCAGCAGCGCCAGCTGGTGGCCCTTGAACTTCTGCGCGATGCGTTCCCGGATCATCGCCTGGGACCGCTCCTCCAGGTCCGGCACCACGGGCGCCTCCCGCGCCGCCAGCACCGGGGCAAGCCCGCCGGGTTGCGCCAGCAACGCCCGCACCCGCTGCTCGGCATCGTTCCGCTCCACCCGGCACACCGTCATGAACGCCCCGAACGACAGCAGCACGTCGACGTCGAACGCCCGCCGCGGCACCTGCATCAGCCACTCCACCGGCCGCGTATGCGCAGCGCCCCCCGGCAGGTCCGCCCGGTGCGCATACCCCCCGCTGACCACCCCTAACGCCACCGCCGGCCGGCTCTTGAGCGGCAGCACGACCAGGTCCCCCTCCCGCATCGTATCCCGCAACGCCCATAGCTGCCCGTGCCAGTTGTTCAGCGTGCGCGCCTTCTGCCCGGGATAGACGGTCCTCAGCACCGCATCCAGGTCCGCCCGGGTCGCGCATGGCCCGAGGTCGGGCACCTCGCTCCATCCGACCACGGCCACCCCCTGGGCAAGCGCCATACCCTCATACTCGCCGCCCTTGCCCGCACGCACCAGCCACAACGTCATGCCGCTCGCCTCCGTGTGTCCGCGGGATCGCGCGTGAATTTCGCCAGCGACCCCCTGGCCCCGGGGTTACATCCAAGAAACATCCAAGAACACGTATTTGCGATTTGACTTGGGAGATCGAACATGTTTCATACTCAGAGAAATAGTCGGAAATTTGGGACATCCGAAAGCCGTCTGCACCGCCCATAATTGGTAGAATGGCCGGATGCAGTTCAGGCAATTTTAAAATGCGGTCAATTGTCGCCTATATCGGTATTTTCACATGAACCGTGATGAATCACGGATGGGCAATGTGATAATCAACTACTTCATAGCCCGGCCGCTGAACCGCCTCTGAACCGTCAGCGCCGCTCCCGCGCCGCCGTCGCCAGCCGGTCCGCACGCTCGTTCATCACGTCGCCGGAATGGCCCCGCACCCACCGCCACTCGATCTCGTGCGCCTTCGCCGCGTCCAGCACACGCCGCCACAAATCCATGTTCGCCACCGGATCGCCCGCCGCATTGCGCCAGTTCCGCCGCACCCACCCCGTGTGCCAGCGCGTCACCCCGTTCCGCACATACTCGCTGTCCGTGTGCAGGACCACCCGGCACGGCTTCGTCAACGCCTCCAGCGCCGCCGCCGCCGCCGTCAACTCCATCCGGTTGTTCGTCGTCGCAGCGTCGTGCCCCGACAACTCCCGCTCGTGCGCCCCGAACCGCAAGATCGCCGCCCAGCCGCCCGGACCCGGATTGGGCTTGCACCCCCCATCCGTCCAGACCTCGACCAACCCGTCGTCAGATCCCGTAGGCATGCGCGTCCCTCGCCTGCAAATGGAACCGCAACCTGCGGAGGTATTCCAGCGGGTCCTTGCGCGTCACCATCGCCCCCGCCGGCGTGTTCACCCAGTCGAACAGACGCGTCAACAGAAACCGCAGCGCCGCCCCCTGGCACAGCACCGGCAGTGCCGCCTCCTCCGCCGCCGACAGCGCCCGCACCCCCGAATACGCCCGCAGCATGGCCCGCGCCTTCGTCACGTTGAACTGGTAGTCCGGCTCGAAGCACCATGCGTTCAGGCACACCGCCACGTCGTACGCCAGCACGTCCGTCGCCGCGAAATAGAAGTCGATCAACCCCGAAAGCCGCCCGTCCAGGAAGAACACGTTGTCCGGAAACAGGTCCGCATGGATGTGGCCGCACGGCAGCCCCCCCGGCCACGCCCCCAGGATCCGCAAAAGCGCCGCCTCCAGCTCCGCCCCCAGCCCGGCCAACACCTCGTCCGCCCGGCCGGCGCACCGCGCCAGCAGCGGCGCCCATCCGCCCGGCCCCAGCGCGTTCGGCCGCACCGCCGAATACCCCTCCCCGGCCAGATGCAGCGCCGCCAGCGCCTCCCCCACCGGCCCGCAATGCTCCGGCCGCACCCGCCGCGGCCACACGCCCGGCAGGAACGTCGTGATGCACGCCGGCCGCCCCGCCAGCCGCCGCAAACTATCCCCGTCCCGCCCCCGCACCGGCTGCGGGCACGTGATCCCGCGGCCCGCCAGGTGCTCCATCAGGCCCAGGAACCACGGCAGCTCCGCGGGATCGACCCGCTTCTCGTACAGCGTCAGGATGAAATCCCCCGACGTCGTCCGAAGCTGGAAGTTGCTGTTCTCGACCCCCTCCGCGATCCCCCGGAACGCGACCGCCGTCCCGAGCTCGTACCCCTCCAGGAACGCGCTCAGCGCCTCGTCCGTGACCTCGGTATAAACCGCCACCGGATGGTCAGGCGCGAACCTCGAGCGGCGCCGGAAGCTTGAACACGACGTCCTCCTGCGTCACCCGCCGCTCCTCGATCTTCAGCGTGTACCGCTCGCCCAGCGCCCGCAGCAGCTCTTGCACCAGCGACTCCGGCGCCGACGCCCCGGCCGTCAGCCCCAGCGTCCGCACGCCCTGCATCACCGCCCAATCGAGCTGGTCCGCCTTCGGCAGCAATATCGCCCGCGCCGCCCCGGCCCGCTCCGCAACCTCCCGCAGCCGCTGCGAGTTGCTGCTGTTCGGGCTGCCGATCACGACAACCAGGTCGCAATCCCGCGCCACCGCCTTCACCGCCGCCTGACGGTTCGTCGTCGCGTAGCAGATATCCTCCCGCTTCGGCCCCTCGATCAACGGAAACCGCCGCCGCAGCGTCTCGACGATCTCCGCCGTGTCGTCCACCGAAAGCGTGGTCTGCGTGATGAAGGCGAGCTTGGCCGGGTCGGCCGGCACGACCGTCTCCGCGTCCGACACGCTCTGCACCAGCGTCATGCTGCCCGGCGGCAACTGGCCCATCGTCCCCACCACCTCCGGGTGCCCCTCATGCCCGATCATCAGGATATGCAGCCGGTCCGGACCGCCGCCGGCGAAATGCCGCTCCGCCTCCCGGTGCACCTTGCTCACCAGCGGGCACGTCGCATCGAGATACAGAAGGTTCCGCCGCTCCGCCTCGGCCGGCACCGACTTCGGGACCCCGTGGGCCGAGAACACGACGTGCCCATCGGCCGGCACCTCGTCCAGCTCCTCGACGAACACCGCCCCCTGCGCCTCGAGCTCCTCGACGACCGTCCGGTTGTGCACGATCTCGTGCCGCACATAGACCGGCTTGCCGTAGCGCCGCAGCGCCTCCTCCACCACCCGGATCGCCCGGTCCACCCCCGCGCAGAACCCGCGCGGCCCCGCCAGCACGACCCGCAGTTCCGGCTTCGCCATCGCCATCGCCTCGGGAGCCTCGATCGTCTGTTGCATGTTGTCCGGCCCGTCGACGGGGGGCAGAATGCACCCCCTTGTTCGCCGCCAGTCATAGGCGTACCCGGACGTTCGCGCCACCCGCCCTTCCGGAGACCCCGATGCCCGCGCCTTCCCCCCACAACGCCCACCCGGTCCGGGCGACGCTCGGCCTCTGCGCCCTGCTGACCCTCTCGGGCTGCGGCGGCGGCGTCGACGACAACTTCGCCCCCCCCTGCCCCGCCCCCAGCATCCCCCGCGACTTCAGCGACCTCCGCCGCTTCCGCGGGACCGGCCGCGACATCACCGACGCCGTGCTGGAAGGCCGGGTCGTGAACATCGCCGGCTCCTGCAAGCGCACCAGCGACGGCATCGTCACCGCCACGATCTCCGCCGGCATCGAACTCGCCCGCGGCCCCGCCGCCTCCGGCCGAATCGCCGACGTCGCCTACTTCGTCGCCGTCAGCGAGGGCGAACGCATCCTCGACAAGCAGGTCTTCCGCCTCCGCGCCGAATTCCCCGCCAACACCGACCGCCTCCGCCTCACCGGCGACGAGGTCGACCTCCGCCTCCCCGTCACGCCCCAGAAGACCGCCGCCGCCTACCGCATCTCCGTCGGATTCGAGCTGGCGCCGGTGGAACTGGAAGTGAACCGACAGCGCGGCCCCCGATAAGCCCGCCCGTCCACTACATCAGCCACCCCGAAGTCGTCATCGACCCGGCAACCCCGATCCCCCGCTGGCACCTCTCCCCGCGCGGCATCGACCGCATGCGCGCCTTCGCCGGCACGCTCCCCCGCCCCGACACCATCTGGGCCAGCACCGAATGCAAGGCCATCGAGGCCGCCGGACTCCTCGCCGCCCGCCACGGCCTCCCCGTCCACGTCCACCCCGGCCTCGACGAGAACGACCGCTCCAGCACCGGCTACCTCCCGCCCGACGCCTTCCAGGCCGCCGCCGACCGCTTCTTCGCCGAACCCGGAACCTCCTTCCGCGGCTGGGAACGCGCCATCGACGCCCAGGCCCGCGTCGTCGCCGCCTGGCGAGAGATCGCCGCCACCCCCGGCCGCATCGCCATCGTCGGACACGGCGGCACCGGTACGCTCCTCATGTGCGCGCTCGCCGCCCTGCCCATCGACCGCCGCCACGACGCCCCCGGCCAGGGCTGCCATTGGGCGTTCGATCGCGCGGCCGGAACGCTCCTGCACCTGTGGCGCCCCATCGCCTGACCTTACGCCCCTAGACCACCCCCGCCGGCCGCAACCGGCACCGCGCCGCAAGCGCCGGCCCCTCCACTTGCACGGTCGCATGATCGATCCCGAAGCGCTCGTGCAGCACCGCGCACGCCGCCTCCACCAGCCCCTCCCCCGGCGACCCGCTCACCAGGTGGGCCGTCAGCGCGTTCTGCGTCGTGCTCAGCGCCCAGATATGCAGGTCGTGCACCTCGTCCACCCCCGGCAACCCCGCCAAAGCCTCCTGCACCGCCGCGGGATCGACCCCGCGCGGCACCGCGTCCAGCGCCAGGTCGGCGCTCTGCACCAGCAGCCCCCACGTCCCCCAGGTGATGACGACGACGATGACCAGGCTCGTCACCGGGTCCAGCCACTGCCACCCCGTCAGCAGGATGCCCGCCCCCGACAGCAGCACGCCCAGCGACACGAGCGCATCCGCTACCAGGTGCATGAACGCGCCGCGCACGTTCAGGTCTCCCTCCCGCCCCTTCATGAACAGCAGCGCCGTCCCCCCGTTGACCAGGATCCCCACCGCCGCGACCCAGATCACGATTCCGCCCGCCACCGGCGCCGGGTTGCCGAACCGCTGCACCGCCTCGACCGCGATCGCCCCGGCCCCCAGCAGCAGCACGACCGCGTTGATCAACGACGCCAGGATGCTGCTCCGCCCCCACCCGTACGTCCGCCGCGCCGTCGGCAGCCACCGCCCCATCCCCGAAGCGCCCCAGGCCAGCAGCAGCCCCAGCACATCCCCCAGGTTGTGCAGCGCATCCGCGATCAGCGCGACCGAACCCGCCGCGATCCCGAACCCGATCTGCACCGCCACGAACGCCGCATTCAACCCGGCCCCAACCGCAAACGCCCGCCCGAAATCCTTCGGCGGCTCGTGCGAATGCCCAGAATGATCGTGCCCCATCCAATCCCCTCCCGAACCAACCCAGGACGCCGGCGCCGCAGGCCATCACCCAAAACCACACCCGCCCCAGCCATGCAAAAGAACTTCGCGCCCCCCGTGCCTCCGCGGTCCCCTTCCCTTGAAATAGGACGGACAGCACAAGGACTTTGTGCCCTCGGTGCCCTTGGTGGTGAATCTGAAGTTACGCCCTACGCGCGCCATCGACCCCTTGAACCAACCCCCCCTTTCCGCCATACAACACAGGTCTCGCAAGCCCCCGCGGGAGAGAGCTGGCCAACCCAGCCGCCGAAGGCGCAACCGGCCCCCGGAAACGCTCAGGCAAAAGGACCGCGGACGGGCACAGGACCTCTGGAAAGCCGGTGGCGCATGCCACCGCACCGACGGAGTAAGGGCGCCAAAAGACCTCTAACGGTCGCGGCCCCGAATCTCTCAGGTTCCCGGACAGAGGGGGGTCGTTCCCGCAGGCAGCCGCCCGCGGGCGACCCGCGCCCGCACCACGGGCGCCGACGGGAGTGCCTGCGTGTCCGATCCCTCGATGCCGACCGGCCCCGTCCTCAATATCGAGCCGGACGAGCCCGACACCCTGCGCACCACGCCCCTCGACGCACTCCATCGCGCCCGCGGCGGCAGGATGGTCCCCTTCGCCGGCTACGACATGCCCGTCCAATACGCCACCGGCGTCATGGCCGAGCACATCCACACCCGCACCCGCGCCAGCCTCTTCGACGTCAGCCACATGGGCCAGCTCAGCCTGCATGGCGACCAGGCCGCCACCGCCCTCGAACGCCTCGTCCCCGGCGACATCCAGGCCCTGAAACCCGGTCGCCAGCGCTACACCCTCCTGCTCAACGAGGCCGGCGGCATCCTCGACGACCTCATGGTCGCCAACTACGGCGACCGCCTCGTCATCGTCGCCAACGCCAGCCGCAAGGAAGCCGACGCGCACCACCTGGCCGAAACCCTCCACGGCGCCGCCGAACTCCTCCAGCACCCCGACCGCGCCCTCCTCGCCCTGCAAGGCCCGGAAGCCGCCGCAATCATGGCCCCCCTCTGCCCACAGGCCACCGCCCTCCCCTTCATGGGCGTCGTCCAAGCCCCCATCGCCGGCATCCCGGCCTGGATCAGCCGCTCCGGCTACACCGGCGAGGACGGGTTCGAGATCTCCGTCCAAGCCGAAGACGCCGAACGCCTCGCCACCCTGTTGCTCGACCAGCCCGGCGTCCTCCCCGCCGGCCTCGGCGCCCGCGACAGCCTCCGTCTCGAGGCCGGCCTCTGCCTCTACGGCAACGACATCGACGAGCTCACCAGCCCCGTCGAAGCCAACCTCGCCTGGGCCATCGGCAAGCGCCGCCGCGCCGAAGGCGGCTTCCCCGGTGCCGCCCCCATCATGGACCAGCTCGCCCACGGCCCCACCCGCCTCCGCGTCGGTCTCCGCCCGGAAGGCCGCGCCCCCGCCCGCGCCCAGACCCAGATCATCGCCCCCGACGGCACCCTCGCCGGCGACGTCACCTCCGGCGGCTTCT
>CAXTPG010000162.1:0-7020 GCA_964246015.1 uncultured Acetobacteraceae bacterium
TGTAGAGCATCTGGTCGGCGCCGTTGACCTGCGCCTCCAGCACCTGGGCGACCGTTGCCTCCACCACCGAGGCGGAGGCGCCGGGGTAGCGGGTTGTGACCTGGACCTGCGGGGGGACGATGTCGGGGAACTGGGCGACGGGGATGCGGGTCATCGCGATCGCGCCGGCGATGGTGATGATGATGGCGATGACGACCGCGAGGCGCGGCCGATCGACGAATGTGCTGGAGATCATCGGGTCAGGTCCGCCGGCTCATGTCCGGGGCCCCTGTGGGGGCATCGAGGGTGGGGCGTTGGCGGGGGCGGGATTGACGACGACGCCGGGGCGGACGCGCTGGACGCCGTCGACGACGACCGTCTCGCCTTCCTTGAGGCCCGAGGCGATGACGGCGGTGTCGGGCGTGCTTTGCCCGAGCTGGACCCGGCGCTGCTCGGCCTTGTTGCCCTCGGCGACGACCCAGACGTAGTTGCCCTGCTGGTCCGAGAGAATGGCGGCGCGGGGGATGGCGAGGGCCTGGATGGGTTCGACGCCCTGGAGGCTGACGGTGACGAACTCGCCGTCGCTCAGCTCGCGGTTGCCGGGGTCGGTGACCTTGCTGCCGGTGCGCAGGGGGTTGGGGATGCGAGCGCGGAAGGTGATCGTGTCCGTGTTGGTGGCGATGATGGGATCGACGTAGTCGAGCTGTCCGTCCTGTGTGTAGGCCTTGCCGTTGGGCAGCTTCACCTTGATCGTGACGGCGTTGAAGCCGCCCTTGTCGGCGTAGCGGTCGCGCAGGTCGAGGGCGGCGCGGACGGAGACGGGGAAGACCACGTACATCGGGTCCTGGCTGACGAGGCTGGCGAGGACGCCGCTGCTGGGGGTGACGACGTTGCCCTCGGTGACGGAGGTGCGGCTGATCTTGCCGTCGATGGGGGCCTTGATCTCGGTATAGTCGAGGTTGGTCTGGGCGATGCGGAGCTGGGCCTGGGCGTTGGCGAGCTGGGCGGCCTGGCTGCGTTGGGCGGCCTGGGCGTCGTCGACGCGGCTGCGCTGGCCGGCGGGGGTGTTGAGCAGGGCTTCCGCACGGCCCAGGGTGAGGTTGTTGCCTTGCAGGAGGGCCTCGGCCTGGGCGACGGAGGCCGCGGCGGCGGCCACCTGCGCCTCGAACGGCGGGCGTTCCAGGCGATACAGCACGTCGCCGGCGCGGACCTCGGCGCCTTCGACGAAGAGGCGCTGGGTCATGAAGGCGGTGACGCGGGCGACAAGATCGACGCGGCTGACGGCCTGGATGCGGCCGACGAACTCGCTGGTTTCGATGATGGGTCGGCTGGTGGCCTTCGCGACGCCGACGGCGGGGGGGCCGCCGGGGCCGGGTTGGGCCGAGACGGGCGCGGCGAGGAGAGCGATCGCCAGGCCGGCGACGGCGATGTGCAGGCGCATCGATGTGCCTTGTATGGTTTCAACCAAGGTATTCGCACCTGCGAGAAGTTGGAAGGCAAGCACGCGTGATCCCTTCGAGATCGCACGGTCAGGGTTGCACGGCGGGTCATGCCGCCGCACCCTGGACGGAACGGGAGGGTCTGATGAGCGAGCGGGTGGTGGTGTGCGAGGTGGGGCCTCGGGACGGGTTGCAGATGGCGCATAGCCGGATGGCGACGGCGGACAAGATCCGGTGGATCCGGGCGATCGCGGCGGCGGGGGTGCCGGAGATCGAGGTGGGGAGCTTCGTGCCGGCGCGGGTGATCCCGCAGATGGGCGATACCGGGGAGGTGGTCCGTGCGGTGCGGGATCTGCCGGCGGTGATCGTGGCGTTGGCGCCGAACCTGAAAGGGGCGCAGTTGGCGGCGGAGGCGGGGGCGGCGCGGATTTCGGTGCCGGTTTCGGTCAGCGAGGGGCATAGCCGGGCCAACACGAACCGCAGCACGGACGAGGCGGTGGCGGAGGTGGGCCGGATCGCTGCCTGGGTGCGGGAGAGTGGCGTTCGGCTCGAGGTGGAGGGGGCGCTGAGCACGGCGTTCGGCTGCTCGATCGACGGGCTGGTGCCGGAGCGGCGGGTGGTCGAGGTCGCGGCGGCGCTGCTGGCGGCGGGGGCGGACTTCGTTGCGTTGGCGGATACGGTGGGATATGCGCACCCGGCGCAGATCAGGAGCGTGGTCCGGGCGGTGCGGGCGGAGGTCGGCGACAGGCTGGAGGGCTTGCACCTGCATGATACGATGGGGCTGGGGATGGCGAACGCGCTGGCCGGGCTCGAGGAGGGGATCCGGAACTTCGACAGCAGCCTTGCGGGGCTGGGTGGGTGTCCGTATGCGCCGGGGGCCAGCGGGAACATCGTGACGGAGGACCTGGTGTTCATGCTGGAGAGCATGGGAATGGCGACGGGCATCGACCTGGACGGATTGCTCGCGGCGCGGGCGATCCTGGCGGAGGCCCTGCCGGACGAAGCCCGGCACGGCGGGCTGGCGCGGGCCGGCATTCCGCGGACGTTCCGGGCTGCGGCATGAGCCAGGCGCCGCTTGCGGGCCTGCGGGTCGTCGAATTCGCGCACATGGTCATGGGGCCGACGTGCGGGTTGGCGCTGGCGGATCTAGGCGCCGACGTCGTGAAGGTGGAGCCGGCCGCGGAGGGGGAGAAGCCGGCGGGCGACAATACGCGGCGGCTGCATGGGGCGGGGACGGGGTTCTTCGCCATGCTGAACCGGAACAAGCGGAGCGTGGTGCTGGATCTGAAATCGGCCGATGGCCTGGCGGTGGCGAAGCGGCTGCTGGCGCGGGCGGACGTGCTGATCGAGAACTTCCGGCCGGGGGCGCTGGACAAGCTGGGCCTGTCCTATGCGGCGTTGCGGGAGGAGAACCCGCGGCTGATCTATTGCAGTTGCAAGGGGTTCCTGCCGGGGCCGTACGAGCACCGGGTGGCGCTGGACGAGGTCGTGCAGATGATGGGGGGGTTGGCGTACATGACGGGGCTGCCCGGCCGCCCGATGCGGGCGGGGTCGAGCATCAACGACATATTGGGGGGCACGTTCGCGGCGCTGGGCGTGCTGGCGGCGGTGGAGGAGCGGCACCGCACGGGCGTGGGCAAGCACGTGATGGCGGGGCTGTTCGAGACGAATGCGGTGCTGGTGGCGCAGCACATGGCGCAGGCGGCGATCACGGGGACGGAGCCGCCGCCGATGGGGATCAAGCGTCCGGCTTGGCCGATCTACGACATCTTCGACTGCGCGGACGGGGGCCAGGTGTTCGTCGGCGCGGTGACTGACACGCAGTGGAAGCTGCTGTGCCACAGCTTCGGGTTGGACGTGCTTTCGACCGACCCGACGCTTGCGACGCAGCAGCAGCGGGTGGCGGCGCGGGAGCGGGTGTTGCCGATCATCGCGGCGGCGCTGGGCGCGTTGGACAAGCCGGCGCTGATGGCGCGGTGCGAGGCGCTGGGGCTGCCGTATGCGCCGATCGCGAAGCCGTGGGAGCTGTTCGACGACCCGCATCTGAACGCGTCGGGTGGGTTGGTGCCGTTGACGTTGGCCGATGGCAGGGCGGTGAAGCTGCCGGCGCTGCCGTTGGCGCTGGATGGGGAGCGGCTGACGCAGCGGCGGGACCTTCCGGCGGTTGGCGAGCATACAGACGAGATCCTGGCCGAGCTGGGTTGGGACGCGGCCGCGTAGGGGAGGCAACTCCACGGCCCCGGGCGCGCTTCGTCCGAAGCGGACGAGGGAGCCTTGAATGCCGAAGGAAGACGTATTGGAGCCGATCCGGGTTCGGGCCTATCACCTGTGGGAGCAGGCTGGGCGGCCGGAGGGGGGCGATATCGCTTTCTGGGACGAAGCGCGGCGGCAGATCGAGACTGAAGCCGAGCAGCCGGCGTCGCTGGCGAGCGGGGGTTAGTCGCGGCTGCGGGCCGCCAGCTTGTCCTGCGTGCTCATCCACGCGAAGACGGCGGGCATGAACCAGGGCGTGCCTTCGAAGAACGGGATGGCGGCGGGGGGACGCATGTCGAGCGCGGAGGCGCCGGCGCTGTCGCCCAGGATCTGTTGCGCGGCCTTCAGCCCGGCCCAGCGCGCCCAGACGGTGCCGCTGCCGCAGTAGCCGGCGGCGTAGCGCTTGCCGCCGTGGGCGAAGATGCGGGGGATCATGTCGCGGTTCATGGCGACGTGGCCGAACCAGCTGTAGTCGACGGCGACGTCGTCCAGGACGGGGAAGATGCTGACCATGGCCTTGCGGAGCGCCTCGGTGGGCCATGCCGGGTCGCCGCTGATGGTTCCGTCGCGGCCGCCGAAGAGGATGCGGGTGCCGTCGGGGCTGGGGCGATAGTAGTAATGGAGCTGGCGGGTTTCGGTCGCCATCATCCGGCGGGGCATCAACTCGCCCATGAGGTTGGGTGAGAGGGGCGCCGTGGCGATGATGCGGCTGCGGATGGGCACGAGGCGGCGGCGGAGCCAGCGGTCGGAGCGGTCGGTGTAGCCGTTGGTGCAGGTGAGGACGTCGCGGGCGGTTGTCGTGCCGCGGGCGGTCGTGACCTGCCAGCCATCGCCGGATTGGTCGACGCGGGTGACGGCGGTTTCGCCGTGGATGGCGGCGCCGGTCGCGAGGGTGACGCGGAGCATGCCGGCGTGGAACTTGGCGGGGTGGAGGCCGCCGATGTCCATGCGGACCGCGCCGCCGTGGTAGGTGTCGGTGCCGAGGTAGTCGCGCTGTTCGGCGCGGGGGACGGCGTAGGCCTCGATGCCCAGGGTGCGGTTGAGGTCCTCGGCGGTGCGGGCCAGGCCGTCATAGTCGCGTTTCGCGTAGGCGCCGGCGAAGCGGCCGACCAGGGCGAAGTCGCAGTCGATGTTCTCGTCGGCGATGAACCGGTAGAGGTCTTCCCTGGCAGCCTTCCCTTCCTCGAGGATTGCGGCGGCGGCGGGTGGGCCGAAGCGGTTGGCGAGGGTTTCGTTGCTGGGGCGGAGGTTGCCGCTGGTGATGCCGCCGTTGCGGGTGGAGGCGCCTTCGCCGGGGCGCATCTTGTCGAAGACCTGGACCGAGCGGCCGGCGCGGGCGAGGGTGATGGCGGCGGAGAGGCCGGTGTAGCCGGCGCCGATGATCGCGACGTCGCAGGTGGGGGCCACCGGCTGTTCGGCGAGTTTGGTGAGCGGGGCGGCTTGCCACCAGTAGGCTTCGTTGCCGGACCTGTTCATCGGCCGAGCTTATTCGTGATCGCCGGATGCGTGCAAGGCGGGTTGGTCGCGCCGTGCGGGATGCGATAGAACCGGCACAGCGACAACGAACGAGGCACTTGCATGACGACCGTGGGCAACCGCACCGCCGACCACCCGATCGACCCGCTGTTCCTGGAGCGGTGGTCGCCGCGCGCCTTCACGGGCGAGGCGATCCCGGTTGCGGAGCTGATGACGATCTTCGAGGCGGCGCGGTGGGCGGCGTCGTCGTACAACTCCCAGCCGTGGCGGTTCGTGTATGCGCGGCGGGACACGCCGGCGTGGGCGACGCTGTTCGGGCTGCTGAACGAGTTCAACCAGAGCTGGGCCAAGGACGCGGCGGCGATCGTGGTGCTGGCGTCAAGCTCGACGATGGTGCCGCCCGGGAAGGATGAGGCGATCCCTTCGCACAGCCATTCGCTGGATGCCGGGGCGGCTTGGGGGAACCTGGCGCTGCAGGCGACGCGGATGGGTTGGCATACGCATGGGATGGTCGGGTTCGATATTCCCCGGGCGTTTGCGGAGTTGGGGTTCCCGGAGGGGTATCGGGTCGAGGAGGCGATCGCCATCGGGCGGAAGGGCGACAAGGGGACGTTGCCCGAGTACCTGCAGGGGCGTGAGGAGCCGAGCGGGCGGAAGCCGTTGAGCGAGACGGTGTTCGAGGGCAAGTTCGGGGGCAAGTTCGGGGGGTAGTTGCGGGGTGAGGGCCGCGGTTGCAGTCGTGTGCAGCCGGGGACTCACCCAACCCTCTTCCGACGGAAGAGGGCTCAACTTTCCTCAGCGGGTCGGGCGGGGGGGCTGGACGGTGTAGTCGTAGAAGCCGCGGCCGGTCTTGCGGCCATACCAGCCGGCTTCGACGTATTTCACCAGCAGCGGACAGGGGCGATACTTGCTGTCGGACAGGCCGTTGTGCAGGACCTGCATGATGCTGAGGCAGGTGTCGAGGCCGATGAAATCCGCGAGTTCCAGCGGGCCCATGGGGTGGTTGGCGCCGAGGCGCATGGCCGTGTCGATCGCGGTGATGCTGCCGACGCCTTCGTACAGGGCATAGACGGCCTCGTTGATCATCGGGACCAGGATGCGGTTGACGATGAAGGCCGGGAAGTCCTCGCTGACGGAGGTGGTCTTGTTCAGCTTGGCGGCGAGGGCCTGGATGGCCTGGAATGTCGGTTCGTCGGTGGCGATGCCACGGATGACCTCGACCAGCTTCATGACCGGGACCGGGTTCATGAAGTGCATGCCGATGAACTTCTCGGGGCGGTCGGTGCTGGCGCCCAGGCGGGTGATGCTGATGCTGCTGGTGTTGCTGGCCAGGATGCAGCTTTGCTTCAGGTGGGGGGTGATCGCCTTGTAGATGACGCGCTTGACGTCCTCTTTTTCGGTCGCGGCCTCGATGACGAGGTCCACGTCGGCGAAGGCGGCGTAGTCCAGGCTGGTGGTCACGCGGGCGAGGGCGGCCTGTTTGTCCTCGGCGGTGATCGCGCCCTTGGACACCTGGCGGTCCATGTTGCGGCCCATCGTGGCGCGGGCCTTTTCCAGGGCCTCGGCCTTCGCGTCGATGAGCGTGACCGGCAGGCCGGCGAGGGCGCAGACGTGGGCGATGCCGCTGCCCATCTGGCCTGCGCCGACGAGTCCGACGTGCTGGATGACGGGGGCGGCCAATTGCAGGTCGGCGGTGCCGGGCAGCGCCGTGGTGGACATGTTCATGCCGGGCGCTCCAGCTCGGCCTGGAGTTCGGGGAGGATGGTGAAGAGATCGCCGACGAGGCCGTAGTCGGCGACCTGGAAGATGGGCGCCTCTTCGTCCTTGTTGATCGCGACGATGACCTTGCTGTCCTTCATGCCGGCCAGATGCT
>CAXTPG010000163.1:0-6866 GCA_964246015.1 uncultured Acetobacteraceae bacterium
GGCTGCCATCATTGGTGAAGCCCGGCTCCATCGGGTTGACGCGGCTCGACGGGCTTGGTTCCACCCCGGCCGAATAGATGCCATCGCCCGCCTGCGAGCACGTGATCGGCAACGCCAGCAGGCCGCAGCACGCCAGCATCCGCGTCAGCCGCATGCGTTGCCCCGCAGCGCCCAGGTCAACACCCGGCCCTCGGCGATGTCGAACGTGGTTTCGCACACACGCTCGATCACCTGCGGCGGGAAGGCCGCGTATCCGAACCGTGGGCCGTAGTAGAAGCCGGCGCCGAACAGGAACGGCCCGCCCGCAATGTAGTCCGCGCGCTGTTCGGAATACGCCAGGTATTTGTGGCCGCCGGTCTCATACGTCCGGGACGGCACACCCATCTGACGCACCACCTCGGTCTCCGGCGCGCCGATCAGCGTGTTCAGAAACGTGCGCCGATCGACGCCCGTGGTGCAGGCGGCGGTCAGCAGAAGCAGGGCGAGGACGGCGATCCGCATGCTCGACACCTTGGATGCGGCGGCCCCGGTTGCAAGCGCGATCACAGCGATGGCAACCACTGCACCTGATCGATCCGGTCCGCACCGGCCGCGATCATCGCCAGCCGATCGAACCCCATCGCGATGCCCGACGCCGGCGGCATGCCATGCGCCAGCGCCGCCAGGAAATCCTCGTCCAGCGGCCAGTCCGGCCCGTGCCGCGCATGGCGGCGGGCGCGGTCCTCGATGAAGCGCCCGCGCTGCTCGACGGCATCGGTCAACTCCTCGAACGCGTTGGCGAGTTCCATGCCGCAGACGAACAGCTCGAACCGCAGCGCCACGCGGGGGTCCCCGGGGTCGCGCCGGGCCAGGGCGGCCTGCGCGGCGGGCCAGTGGGTCAGGAAAGTGGGATGCTCCCGCCCCAGATGCGGCTCGACGCGTTCCAGCAGCAGGCGGAAGAACAGGTCCTCCCACCCCTCCCCGGTCCTCAACGCCGCCCCGGCGGACGCCGCGAGCGCCGCCGCATCCCCCGCGGTGCCCAGCACGTCGGCGCCGGCATGGCGCTGGAACGCCTCCGCGACGCTGATCCGCTCGAACTGGTCCAGCCGGGACTCCACGCCCCCGCTGCGGACCACCCCGGGCAGGACGGCGCGCAGCAGCGCCTCGGTCTCGTCCATCAACCCGGCGAACGACAGGCCGGGGCGATACCACTCCAGCATCGTGAACTCGATGGCATGCCGCGCACTGCCCTCGTTGTCCCGCCAGACCCGCGCAAGCTGGAAGACCGGCCCGGCGCCCGCGACCAGCAGCCGCTTCATCGCGAACTCCGGCGAGGTGTGCAGCCACAGTTCCCGGCTGGCGCCATACGCGTCGGCAGCCCGGGTCCGCAGCGCGGCCAGATGCACCTCCTCGCCGGGCGCGGGAACGAGATAGGGCGTCTCGACTTCGCTGTAGCCGAGAGCGTGGAAAAACGCCCTTGTGTCGGCCATCAGGCGGGCGCGGCGACGCAGTAACGGCAGCCGGTCGGCGAACCGGTCGGGGTGCCAGGGGGCGAGCACGGCCATCCGCTACTCGAAGAAATCCTCGTCGAGCTTCTTGATGTGCAGCGTGTCCTCCACGCGGCAGCCCACATCGTGCGCGATCATCATCCGCGCCAGCATCTCGCCATCCACAAGGACCATGCGCTTGCTGAGCTGCTCCGCCGTCTCCCGCGCCGATACCGTGAAACTTGACGTCGTGACGAACAGCCCCTTGCTCGCCCGGTGCCGGTCCAGGCTGCCGAAGAAGTCCCGGATCGCCCCGGACCCAACCGTATTGCCGTCATCGTACCGCTTCGCCTGGACATAGACCCGGTCGAGTCCCAGCACATCTTGGTCGATCACGCCATCCACGCCGTGGTCTCCGCTGCGCCCAATGGCACGGCCCGCCTGCTCGAAGCTCCCGCCGAACCCCATGCGAACCAGCAACAAAACCACCAGCCGCTCGAAGAACGCGGGCGGCGCGGCACGAATCCGGTCCAGCAACTCCTGTGCGAGGGTGTCCTGGATGCGTTTATGCGCGCTGCGCATCTGCTCGGACGGCGTTTCCGACGGCTCCGCCACGCTCACCGCCGGTTCGGTGGCCGATGTCGCAGCCTCCGGCCGCTTCGTGAACTCCCGGAACTCCGCGAACTGGCGCAGGACGGCGTTGTCGATGCGCACGAGACCACGCTGCAGCACCTCGGACCCTCGCGGGGTGATCGCGAAATGGCCACGCCGCGTCGCATGCAGAAGCCCCGCCTTGGACAAGTAGGTCTTGGCCCAATGCACCCGGTTCGCGATCAGGGACATGGAGCCTGAGGGAATCATCTGCGCCCGGTCATCGGGCGAGAGGCCCAGCGACGCCGAAACGGCCTCCACCACGTCGCCCACCCGCATCTCGCCGGACGCGGTCGCCCGCAGCACGGGAAGCATCAGCGTCTGGTAATCCGGCACGGGCATCGCGAGCGGTCCTGGTGGGCGTTCGCCATGCTCGACGGTGCGCCGCCGTGGTGCAAGGCAGGGTAGAGCGAAAGCTCACACCGGCAGCAACGCATCGACCAGGGCCTCGATCTCCTGCGCCACGCCGTCCTCCAGCAAGGCGGCCCGGATGGCGCGGCGTTGGGCGGTGAAGTGCGCGGCGGTGACGAGTTCGACTCTGGCAGCGACAGTTTCGGCACGGGCGGCGGCTGCGGCAAGGTCGCGGTGGAGCGGGTCGATGGGGTCGAAGCTGGGGATGGGAAGCGTCCAGACCAGGTTGTCGAGATCACGCTTGTCGCGCTGACCGTGAGATTGAAGGTCTACGATCTTCGAGAGGACGGCCGCACTATTGAGGATAGCCACGAGATAGCGCGCCTCATCCTGTGAGCGCGCTGGCGCCCAATATGCCTTGTGTTCGACGATAATCGCCTCGAGCAGGCAAACCGCAGCGCTCAGACGCGTCCCCGAGGCTGTGTAAATGACGCGTATCGGCGTACCGGCAAGCTGGATCGACAAGCCACGCATGTGGTTGATCCGTTGCGTGACCGTCATCCTCGGCGTGCCATCGCTCCTCGTGTTGCTGTGCGCCGCCCATTTCGCTTCGACGTCGCGCAGCCAGGCAGCGAGATGACGGTGGCCTTCATCCTCTGCCGCGGCTGCATCGAGGAGCCGGCCGCCATCCGCAGGGATAACGCTCTGCACCGTATCCAGCATCCGGAACGGCGCCACGCTCTCGCCCAGCGCCAGCGGGCGCAGAAACAGCGACTCCACGGGTCCGCGGGGCGGCTCCACCCCGGTCCAGGGCGCCTTGTCCAGCCGCCCAGCCCTGCCGCGCACGCGAGGCGCATCCCTACGCGCGCCCAGGCGGGACACCAGTTCGGGCTCCGTCAGGAAGAAGCGGCGGGGCACGATCGTCGCGCCCTGGCGGAACCGTTCCCGGTAGGGCGAAGCGCCAATCAGCGTGCGGGGGCGTGGCCAGGGGTCGATCGTCGCGGTCAGGGCCACTTCGGCCTCCGCCTCGTTCGCATCGCGCCGGGGCAGCGTGCCGGACCAGCGCCGCACCTCCGCGGGATGCGGCCCGGCCATGGCCCGGCGGCCGAACAGCACGCACGCGCTGGTGGTCCCACTGCCGGACTGCGCGCCGAAGATCGGCCGGACATGCTCCAGCGCCCAGCCGCCTTCGATCCGTACCCGAACCTCGCCCATGCGCCCCGTGCGCACGGCGGCGAACGCCGGGGCGTTCAGGGCGGCGAACGGCAGCACGAAGGCGATGGCGCCGCCGGGGGCGAGGTAACGTTCGGCGCCGCGGGCCCAGAACAGCGCCCACATGTCCTGCTGCGTGGCAAGGTTGCCGCCAACCCAGAGCTCGTAGCCGCGCAGGCCGTCGCGCAGGCGCTCCTTCATGCCGGCGCTGAGGTGGCGATACACGATCCAGGGCGGGTTGCCGACGAGCACGTCCGCCCGCTGCTCGGGCCTTGAGAGCCAGAGCGGGCGGACGAGGTTGCGGAACACGAAGGTCCAGATGCCGTTGCGCCCGGCGCGGTAAAGGGCCTGCAACTGCGTGAACGTGGCGGCCAGCGCCGCGGCGTCCGCGGGGTTCGCGCCTTCGATCCGTCGGAGCGCGCGTTCGACGGCCCGGGTGCTTGAGTCGTGCCGCAATCCGTGATTGAGGGCGTCGAGCCCGTGCTCGAAGACGGCCTGGTCCTCGGCAAAGCCCGCGGGGATGTGCAGCGGGGCGTCGTCCGGCACCTCGACCACCACGTCGGCGCCGCCCATGTAGCGGCGCAGGTTCCACTGCATCGCGTCGCCCATGAACACCGGGACGGTGAATCCGGCGCTGCGATGCTCCAGCAACTCCGCGACGGCCAACAGCCAGGTGACGCGGGCCAGGGTGACGGCGACGGGATGGACATCGAGGCCGCGCACCTTCTCTGCGGCAAGCGCCAGGATGGCGGCGGGCGCCAGCCCCTCGACACGCCCGGCAGCAATCAGCCGCCGGAGCGCGTGGAACAGGAACGTGCCGGAGCCGCAAGCCGGGTCCAGCACGCGCTGATGCAGTGGCGCGTCGACGGCGTGGGCGACGACGCGGCCGGCGAGCCAGTCCGGGGTGTAGTATTCGCCCAGGTCATGCCGCTGGTCCGGATCGATCAAGCTTTCATATAGGACCTTCAGCACGTCGGTCTGGACGTCCCGCAGGCTGAACCGCGCGACCTGTTGGGCCACGGAGCGTACCAGGTCGGCGCCGTCCGTGCGCTTGAGCGGCCAGTCGAAGAAGTCCGCCTCGACCGCACCGACGATGCCTTCGTCGGTGAGCGCCTGCCCGGACAGGAGCATGGCGGGGTCATCGACCGGCAGGCCCAGCACGCGGGCCGCAATCGCCTTGACGACAAGCGCGAGGTAGGTGTGCTGCAGGAACAGCGCATCTTCGCCGACGGGTTCGCCATAGGCCTCACGAAGCAGCCCGTCCCAAAGATCGCGCTTGAGGCGCACCTCCGGATCATGCCGGAGGGTGTCCCACAGCGCGTCGAGCGTCACCTTCGCGCGGCCGAACGCCATGCTGTAGCGCCCGAACGCCTGGGCCACGGCGCGGGCGTCTGGCGGCAGATCGGGCGTCGTGGAGAGCAGAGGCTCGAGCCAGGCGAGCAGGCGTTCCGGATTGTCGGGATCGGTCTGGTGGCAGGCGATCTCGCGCAATCGGCCATCGTCCAGGGTGAAGGCGATGAACTCGGCGCCGTCGGTGGCGAGGCCCGTCGCGGCACGCTGCCCGGGGCTGCGCCGGGCAGCGTCGGCCAGGTACTCAGGCAGCCGGGCGCGGACGTCGTCGATCTCGCGACGAAGATCTGTCTTGAGCTCGATCACCGTGCTGCCCCACAACGTGTCGATGCGGCCGGACCCGTCCAGGAGATAGGCTTCCTGCGTGATTTCGCTGTAGGCGGCCCCGAACGCATGGCGCAGCAGGTCGGTGACATGCCCGCGCAGGGCCTCATGACGTGGCCGGGCCGCCATGGCGCGCACGATCTCGGGAAGGGACTCCGTGCGCCAGCTCATTCGGCCAGGATGCCTATCGAGCCTCACTTCGCCAAGGCGGCGGCCCGTGAGCCGATGCCCAGGCTTCCGCGACTCGGGGCCAAATGGTATCCGCGACCATGGCTACCACCCAGCCCGACCTGTTCCGCACCGAGTCCGCGGACGCCGCCCCGCCTCTCTCCGACGAGTTCCGGGCCCTGATTGTCGCGGGCCTTCACCAACGGCTGGACCGCGTACGGACGGCCGAGATGATCCCCTGGGACAGGAACATGGAGCTGATCCAGCTCGACAACTACGTCCGCGACCACAAGCATGTCCTACCCCCTGAAGAGGCCGCCGCGTTCTGGGCCGAGTTCGACTTCCATATGACCCGACTCTTCGCCTTACTGAACGAAGGGCTGGACCCAGACACGCTCGAAGACTGACGCCAAACCCGGCCCTTTGCGCGACGCCCCCGCCACGCTATCTCTGTCCCCGTGGGAACATTACCGGAACCCTTCGCATCCTGGTTCGCCCGACGCGGCTGGACGCCGCGCGGCTTCCAGCTCGCCATGCTCGACGCCGCGGCGGCCGGCGAAAGCGCGCTCCTGATCGCGCCGACCGGCGGCGGCAAGACGCTGGCCGGGTTCCTGGCAAGCCTCGTCGACCTTGCCGCCCGGCCCCGCCCCGGCCTCCACACCCTCTATGTCAGCCCATTGAAGGCCCTGGCGACCGACATCGCCCGCAACCTCACCACCCCTGTCGAGGACATGGGCCTCGCCATCCCGATTGAGACCCGCACCGGCGACACGCCCGCCAACCGGCGAAAGCGACAGAAGGAGCAGCCCCCAAACCTCCTGCTCACCACGCCCGAAAGCCTGGCCCTCCTGCTGAGTCAGGAGGACGCGCCCGCCCTGTTCGCCGGGTTGCAGACGATCGTGATCGACGAGGTGCACGCCCTGGCGGGGACGAAGCGCGGGGATCAACTGGCGCTGTGCCTCGCCCGCCTGACCATGCTGGCGCCCGCCGCCCGCCGCGTCGGCCTGTCCGCCACCGTCGCGCACAAGCGCGCCCTGCTCGACTACGTCGGAGCCGGCACGGAACCCCGCCTGATCGAGGTGGCGGAGGGCGCGCCCCCTGCCCTGTCCATCCTTCTGCCCGCCGAGCGCCTTCCCTGGTCGGGCCACATGGGCCTCAGCGCCGCGTCCCGCATCCTGGACCGCATCCGCGCCCACGGCATGACGATCGTCTTCGTCAACACCCGCGCGCAGGGCGAGCTGATGTTCCAGGCGCTATGGAAGATCAACACCGAAACCCTTCCCATCGCGATCCACCACGGCAGCCTCGACATCGCCCAGCGCCGCAAGGTGGAGGCCGCGATGG
>CAXTPG010000164.1:0-6794 GCA_964246015.1 uncultured Acetobacteraceae bacterium
AGGCCCGTCAGGTTCTCGCTCAGCACCGGGTTGCGCTTGTGCGGCATCGCGCTGCTCCCCTTCTGCCCCGCGTGGAAGAACTCTTCGGCCTCCCGCACCTCGCTCCGCTGCAGGTGCCGCACCTCCGTCGCCAGCCGCTCGATCCCGCTCGCGATCACGGCCAGCGTGCAGAAGAACGCCGCGTGCCGGTCCCGCGGGATGACCTGCGTCGACACCGGTTCGACAGCCAGGTTCAGCCTCGTCGCCACATGCGCCTCGATCATCGGGCCCAGATGCGCATACGTGCCGACGGCACCGCTGATGGCGCATACCGCGACCTCGGCCCGGGCCGCGACCAGCCGGGCGCGATTGCGCGCGAACTCGGCGTAATGCCCGGCCAGCTTCAGGCCGAAGCTCGTCGGCTCCGCATGGATGCCGTGGCTGCGCCCGATCGTCGGCGTGTATTTGAACTCCTGCGCCCGGCGCTCCAGCGCCGCCAACACCGCGTCGACGTCGGCCAGCAGCAGATCCGCCGCCTGCGTCAACTGGATCGAGAAGCACGTGTCCAGCACGTCCGAGCTCGTCATCCCCTGGTGGACGAACCGGCTGTCCGGCCCTATGCCCTCCGCCAACCACGTGAGGAAGGCGATGACGTCGTGACGGGTCTCACGCTCGATGGCGTCGATACGCTCCAGATCCGCCGCGGTGATCACCGCAACCTTCGCGGCGCCCTTGTCGCGGATCGTACGCGCGGCCGTGTCAGGGATCATGCCATGGACGGCCATCGCCTCGGCTGCCAAGGCCTCGATCTCGAACCAGATGCGAAACCGGTTTTCGGCCGACCAGATGGCGGTCATGTCGGGGCGGGAGTAGCGCGGAACCATTGTAGCCTCCGGGGCCTTAGGAGCGGCATGAACCAGACGAAGCGCAGCTACGCCCCCGCCACCGGGAAGGCAAGCTCATGACGATGTGGCAGTCCATGCTGCCGGAACTCGTCGCCCTGCTGCAGGTGCTCGTCATCGACCTCGTGCTGGCGGGCGACAACGCCATCGTCGTGGGCATGGCGGTGGCCGGGTTGGCGCCGGAGCAGAAGAAGAAGGCGATCCTGATCGGAATCGGCATCGCGACGGTGCTGCGGATCGGGTTCGCGTTCATCACCGTGCAGCTCCTTGCCATCGTCGGCCTGCTGTTCGCTGGCGGCCTGCTGCTGCTGTGGGTGTGCTGGAAGATGTTCCGCGAGCTGCGCCCCACCGCGAAGATGCGCGCGGCGGCCGAGGCGGCCGGGGCGCACGCGGCACCGAAGTCGATGAAGCAGGCGATGATCCAGATCGTCGTCGCCGACGTGTCCATGAGCCTCGACAACGTGCTGGCGGTCGCCGGCGCATCCCGCGAGCACCCCTGGGTGCTGGTCGTCGGCCTCGGCATCTCCGTCGTGCTGATGGGCGCCGCCGCGTCGTTCATCGCCTCCTTGCTGGAGCGCTATCGCTGGATCGCCTGGGTCGGCCTGCTGATCGTGCTTTACGTCGCGCTGAAGCTGGTCTGGGACGGGGGGCACGAGATCCTGGAGCGCATGCCGCAAATGCCGAAGGCCGCGGCTACGTGAGCGAAAGCACCTCCCGCGCCGCCGCGTCGGACGGCGTGCCGGCCGGGGGGTGAAGCTGGTCGAGCACGGTGCGGAACCCGGCGCGCTGGGCCGCCGCCGCCGCCGGGTCCGACAACAACGCCAGCACCGTGTCCGCCAGCGCCCGGGGGTTGCAGTCCTGCTGCAGCAGTTCCGGCACCAGCGCCCGCCCCGCCAGCAGGTTCACCATGGCCACGTGCGGCACCCGGATCATCCGCCGGGCCAGCGCGGCGCTGAGTGCATTGACGCGATACGTCACCGCCATCGGCACCCCGGCCAGCGCGAGTTCCAGCGTCGACGTCCCCGACTTGGTCAGCGCGACCCCGGCAGCCGCATACGCGTCGTGCTTGTCCGCCAGCGACGTCACGATGATCGGTGAAACCGGCCAGTCGCGCGCCGCCCGCTCCACCACCTCCCGCACCACGGCCGAAACCGGCAGCACCGGCCGCAACCCCGGCGCCTCGCGTGCCAGCAGCTCCAGCGTGCGGCCGAACACCGGCAGCAGCCGCGGCGCCTCGGACCGCCGGCTGCCCGGCATCAGCACCAGCACCGGCGCGTCCGGCGCCACGCCATGGGCCCCGCGGAACCGCGCCCCATCGCCCTCGCCGGACCCGCTCTCCAGCACCGGATGCCCGACGAACGTCGCCTCCAGCCCATGCCGCGCGAACCAGGCGGGCTCGAACGGCAGGAGGCACAGCAGCTTGTCCCACAGCCCCGGATAGTGCCTCACCCGGTGCGCGCGCCACGCCCACACCTGCGGCGCGACGTAGTGGACCCGCCGGATGCCGAGGCCCTCCGCCGATTTCAGCACACGATGCGTGAAGCCCGGGCTGTCGATGGTCACCAGCACGGCCGGACGCCGCCGCCGCAGATCGGCATCCACCTCGCGCAGCCGGCGGCGGATCAGGTTCAGCCGCGGGATCACCTCGACGATCCCCATGACGGCCAGGTCGGCGAGCGGAAACAGGCTGTCCAGCCCCTGCTCCGCCATCCGCGCGCCGCCCACCCCGGCGAACTCCACGTCCGGCTGCAACGCACGGATCGCGGCCATCAGCCGTGCGCCCAGCACGTCGCCGCTGGCCTCCCCGGCCACCAGGTAGATCAGCGCCATCGGTTGCAAAGCGTCATGCGCGGTTGCATAGGGGGGCAAGCCGAAGGGGGCAACATGGCGGAGCTGGCGGAAGCCGTGGGGATGGTCGCGGGACTGCTGACGACGGTCGCCTTCATACCGCAGGTCGCAAAGACCTGGCGCACCCGCAGCGCCCGCGACTTCAGCCTCAACATGCTGGTCCTGTTCACGATAGGCGTCGCGCTGTGGCTGGTATACGGCATCATGATCCACGCCCTGCCGGTCATCCTGCCCAACATCGTGACCTTGCTGCTGTCCGCCTACATCCTGTCCGTGAAGCTGAGGGAAGCATGATCCTGCTGCACGTCACCACGCCGCCCGGCTGGGCCGCGGTCCAGGACGCCGGCGCCCTCCACGCCGATCCTTTCGTGCACCTGTGCACCGAGGAACAGCTCGCCTTCGTGCTCGAACGCTTCTTCCCCGCCAGCGCCCACCTGGTGCTGCTGCGCATCGACTCCACGGGCCTCGACATCCGCTGGGAGCACAGCGAGCCCGGTATGGACCCCTTCCCCCACCTCTACGGCCCCGCCCCGCTCTCCGCCGTCATCGGCACCGAAACCGTCTGATCCGCCGCATCCTCGAACGCCCGCAACCCGCGCTCGACGATGGCGGGATCGAGGTCGCGCAGGATCATCACGATGCGGCTGGTGCGCGGATCGCCCGCGGGCCACGCCGGCAGCAGGCTGGGCGGATGGAACAGGTGCTGCACCCCGTGCACCACCACGGGCCGGTCCTGGCCCGCCAGGTTCAGGATCCCCTTCACCCGCAACAGCTTCTCCCCCTGCGTCGCGATCAGCATCTCGAGCCACGTGCCCACCCCCTGCCAATGCAGCGGCCGGTCGAACGTCATGCACAGCGCCCGGATGCTGGCATCGTGGCGGTTCGGGTCGTGGCGATGGTGGTGGTGCCCGTACGCGTCGATCGCGAGCCACGCCTGAACGTCCGCCGCCTTGTCGGCAGGGTCGAACCCGGCGCCCAGCAGCAGCCCGGCATCGATCCGCCCATGCTCCGCCACCAGGATCGGCGCCGCCGGATTGAGCGCGCCCAGCCGTGCACGAAGCGCTACCAGGTCGGCCACCAGATCGGTCTTGGTCAGCACCAGCCGGTCCGCGACCGCGGCCTGCTTCAACGCCTCCGGCTGCCGGTCGAGCTGGTCCATCGCATGCACCGCATCGATGACGGTGACGACGCCGTCCAGCCGATACCGCGTGGCGGCGAAGGCGTCGCCCATCAGCGTCTGCAGGATGGGCGCCGGGTCGGCGAGGCCCGTCGTCTCCAGCATCACACGGCGCACCTGGCCGGACTCGACCCGCGGCTGCAGGTCCCGCAGCGCCTTCACCAGATCGCCGCGCACGGTGCAGCACAGGCACCCCGCGTTCAGCAGCACGGTCGTCTCGTCGAGCTGTTCGACCAGCAGGTGGTCCAGCCCGATCTCCCCGAACTCGTTGACCAGCACCGCGGTGCCGGCCAGCGCCGGCTGCCGCAGCAGGTGGTTCAGCAGCGTCGACTTGCCGGCGCCCAGGAAGCCCGTCAGCACCGTGAGCGGAAGCGGCTCAACCATAGAGCTGCTCCGGCGCGACCAATGGCTGCGTCAGCTCGACCAGCGCCCCATCGCGGGCGGCCCGGTAGAAGCAGGACCGGCGGCCCGTGTGGCACGCGACCCCGTGCTGATCGACCAGAAGCAGCAGCGAATCGGCGTCGCAATCGACCCGCAGCTCCACCAGGCGCTGCACCTGGCCGCTGGTCTCTCCCTTGCGCCACAGCGCCTGCCGGCTGCGGCTCCAGTAGCAGACCCGCCCGCTCGCCAGGGTCTCGGCGACCGAGTCGCGGTTCATCCACGCCAGCATCAGCACCTCCCCTGTGTCGTGCTGCTGCGCGATGGCGGCCACGAGGCCGGCAGCGTCGAAGCGGATGGTGTCGAGGATCGGGTCTGGCATCGCGGGCCTTGCATCGCGGGGTCTGGTGCCAGACATAGGTTATATGGTTCCAGAACCCCACACCCACGCGCCGGTCCCCGACCAGCTCGACCGCGCGGCAGCATTGTGCGAACGGCGGGGCGCGAAGCTGACCGACCTGCGCCGCCAGGTGCTGTCCCTGGTGCTGGAATCCGGGCGGCCCGTCGGCGCATACGACCTGCTGGACCGGTTGAAGGTGCAGCGCCGGGGCGCTGCGCCGCCCACGGTCTACCGTGCCCTGGAGTTCCTGATGGAGCACGGCCTGATCCACCGGGTCGAGCGCCTCTCAGCCTTCATCGGCTGTCCCGTGCACGACCACCACGCCCACGCGGCGCAATTCCTGATCTGCGGCGGCTGCGGCACGGTGATCGAACTGGAGGACGCCCCGGTGCGTGCGGCGCTGGAACAGGCAGCGGCAGCACGGGGCTTCGTCGTGCAGAAGGCGACGATCGAGGCCGAGGGGCGGTGCATGGGCTGTGCCGCCGCCTGAGCGGCCACCGCGGAACCCGTCAGGTCACGCCATTCGCCGATGCATCGAGCGCCGCTGACACGGCCGCCAGGCCCCGTGTCAACCGCTCGGGGGGCAGATAGCCGAAGCCCAGGCGGAACACGCGCTCGCTCTCCCCGAACCATGTGCCCGGCGCGAGCTGCAGGTCCAGCGTCGGCAGCGTGTCCCAGAATCGTGCGACGGCGGCATCGTCGAACGCGGCGGCCGACAGGCGGAAGCAGCAGAGCGCGCCGGCGTCGGGCCGCACCCAATCCAGCCGGTGCGCCTCGCCGGCGTGCCACGCCGCAAGCTCGTCCAGGGCCTGGCCGAGGGCCACCCGCCGCGGCCCCAGCACGCGCGCCTTCTGGCTCAGAATGCCGGCGGACAAAGCCTCGTCCAGCGTCGATCCGGATATGACGAGGTTCATCTTCGCCACGACCAGCCGCTCCCGCAATGCGTCGTCGGAGGTGATGAGCCATCCGGTCCGCAGCCCCGGTGCTCCGAACGCCTTGGAGACGGAGGCGCCCACGATCACGCGGGGATCGATGCCCGCCAGACTCGGCACGACCTCTGCCTCGCCATAGGCCGCCTCGCGGTACGTTTCGTCGACGAACAGCCGGGCTTGGGGCGCCCGCTGCGCCATGAGGTCCAGGAGCGCGCCCAACTCCGCCCGCGTCATTCCAACCCCGCTCGGGTTCTGCGGGGATGCCAGACTCACGAGACGGGTCTTGGCCGTAAGCGCCCGTTCCATCCGCGAAAGGTCGAGCCGGTACCCCGCGTCGAAGGCCAGGGCCACCTCGACCACGATCGCGCCGCACGCAGCCAGCGTGTCCCGCGTCGGCGGGAAGCATGGGGTGCACAGGACGACCTCGTCGCCGGCCCGGCAGAGTTCGAACGCGAGCAGGAAGAGGCCGAGCGCGGTGCCGGTCGTGGTCATCACGTGTCCCGGCGGCACGCCGCTATCCTCGGCGATCGCGCGGCGAAGCGCCTCGAGGCCAGCGGACGATCCGTATCCCAGCGTTAGGGCCCGCACGTCGTTCACGCCGACGAGGTCCATGACCTCGCCCATCGTCAGGTCGCGGGACGTGCTCTCCGCCAGGTTGAACGTCCGGCTGACGTCGAGCAGCGAGATGATTTCGTTCCTGGGAAAACGGCCGTCCCATGTCGGGGCGGCGGCACGTGTCACGGAGGCATGTTCCACTGGCTATTTCCTGCCGCACCGGGCGGCGCTGCACGGTAGTCGCATCGGCTGGCGAAACCAAGGCTGCGCGACGTCCCAACCCCTTCGGTTGCACCAACGCGCTTGCATTCCGCCCGGACCTGCCGCACATAAGCGCCGCTTTACGCCAGCGCCCAGACGTGGGGCGCGGCGCCTTTCCGGGCGCGCGGAGTCTCCGCTGCGCCCGTCGCCGTTTGCCGCCGGGGGCGCTGAGCGCACCCGGTCTCCCTTGGAGGTCTCTTCCGTGTCCGACGCCGCCACCCCGAACCCGCTCGCCAAGATCCGCAACATCGGCATCACCGCCCATATCGATGCCGGCAAGACCACGACGACGGAGCGGATCCTCTATTACACGGGCGTCAGCCACCGCATCGGCGAGGTCCATGACGGCAACACGACCACCG